>JBEIDC010000014.1:0-37931 GCA_040383665.1 Caulobacter sp.
CACGCACTGCAGTGCATGGCCCCGACCGGCCCGTGCCCTCCCGCGCTCCAGAGAGCATGGCCAGCGCATGAGCAACTCCTCCAAGACCGTCGCCGTCATCGGCGGCGGCCCCGCCGGTCTGATGGCGGCCCAGCGGCTGGCGCAGACCGGTCTGGCCGTCACCGTGCACGAGAAGATGCCGACCGTCGGGCGCAAGTTCCTGATGGCCGGGCGCGGCGGTCTGAACCTGACCCACTCCGAGGATCTGGAGGCCTTCAAGGGTCGCTACGCCGAGGCCTCCGAACGCCTGGCGCCGCTGCTGGACGCCTTTCCGCCCGAGGCGCTGACCGCCTGGGCGGCGGACCTGGGGCAGGAAACCTTCACCGGCTCCAGCGGCCGGGTCTTTCCGCGCGCCATGAAGGCCTCGCCGCTGCTGCGCGCCTGGCTGGCGCGGCTGGAGACCCTCGGCGTGACCTTCCGCACCCGCAGCGAATGGCTGGGCTGGAACGCCGATGGCGGTCTTCGCTTCCGGTTGGCCGAGGGCGAGACCGTGGAGAGGCCCGACGCGACGGTTCTTGCGCTCGGCGGCGCAAGCTGGGCGCGGCTGGGTTCGGATGGCGGATGGGCGCCGCATCTGGCGGAGAAGGGCGTGGCCCTGACGCCGTTCAAGCCTTCGAACAGCGGCTTTACGGTCGGCTGGAGCGATGTGTTCCGCGAGCGCTTCGCCGGTCAGCCGCTGAAGAGTGTGGCACTGACCTTCGGCGACCGCACGGTGAAGGGCGACGCCATGATCGCCGGCTACGGGCTGGAGGGCGGGGCGGTCTATGCGCTGTCGCCGGTCCTGCGCGAGGCGATCCTGGCGAGCGGGTCGGCGACCCTGACCATCGATCTGCGGCCGGCCATGACCCGCCAGCAGCTGACCGCCCGCCTGCATCGCGGCGAGAAGGGCCAGTCGGTGGCCACCCGGCTGCGCAAGCTGATCCACCTGTCGCCGGCCGAGGCCAACCTGCTGCGCGAGGGGCACGGCGTCGACCTGCCGCTCGACCCGGGCGCCCTGGCCTCGAAGATCAAGGCCGTGCCGCTGACCCTGACCGGCGTCGCGCCCATCGACCGGGCGATCTCGACCGCCGGCGGCGTGGCGCTGTCTGCGGTGGATGAGCACCTGATGCTGACGGCGCTGCCCGGCGTGTTCGTCGCCGGCGAGATGCTCGACTGGGAAGCCCCGACCGGCGGCTATCTGCTGCAGGCCTGTTTCGCCACCGGCGTGGCGGCGGCGGAGGGGGTGCTTGGGCGGTTAAAGGGGTAGCGCTTGCTGTACCCTCGCTCGTCATCGTCGGACTTGTTCCGACGACCCATGAACACCGGCATCTGGATCGCTGCGCGTTTGTCGCCGACCCTCTTCCGGCGCCTCACCACGCATGGGTCGTCGGAACAAGTCCGACGATGACGGAATTTGGGATGGCGCCCGGAGCGCTCAGTGCGAACCCGCGAACACCACGCCGACCATGACGGCGGCGTACTGAACGGCGGCGCCGGCGACGACGTGGCCGTGCCAGACCGCGCGGCGGAAGTGGAACTTCTTCATCAGGTAGAAGATCACGCCGGTCGAGTAGATCAGGCCGCCGATGCCGAGCAGCAGCAGCGCCACCCAGCCCAGGCCGTCGATCATCGGCTTGATGGCCACCAGCACGATCCAGCCCAGCGCCACGTAGAGCGCCACCCAGAAGCCGCGGCCCAGGCCCGGCAGGAACAGCTTGCCCAGGATGCCCAGGGTCGCCAGCGTCCAGACGCCGACCGTCATGCCGATCGACCAGGCGCCGGTCAGGTTCTGGGTCGTGAAGGGCGTGTAGGAGCCGGCGATCATCAGGAAGATGCCCGCATGGTCGAACCGGCGCAGCACCAGCCGCCAGGTGTGCTTGCCGAAGTTGTAGGCCATCGAGCAGCCCAGCATGGTCATCATGCCCACCGCGTAGATGCCGACGGCCGCCACCTTGCCGAGGTCGCCGACTCCCACCGACAGACCCAGCATGATGCCGCCGCCGAACAGGGCGAAGGCGAGGCCGACGATGTGCACGACCAGATCGGCGCATTTGGCGCCGGAGGTCGGGTAGTGGGTCTCGGGCTTGTCCATGGGGAAGGACCGTATCCTGTTCCGGTGACGGCTTGAAGGCTCCCGGCGGCAACAGTTGACGAGCGAATGTTACAGCCGGAAGGCAGCCAGCCGCTCGTAGTGCGGCCGCGCCGCGTCGGCGATGCGGCGCAGATCGTCGGAGAGGGCCGGCGGCGCGGTCTCGTCCGGCGGCGGGCCAAAGCCCGTCGACCGCTCGACGGCGTCGTACCAGGCCGGGGCCCAGACCCCGTCGCTGTCGCGCGGTCCGGCCGGCCAGGCCAGCATGGCGGGATCGAAGGCGACGCCCAGCGCCGCGCACAGCCGGCCCAGCGTTCCGGCCGGATCGGCCAGCACGTCGCGCCCCTCGACGACAGGCGGCGGCGCGCCCAGCCGGTCGGCCTCGCGCTCGAACAGGTCGCGCTGCCGCTCGACCCCGATGTCGGCCAGGGCGACCTCGCCGCGCTTGACGACATAGGAGGCCAGCACCCGGGCCGGATCACGTATCAGGAACGCGTTGACCGCCCCGTCGGCCCAGTCCAGCCCGAACCCCTCCAGCATGTGGTGGGTCATGTGCTTCTGGTACCAGACCGCCGCGCCGCCGGGCGCGGGGCCGGCCAGCTCCGACGCCACCGCGCGCCAGTCGGTCGGCTGCGAGGCGAGGACCTCGTCCCGCATGGGGTGGTCCAGCCCGGTCTCCGCCAGGTAGGCGGCGTAGAAGGGCTCGTCGCTGACCGCGCAGTCGGAGCGGTTCTCGAAGGACCGCATCATCGCCGTGGAGATGTTGCGCGGCCCGGACCACATGCAGATGCGGACGGGCGCGCTCACAGCCCGGCGTCCCTGTCCTTCAGTCCCTCGTACAGCGCCCGCAGCTCCGCCGTGCGCGGGCCGGGCAGGGCGTGGGGCAGGGTGCGGCCGTCGATCTCCCGCACCGGGGTCAGGCCGCCGAAGGTGCCGGTGACGAAGGCCTCGTCGGCATCGCGGGCGTCCTCGACGGGGAAGCGGTCCTGGCGCAGCGGGATCTTCGCCTCGCCGCACAGGGCGATGACGTTGGCGCGGGTGACGCCGTTGAAACAGAACTCGCCGGTCGAGGTCCGAACCTCGCCGTCCTTCACCCAGAAGAAGTTGGTGGCGTTGCAGCTCGACACGAAACCGTCCGGATCGAGCATCAGCGCCTCGTCGGCCCCGGCCCGGATCGCCTCGTTCAGGGCGATGATCAGGTTCAGCCGGCTGTGGCTGTTGAGGCGCATGTCGAACATGTGGGCCGGGGTGCAGCGGATGCCGACCGTGGCCAGCTTCAGCCCCCGGGTGACGATGGCGGGGCTGGGGACCTTCCACTCGGCCAGGATCACCACCGTGGGCACGCCCAGCGCATTGCGCGGGTCCTGGTTGGCGCCGGTCTTCTCGCCCCGGGTCACCATCAGCCGCAGGTGGACGCCGTCGTCCATGCGGTTGGCGCGCAGCAGGTCGTCCAGCGCCGCCGTCATCTGCTGGCGGCTCATGCCGATATCGAGGTTGATCGCGTCCGCGCCCTGGTAGAGGCGGTCCAGGTGCTTCTCCAGGAACAGCAGCCGGCCCCTGTGCAGCCGCAGGCCTTCCCAGACGCCGTCGCCGACCACGAAGCCGGCGTCGAACACCGAGACCCTGGCCGCGTCGCGGGTGACCAGTTTCCCGTTCAGCCAGATCAGCGCGCCTGCGTTGCGCGGATCGGCGGCGAAGTCCTGGCTTCCGGCCATGATCAGGCTCCCGGTTGCGGTCCGAAGGCGGCGGTCAGAGCGGCGGAGTCCAGCCCCTCGACCTCGACCTGCTTGAGCCGGCCCGTCTGGCCGGCGGCGATGCGGACGGAGGATCTGCTGACGCCCAGCGTCTTCGACAGCAGCGCCGTCAGGGCGGCGTTGGCCTCGCCCTCGACCGGCGGGGCGGCGACCCGCGCCTTGAGGAAGGGCCGCCCGTCCGCCCCGGTCGCCCATCCCTCGACCGCGTCGCGCCCGCCGCGCGGGGTGAGGCGGACGGCCAGGCGCATGGTCAGATCAGCAGGCCCAGAATGGCGTTCTTGGCGGCGGGCAGCAGGATGCCCTGCACGCCCTGCAGCACCAGGAACAGGATGATGAAGCTCAGGTCCACGCCGCCGAGCGACGGGACGAAGCGACGGATCGGCGCCAGCAGCGGCTCCATGAGACGCTGAAGGCCATAGTAGAGGCCGCTCATTACATTGTTGCGCAGGTTGATGATGTCGAAGGCGACCAGCCACGACAGCACCGCCGAGACAATCAACGCGATGATCAACAGGCCCAGAAGGCCGCTGAGGACAAAGAAGACGAACTCGACGAGAGCGAACATGGAGCGGACATCCCGGGGCGGCGTTCCGACCGCTTCTAGCCGTCGCCCGCGGCGCCAGCAAGGCGTGGTCCAGGCGGCCGTGGGCGGGTCGCCGGACTTGCGCTTGACAGCCGGGGAGGCCCCGCCGTATTTGCCGCGCTCTTCTCTCTCTGAGAGGGGGCCGTAGCTCAGTTGGTAGAGCGCCTCGTTCGCAATGAGGAGGTCAGGGGTTCGACTCCCCTCGGCTCCACCAGGGAGCAGCCGGGTCTCGCGCCGGCGTTCGCGCCGAAGGCGCTGGAGACTCTTGCCGACCCCGGGTTCCTGTCCTACCCAGAACGTCTGGGCCGATGCGGGCGCCCGGTGTCGGCGCGTTGCGCCCAAGGCCTGCTCTGCGCCGTACGCCCGCCGTTCGGCAAGGGAGCGCCTGTGTTGTCCATGACCCTTCCCCCCTGCCGCCGCCGTTCGGGAACCGCGAGCCGCGCCCTGTCATTCTTGGTGATGACCGCGGCGATCGCGGTTTCGCACCCCGTTCTGGCCCAGGAACGCTCGGCCTGGTCCGTCAGGAGCGCGCTCGGCGCGCCGGAGCCGTTGAAGATCTCGGGCAGCGCGCGGCTGCGTTACGAGGCGATCGACGGGCAGGTACGCCCGGGTTTCGAGCCTGAAAGCGACCTTGTCAGCCTGCGTACCACCCTGTTCGCGGAGTACGACTTCGGGGCGGTAAGGCTCGGCGGCGAGCTTTACGACAGCCGGGCTTATGGCGCGGGCGCGCTGACTCCGATCTCGACCGGCGACATCAACACCGCCGAGCTCGTGCAGGCCTATGTGGCTGTCGATCTCGATGAACCGTTCGGTCCGGGGACGCGGGCGACCGTCCAGGCCGGTCGCTTCATGCTGAACCTGGGCTCACGACGGCTTGTGGCCGCCGACGACTACCGCAACACGACCAACGGATACACCGGGCTGCGCGCGGACCTTTCCCTGCCGTCGGGGATCAGGACGACGCTCGTCTACACGATGCCGCAGACCCGGCTTCCCGACGACCTGCCCTCGCTCCAGGACAACCGCGGCCGGGTCGACCGGGCGACGGATGATGTCGTCCTCTGGGGCGGGGTCGTCAGCAAGGCGGATCTCTTCGCCGGCGCCACGGGCGAGGCGTCCTACTTCCGGTTCGACGAACGGGATGCTCCGGGCCGGCCCACCCGCGACCGGGTACTGGATACGGTGAGCTTCCGGCTGATCCGCGACCCCAGGCCGGGCGCCGTCGACTACGAGGTCGAGGTCATTGGCCAGACCGGCTCGGTCAGCGCGGGTGCGGGGCCGGCCGCCGCGCGGCTGGACGTATCGGCGGGCTTTGTTCATGCCGAGGCTGGAGTCAGCCTGGACAGCGCATGGTCACCCCGGCTTTCGGCCGAGTTGGACTATGCGAGCGGCGACGACGGCGACCCGGCGTTCGGCCGCTTCGACACCCTGTTCGGCATGCGCCGCGCCGAACTCGCGCCCTCCGGACTCTACAACGCGGTCGGTCGCGCCAACATCCTGACGCCGGGTCTGCGGATCGAGGCCTCGCCGAATGCGCGGGTCGACCTGTTCCTCGCCGGCCGTCTGCTGTGGCTGGCGTCGGATACGGACAGCTTCTCGACGACCGGCGTTCGCGACGCCGCCGGGCGGTCGGGCGATTTCGCCGGCCGCCAGCTCGATGGACGCGTGCGCTGGTGGATCCTGCCCGCCGCCCTGCGGCTGGAGTTGACCGGGGTCTGGCTGTCGAAGGCGGATTTTCTCAAGGCCGCGCCGAACGCGCCCCGGACGGGGGACAGTCGCTACCTGTCGCTGAACTTGACGGCGCTGTTCTGACAGCCGGGCCATGGGTGGCCGGCGGTGCGTCTAGACCGCCAGCGGCGCGGGCTCCAGACGCGCCTCGCCGGGCGCGGGTTCCCGGTGGCGGATCGACACGGCCATGCCGGGGCCAGCGCTGGTCACGGCGATGTCGGCCGCCAGCTGCTGCGACAGCGCCCGGACGATGCTGGTGCCCAGGCCGGGCGGGGCGTCGGCGGGGTCCCTGGGCAGGCCGACGCCGTTATCGGTGACCGACAGCGTCCAGTCCGGGCCCTGCGAGCGATAGCGGACGACGATGCGGCCCGCCCCCCCGTCCGGGAAGGCGTGTTTCAGCGAATTGATCACCAGCTCGGTGACGATCAGGCCAAGGCTCACCGAAACGTCGGCGGTCGAGAGGCTTTCGTCGGAATCGACCGACAGCAGGATCTGGCCGGGGTCGCGGATCATCGAGGCGCTGATGCTGGCGCACAGCGCGTTGAAATAGGCGCGCAGCTCGACATCGCCCACCGAGGTCTCGGACAGTTGCCGTTGCAGCTCCGCCACCGACATCACCCGGTTGTGGGCGTCGGTCAGGTACATGCGCGTCTCGTCGGAGTGGGTCTTGCGGGCCGTGTGCAGGATGACGCTGGCGATGATCTGCAGACTGTTGGCCACACGATGCTGAAGCTCCTGCATCAGGACGCCCTTCGCCTGGACCAGCCGGTCGCGGAGGGCCTCAGCGCCCCGCGCATCGGTGACATCCGCCACGGTCAGCATCAACCGCACGGCGGCGCGCGCGCCATAGCTGAGATTGCGGGCGTTGAGCACGAGGCGGCGCAACGGCTCGCCGGGCGCCTGGAGGTCCAGTTCATAGGCCTCGATCTCGGCCGCGCCCGAGACCGTCGCCGTCAGCAGCGAGCGAAGCTGGGGCACATCCCATTCGCCCTGGCCGAGCGAAAAGACCGACCGGCCGATGATGGCCGCCGGGTCGATCCGGAAGGCGCGGCTGAAGGATCCGCTGGCGGCGATCACCTTGAGGTCGCCATCCAGCAGCAGCACCGGCGCGGTGGACGACTGGACAAGCGCCAGGGCCAGCCCGAGGACAGCTTCGCCGTCCAGGGTAGCGGCGACCATGTGCGGTCCTTTCGGTTCTCAGGTCTGTCGATCAATCCGCGCCGACCGGAATTCGCATTCGGGTCGACAGAAATGCCGGCGGATCGCAATGGCGGAGACCATACCACGACAAGTGGAAAGGACTCGCACCTATATCGTCAGGCGATGATTGCACGGGCCCGTCCGCGTCGGACGCCCGAAAGGGTCGGTCGTGACCGGCGCGTGGCGGGGACGACTACGCGGATACTTCACCGCTGTTCCGTCTAGAACGGGACCTTCATGAGCCTGAGCAGGATCAGCGCGACCACCACGGTGGCCGGCACCGCCAGGCTCCAGTACAGCATATCCTTCACGGCAAGCCCTCCAAGCCTTCCCGGCCGCGGGACAAACGCCGTCTGTCGGGCGAGGTTCCCGCGCGGCCCCTCCCCGAGGCCGGTTCCGACCCTGACGTGATTCGCGGCCGGCGTGATCGCGGACCGGACAGGCCGCCCTGTCCGCGACCAGGTCGTTCCGTGCGAAGATGACCCCTGGCCGGGTTTTCGATGGATCCAGCTTTTTCTGCGCAAGGTGGCGCTCCTGACCCATGCCGCCGACTGTCCGAATGTCCCAGCTGAGAGCCGCCTTCAAGATCGAGAACGTGGTCCTGACGCCGAAGGACTTCGCCGCCATGGTCATGCGGCATGAGGCGTTCACTGCGGGCCGTCGTTGAGGCGCCCGGGCGATCGGCCGTTTCATCGAGGTTCGCGGCGCTGTCTGCATAAAGCGGATGCTCGCCGACGCAGACTTCACCGGCGCCAACTTCGAGAACGCCGTCCTGGCCGGCAGCGACCTGTCACGGACCAGCTTCTACTGCGCCAATCTCTCCCGGACCGATCTTCGCCAGGCGATCCTTCGGCGGGCGGACCTGCGGGGCGCGAAGCTTGGCGGGGCCGTCCTGGCGTCGGCGGTGCTGGATGAGGCCGACCTTCGGGCAGCCGTCCTGTGCCGGGTCGACGAGCTGACCGGACTGCGCTGGATGGGCTCCTCCGTGGACGCCCGGGGGGCGTCGCTGAATGACGCGGATATGTCGGAGGCGGTAGCCCATAGCGTCGACTTCACCAACTGCAGTCTGCGCGGGGCCTCGCTGCGGTCGGCTAACCTCAAGAACGCCAACTTCACCAACGCGAACCTCAGTGGCGTGAACCTGACGGGCGCCCGGCTGGAGGGGGTGCGCATGCGGGGCGCGATCCTGACCGGCGTGGCGGTCGACCGTCTTTATCTGCCTCCGGCGGCCCTCGAGGGCTGCGTCCTGGACCCCACGCCCGAGGCCTACGAGATGGCGGAAATCAAACGCGCCGAGATCGATCGCGCCGAGGCCTGGATCCACTCGCCCGCCCGCGACGGCGGCCCTGCCGATGTCTCGGGCCGTGACCTGAGGACCGCGCCGGTGTTTCGCAATCGCACCCTGCCCGGCCTCGCGGCCGGTGAAGCGCTGGCCGTCGACATGGACTTTTCCGAGTCCCGGCTGCAGGCCGCCTGTTTCGACGGCGCTGACCTGAGGGGCGTCAATTTCTCGGGCGCGGATCTGCGTGGCGCGAGCTTCCGGGGCGCAAACCTGACCCACGCCCGGTTCGCCAACGCCGACGTGCGATCCCTGAAGCTGGAGGACGGCGCGACGCGGCCGACCGACTTTTCCGGGGCGCGTCTTGAAGGGACCGGCATGGAGAAGCCGATACAGGACGTGCTCCTGCTGCCGGCCTAGAACCTGAATCAGGCCGCCGCTGTCGCCACCGCCGCCGGCGCCGCTCCGAACAGCAGACGCTCGACCGAGACCTTGCTGATCAGGTCGCCGTTCATCGAGATCAGGCCGCATACGAAGCCGTCCTGCGCCGTACTGGCCAGGTCCGGCGTCGGCTGGATCTCTTCGGCCGCGACGGTGACGATATCGGACACCTCGTCGACCAGCAGGCCGGCGAGGCGGTCCTCATGCTGCAGGACGATGGTCACGCTGCGCGTCGAGGGGCCGGCCGATGGCAGGCCCAGCCGGATCGACGCGTCGATGATCGGCAGGACGGCCCCGCGCAGGTTGGTGACGCCCCGGACGTAGGCCGGCGACTGCGGCAATCGCGTCTCCGCGGACCAGCCACGGATCTCCCTCACGGTCATGATGTCGACGCAGAAGGACTGCTCGGCGATCCTGAAGACGATGTACTCCCCGCAGTCAGACCCGCGGCGGGTCAGGCTGTCCATGATCAGAACTCTTCCCAGCTTGAGGGCTCGACCTTCAGGGCGTTTGCGCCCTGAGTCATCGGCGTGGGGGCCTGGAGCCGGCGTCGGGCCTCAGCCACGACCGGCGAGGTCGCGGGCTGGCGGGCGGCGGGGGCGCGTTCCGGGGCCGCCTCGGCGCCGCCCAGCCGGAAGCGGCTGACCAGCCGGCCCAGCTCGGCGGTTTCCCCCTTCAGCGAATGGGTCGCCGCGGTCGACTGCTCGACCATGGCCGCGTTCTGCTGGGTGACCTGGTCCATGTGATTGACGGCGTTATTGACCTCGTGGAGGCCGTTGGCCTGCTCCTGGGACGAGGCGGCGATCTCGGCGACAAGGCTGTTGATCTCGGCCACGCGCTCGACGATGCGCTTGAGCGCGCTGCCGGTCTCGCCGACCAGCCTTGCGCCCTGGCCGACATGCTGGGTGCTGGCGGAGATCAGGGTCTTGATCTCCTTGGCCGCCTCGGCGGAACGCTGGGCCAGGGCCCGCACCTCGGAGGCCACCACCGCGAAGCCGCGCCCGGCGTCCCCGGCGCGCGCCGCCTCGACGCCGGCGTTCAACGCCAGAAGGTTGGTCTGGAAGGCGATCTCGTCGATGACGCCGATGATCTGGGCGATCTGGCCGGAGGACGACTCGATCTGGCCCATGGCTGTGACCGCGTCGTCCATGATCAGGCCGGAATGCTCGGCTTCCTCCCGAGCCGTGCCGACGAGGCTCGCGGCCTGGCCGGCGCCGTCCGCCGCCTTGCGCACCGCGGCGGTCAGTTCGTCGAGCGCGGCGGCGGTTTCCTCCAGGCTGGCGGCCTGCTGTTCGGTGCGTCGGGACAGGTCGTCGGAGGCCAGGGAAATCTCGTCCGACCCGCTGCGAATGCCGTCCGAGGCCCGCGAGACGGCGCGCAGGGTTTCGGCCAGGGAGTTTACCGCAGCGTTGTAGTCGTCCTTCAGCTTCTGGAACTCGGGCGACACCGCCTCGCTGAACGGCGTCGCCAGGTCGCCGGCGGCCAGGCGCGCCAGCGCCCGGCCGAGGGCCTCGACGGCCTGGGCCTGTCGGGCTTCAGAGGCAAGCCGGATGTCCTCCGCCGCCTTGCGCTGCTCCTCCAGGGTCTCGATGTAGATCGAGATGGCGAAATCCATGTCCAGCAGGACGGCCTTGATCAGACTGGCGATCTTGCGGCCCAGCGCATCGCCGCCGCTTTTCTTCGCCGTGAAGCCTTTCGGCCAATCCTCCCGGACCACCGCCTTGACCAGCTGCTCGGTCAGCAGGGCGTATCCGCCGATGTACCAGCGCGGCTCCAGACCGATCCGGGCGTGGACCTGGCCGATGGCGCGCACGCCGCGGACATAGTCCTCGCCGTAGCTGGCAGATCCGATGATCCCCCAGTGCTGCTGCTGGCGGCCCGCGGCGGCGTCGATGTGAGACTCGCTGGAGAAGAAGCCACGCGTTTCCGGGAAAGCGCGCACCTGGGCGTAGAAGGCGTCCAGCGCGGGTCGGATGGACCTCGCGATGACCGGCTGCAGGCCGCGGATATCGGCGCGGGCGGCTTCATCCAGCTGCATGAAGTCCAGGCGTTGGCGTATCGCGTGATCATTCGACATGGGGGGTCTCCTCACGCAGATCCTCCTTCGGAGAAGGTGAATCTCGCGTTAGGGATATCTAACGATAGCGGTCAATTTGCGCCCAGAATGGGCACGTGCGACATTCTGGCTTGTAATCGTGGCCAGTCGGGATCGCACCGCACCATATCGAGAGTGCGAATACTTGCGCTGTCAGATCCGATACGACGTCTTGATTTCAGCCGATGATCGAAGAGCGCTCGGAGTCATGGAAGATCTGGTTCTGGACCGCCCCGATGCGGTCCAGTTCGCCAATCAGGTCGCGCAGCGACTCCAGGGACTCTTTCAGGAAGGCCTCTGGCTGCATCTCGAGAATGGCGCTGGCCGGGACAATGATCCCGCCGCGGGGGCCCGCCCTCGCGCAGCGTCCTTCCTCGATCAGCCGGGCAACGTGCCGGCGCACCGTTTCGTACGGAAGGGCCAGCTGCTTGGCGATGGCGTAGACGCTGACCGGCGTCCTCAGGCTGTCGTCGGGCAGATGGCTTCCCGTGTCGTAGTCATGGTCTCCCTTCGACAGCCGTAGCGCCGCCGTGTTGGCCTGGATGATCGAGAGCAGGATGATGCCGCGTACGACATCGCCATCAGTCAACCTGGCCGCCATGTTGATGCAGCGCAACACATGGCCCCAGCCGTGTCGCACCGCGGCCAGGCGCACATCTCTTCCGGTCCGGGTGACAGCAGGCTCGAACTTTATCAACGGATGTTGCTCCGGACGGCGCCCGGATCGGGTGCGTCCAACATCAATCGCAGGACCGGTCCGTGGTCGAATTGACGGGGATCAAAGCCAGGCCGGGTGCGATATTCTGTCCCAGGCGGCACAGAGCTCCTCAGTGCGCCTCGTCCCAGTTGTCCGCGGCGCGGGCCTCGACCACCAGGGGGACGGACAGGTCGACCGCCGGGATCGCCGCCTTCTCCATCACCGGACGGATCACGGCCATGGCCGCCTCCGCCTTGTCCCGCGGCGCCTCGAAGACCAGTTCGTCGTGGACCTGGAGCAGCATTTTCACGTCCGCGAGGTCGGCCTCGGCGAGGGCGGCGTGCATGCGCATCATGGCGCGCCGGATGATGTCCGCCGCCGCGCCCTGGATGGGCGCGTTGATGGCGGCGCGCTCGCCGAACTGGCGCTCGGCCGCCGACTTGGACTGGATGGCGGGGATGTGGATGCGACGGCCGAATATGGTCGAGACGAAGCCGGCCTCGCGGACTTCCGCCCGCGTCCTGTCCATGTAGTCGCGGATGCCCGGGAAGCGCTCGAAGTAGGTCTTGATGTAGGCGCCGGCCTCACCCTGGTCGATGCCCAGCTGATTGGCCAGGCCGAAGGCGCTGATGCCGTAGACGATGCCGAAGTTGATCGCCTTGGCCCGGCGGCGGGTCTCGGCGGGCATGCCCTCGACCGGGACGCCGAACATCTCCGAGGCGGTGGCCGCATGGATGTCCAGCCCGGCCTTGAAGGCGCGCTTCAGCTCCGGAATGTCGCCGATGTGGGCCAGCAGACGCAGCTCGATCTGGCTGTAATCGGCGCTGATCAGCACGTTGCCCGGCGCGGCGACAAAGGCCTGACGGATCTGGCGGCCGATCTCGTTGCGGACCGGAATGTTCTGCAGGTTCGGATCGGACGAGGCGAGGCGCCCGGTGGTGGCGGCGGCCAGCTGGTAGGAGGTGTGGATCCGGTTGGTCGCCGGGTCGGCGGCGGCCGACAGGGCGTCGGTGTAGGTGCCCTTCAGCTTCGACAGCTGCCGCCAGTCCAGCAGGGTGCGGGGCAGGTCATGGGTCAGGGCCAGGTCCTCGAGGACGCTGGCGTCGGTGCCCCACTGGCCGGTGGCGGTCTTTTTGCCGCCGGGCAGGGCCATCTCGCCGAACAGGATGTCGCCGATCTGCTTGGGACTGCCCAGGTTGAAGGGCCGGCCGGCCAGCTCGTGGGCCGTGGCCTCCAGCTCGACCATCTTCATGCCGAACTCGTGGCTGAGCCGGCGCAGGCGGTCGGGATCGACGCGGATGCCCTCCAGCTCCATGTCGGCGAGAACCGCCGGCATGCCGCGCTCAAGGGTCTCATAGACGGTGAGCAGACCCTCGCGAGCCAGGCGCGGCTTGAGGATGCGCCAAAGCCGCAGCGTCACGTCGGCGTCCTCGGCGGCGTAGCGGGTCGCCGGGATCAGCTCGACATGCTTGAACGACTTCTGCGCCTTGCCGACCCCGGCCACCTGCTTGAACGGGATGGGATCATGGCCCAGGTGCAGCCGCGCCAGCTCGTCCATCCCGTGGCCGTGAAGGCCGCCTTCGAGGACGTAGGAGATCAGCATGGTGTCGTCGATCGGCGCCACGCGGATGCCGCGCCGCGCCATCACGGCCATGTCGTACTTGCCGTTCTGGGTGACCTTCAGGACCGTCGGATCTTCCAGCAGGGTCTTGAGCCGGGCCAGAACCGTGGGCTTGTCCAGCTGCGTGATCGGCTCGCGGGTGTCGGGCGTGTCGCCGAAGTCGAGCCCGCCGGCGCCCTCCATCGGCGTGTGCTCATGGGTCAGCGGGATGTAGCAGGCGTCGTTGGGCCCGATGGCCAGCGACACGCCGCACAGGCCCGCGTGGGTCGCCGACAGGGCGTCGGTCTCGGTGTCGAACCCGACCACCCCGGCCTCGGTGGCGCGGGCGATGAAGGCGTCGAGCGCCTCCAGGGTCTGGATACACTGGTAGGCGTCGTGATCGAACGCCTGTGCCGCCACATCGGCGTTCACCGCCTGGGGCGCGTAGCGGGGCGAGATGACCGGTGCGGTCGGGACGGCCGGGCGCATCTTCGAGGCGAAAGCCTGGCCGTCGTGATTCTCGTGCCTGCCGTCGCCGACCCGGCGCTGAAGGCTGCGGAACTCCATCAGCTCCAGGAAGGCCGACAGGGTGGACGAGTCGGGATCGCGGACCGCGAAGTCCTCTATGGGCTCCGGCGCCGGGGCGTCGCAGGCCAGGCGGACGAGCTCGCGGCTGAGCAGGATCTGGTCGCGGAACTCGATCAGGGTCTCACGGCGCTTCGGCTGCTTGATCTCGCCGGCCCGGGCCAGGAGCGTGTCGAGGTCGCCGTACTCGTCCAGCAGCGCCGCGGCGGTCTTGGGGCCGATGCCCGGGGCGCCGGGGACGTTGTCGACGCTGTCGCCGATCAGGGCCTGCAGGTCGACCATCTTGTCCGGGGTGACCCCGAACTTCTCCATGACCGCGTCCTCTTCCAGGCGCCGGTCCTTCATCGGGTCGTACATCACGACCCCGCCGCCGATCAGCTGCATCAGGTCCTTGTCGGACGAGACAATCACCGCCTCGCCGCCGGCGTCCCGCGCCCGGCAGGCGTAGGTGGCGATCAGATCGTCGGCCTCGTAGCCGGGCAGTTCCACACAGTGGACGCCGAAGGCGGCGGTCGCATCGCGCACCAGCTGGAACTGCGGGACCAGATCCTCGGGCGCGGGCGGGCGGTGGGCCTTGTACTGGTCGTACAGGGCGTTGCGGAACGTCTTCTCCGAATGGTCGAAGATGGCCGCCAGGTGGGTCGGGCCATCGGCGCCCTTCATGTCCCGCAGCAGCTTCCACAGCATGTTGCAGTACCCCTGCACCGCGCCGACCGGCAGCCCGTCGGACTTGCGCGTCAGCGGCGGCAGCGCGTGATAGGCCCGGAAGATGTAGGCCGAGGCGTCGATCAGATACAGCCGCAGGGCTGGGCCGCCCTGGCTCGGCGGGCGATGATCGGCGGGCGGCGCGTCGGTGTCGGTCATGCAGGCAGGATAGTGGCTGACTCGCGCCGGGTCAGCAGGGGATCGCGTCAGCCCGGCAGCCTCGCCAGCACGTCCGCCGCGAAGATCGACAGGGTGTCGTCGCGGGCGCCCATGATCACGACGCGGTCGCCCGGGCGGGCCAGTTCGACGAGCCGGTCGCCGCAGGCTTCACGACTGTCGAGCGCCTCGGCGCCGCGCCCGGCGGCGATGATGTCGGCGGCGATGTCGCCGCTCGTCACGTCCATTGTCGTGGTGCCGCCATGGTAGACCGGCGGCGGCATCAGCAGCAGGTCGTCGGGGGTGAGGCCTGAGGCGAAGCTGTCCACGAACTCGCGGCGCATCTTCCGCAGGGGCCCGAAGCCATGCGGCTGGAACATCACCAGAAGCCGGCCCGGAAAGGCGTGCAGCGCCTCCAGCGTGGCGGCGATCTTGTCGGGGTTATGGGCGAAGTCGTCGATGACGGTGACGCCGCCCTGGCGGCCGACGATTTCCATCCGCCGCTTGACGCCGCTGTAGCCGGCCAGCGCCGCCGCCGCTTTCGCCACGTCCAGACCGAGCGCCTTGGCCGCCCCGAGCGCCGCCATGGCGTTGGCGACGTTGTGGCGGCCCGGCACGCCGAGCGCCACGGCGACCTCGAGCCCGTCCCGACCGGTCAGGCGGAAGGCGATCGACTCGGGGGCGGGGACGATGTCCGAGGCTTCCAGGTCGGCGCCCAGGTCCGAGAGGCTCCAGGTCACCAGCCGGTCCGGCCGCGCCTTGCTGGCCAGCAGCGCCGTCTCCTCGTTGTCGAGGTTCAGCACCACGCGATGGGCGCGATCGGCGAAGCCGGCGAACAGGGTCCGCAGCTCGGCCATCGACTTGTGGTCCTCGGAGATGTTGTTGATCACCGCCACCGTGGCGTCATAGCGGGCGATGGACCCGTCGCTCTCGTCGACCTCGCTGACGAACAGGTCGCCGCCGCCGACCAGGGCGCTGGCGAAGGGGATGTCGTCAGTGACGAAGTTCTTCATCACCGCGCCGTTCATGACCGTCGGGTCCTGGCCGAGGCTGTGCAGGATCCAGGCGATCATCGCCGTGGTCGTCGACTTGCCGCTGGTTCCGGCGACGCCGACCGAGCGCAGGGCGCCGTTGAACAGGTCGGCGAGCAACTCCGGCCGGCGCAGGATCGTGGCGCCGAGTTCGCGGGCGCGGACCATGTCCGGCACGGTGTCCTCGACCGCCGCGCTGGCCACGATCACCTGGTCGGCGCTGACCACGCCGCTGCCGTCCTGCGGGTGCAGGCCGATGTCGAGATCCGTCAGGAACTGGAACTTCGCCCCGGTCAGGCCCTTGTCGAGCGCCCGGTCCGAGCCCTCCACGCGCACGCCCATGGCCTGGACGATGAGGGCCAGCGGCAGCATGCCGCTGCCGCCGATGCCGGAAAAGAAGTACGGTCTGTCGCGAAGCATCCCCGGGCAATATACGGTCGCGGGCAGGGCGGCAAACGGCCGGAAGGACGCGGACGGGGATGGGCGAGCGGGTCAGGATCGGCGTGGTCGCGCCCTCGTCCTTCATCGACCCCGCCGTGCCCGATGAAGTGACGGCTTTCGCCAGGGCGCACTATGGCGACCGGGTCGAGCTGGTGTTCGATCCCCAGTGCTTCGCCCGCCACGGCCATTTCGCCGGAACCGACGCCGAGCGGGCGCAGGGCGTCCTGCGTATCGCCAATGATCCCGGCATCGACGCGGTCTGGTTCGCGCGCGGCGGCTACGGCTCCTGCCGCCCGGCCGAGGCGATCCTGGCGGGGCTGTGCGAGGCGGCGCGGCGCAAGGCCTGGATGGGCTATAGCGACGGCGGTGCGCTGCTGGCGGGGCTCTATCGGGCCGGCTTTCCGCACCTCGCCCACGGGCCGCTGCCGCACGACATCCGCCGCGCCGGCGGCGAGGCCGCCGTGGCCCGGGCCCTGGCCTGGCTGGTCGACCGCGACCCCGCCGCGCTGGAGCCCGGCCTCGTCCCCGGTGAGAAGGTCGCGGCCTTCAACCTGACCATCCTCAGCCAGATCCTCGGCACGCCGCTGGAGCCGGACCTGACCGGCCATGTGCTGATGCTCGAGGAGGTCGGAGAATACGCCTACCGCATCGACCGGATGATGTTCCATCTGACCGGCAATCCGGCCATCCGCCGCGTGAAGGGCATCCGGCTTGGCCGCTGCTACGTCGACGAGAACCCGACCGCCGATTTCGCCATGACGGCGGAGGAGATCGTCCGCTTCTGGTGCGAGCGGTCGGGAATCGCGTTCCTGGGCGCCGCCGATATCGGCCACGATGCGGAGAACAGGGTGGTTCCGTTCGGGGGCGTCTGACGCCTCCCCCTCTCGTCATCCATCAGCCGTCATGGCCCGGCTTGTTCGGGCCACCCATGGACACGGGCAGCCGGGAGGGCGGGCGCCGGATCGGCCGCGCGTATTGCGGCCTGCACACCACGCATGGGTGGCCCGGACGAGCCGGGCCATGAGGGTGAGGTTGAGCCCTACAGAAACAGCTTGTTGTAGTCGCTCGGCGGGCCGCCCGCCGCGCTGAGCGCGTCCGAGTCGCCGGTCTCCAGGAAGGCCGTCGTCGCCGTCTTCAGCGCCGCCAGCGCAGCGCGGGCCAGGCCCGTCGCCGAGGACAGCCGCCGGGCGCCCAGCGCCTCCAGCGCCGCCGCCGCCGGCAGTCCCGGCCGCGCCATGACGTTCAACGGCAGACCGCATTCGCCGGCGATGGCGGCGATGTGTTCGTCCGCGACGACATTGGGGACGAACAGGCCGCTCGCCCCGGCCTCGCGATACAGCGCCCCGCGGCGCAAGGCCTCGGCGACCGCCGCCTCGCCCTCGGCCAGACCCTTGAGCAAGACGTCCGTTCGGGCGTTGACGAACAGGTTCACGCCCGCCCTGGCCGAGGCCTCGCGTACGGCGGCGATCTTGCGCGCCAGCAGTTCCGGCGGCGCGTTCCCGTCCTCGATGTTGATCCCGACCGCGCCGGCGTCGATGACCCTGGCGATGTTCTCGGCGACCGTTGCTGGATCGTCGGCGTAGCCGCCCTCGAAGTCGCAGGTCACCGGGATCGACACCACCCGCGTGATCTCGCGCACCGTGGTGATCAGGAAGTCGACCGGCAGGTGGTGGCCGTCGGCATAGCCGTGCGCCCAGCAGACCGCCGCGCTCGAGGTGGCGACGGCCCGCGCGCCCAGCGTTTCGATGACCCGGGCGGAGCCGGCGTCCCAGGCGTTGGGAAGGATCAGCAGGCCCGAGGCGTGCAGGGCGTTGAAGGCAGCGGCGTTGCTCATCCGCCGACCATAGGTCCACGCGCGACGAGCGTCAGCCCCGAGGGTCGCGGAAAGCGGACCTCAATGCCCCGCCGAGCCCTCGAACACGCCCGGCGCCAGGCGTTCGTCCTCGTCGCCCGGAGCGGTCGCGGCCACGAAGCGGCGGTCGCAGTAGGGGCAGTCGACCCAGCCGGCCTCGCCCATCTCCAGCCAGACGCGCGGATGGCCGAGCGCGCCGCCGACGCCTTCGCAGGCGATGCGGTGCGAGCGGACCGTCACCGTCTCCGGCGCGGGAAACTGCGCCGCCTGGGGCAGCGGGGTCGCGGCGGGGGTCGTCGCCTTGGGCTTGCGGGCCATCGAGGGTCTTCCGTGCAAAGCGTCAGGCCGCCCTTGGCTGGACGGCGCGCGAGGCATACCTATGCGACGCGCCGCTTTGGCGTCAACGACCCCGGGTTCCCATGCAGCTTCCCGACTACGCGATCGAGGCCGAAGGCCTCTACAAGACCTACGCCGGCACCAAGACCACGCCGCCGAAGCAGGCGCTCAACGGGATCGACCTGAAGATCCCCCGGGGCTCCATCTTCGGCCTGCTTGGGCCGAACGGGGCTGGAAAGTCGACGTTTATCAACATTCTGGCTGGCTTGACCCGAAAGACCTCGGGCACGGTGCGGATCTGGGGCCGCGACATCGACGAGCGCTCGCGCGACGCCCGCGCCGCCATCGGGGTGGTGCCGCAGGAGCTGGCCGCCGACGTCTTCTTCACGCCGCGCGAATCGCTCGAGGTCCAGGCCGGCATGTACGGCGTGCCGAAATCCGAGCGCCGCACCGATGAACTGCTGGCCGCGCTGGGCCTTTCGGACAAGGCCGGCGCCTATGTCCGCATGCTCTCGGGGGGCATGAAACGCCGGCTGATGGTGGCCAAGGCCATGGTCCACCAGCCGCCGGTGCTGATCCTCGACGAGCCGACCGCCGGGGTCGATGTCGAGCTGCGCCGCCAGCTGTGGAACTATGTCGTGGGGCTCAACCAGATGGGCGTGACCATCGTCCTGACCACCCACTACCTGGAGGAGGCGCAGGAGCTCTGCGACCAGATCGCCATCATCAATCGCGGCGAGGTGGCGGCCTGCGAGCCGACCGCGACCCTGCTCAAGCGCCTGGACACCCGAAACGTCGTGGTCACGCCGGACCAGCCGGTGACGGTCGCGCCCGACCTGACCGGCTTCGAGACCCGAATGCGCGGCGGCGGCTCCTTCGCCGTGACCTACAGGACCGGACAGTCCAGCGTCGAACAGGTGCTGGCGGCGGTGAAGGCCAGCGGCCTGAGCATCAAGGACATCGCCACCGAGGACCCCGACCTGGAGGACGTCTTCCTCGCCCTGACCTACGAGGCGCCCGGCGGGGTCAGCCCGACGAAGGACTGAGGCGGATGGGCTGGGACGGCTTCGGGCGATAGCCCGTAGCTGTCCCTCAACAACATCGAAGGGTGTCGAGGGACAGCTACGCTACGCGAAGTGGGCTGGCTACAGCTCGATCATGTCGAAATCCGACTTGGGCGTGCCGCACAGCGGGCAGACCCAGTCGGCCGGGATGTCCGCCCAGCGGGTGCCCGGCGCCAGGCCCTCGCCCGGATCGCCCTCGGCCTCGCCATAGAGATAGCCGCAGGTCCGGCACTGCCAGGTCTTGAAGGCGTCTTCCGTGGTCATGGGCGGGTCTCCGGATGCGGATGGGCGGCGAAGCTGAGGCGCAGGGTCGCCAGGCTGGTTTCGCGGATGGGGTCGAGGTCCATGTCCGGATCGACCAGGCACTGCACCGACAGGCCCAGCAGCAGGCTGCCGACCATCAGGGCGGCGGCGTCCGGGTCCAGGTCCGCGCGGATCGCGCCCTCGTCCTGGCCGCGGATGACGATGCCTTCCAGCAGCCGCTCGACCCGCTCGTGCGAGGCGGCGAAAGCTGTTCGCAACGCAGACAGGTCCGACACCGCGTCAGCCAGCAGCATGAAATAGGCCCGGCCCTCGGCCTCATGCCGCAGCTGGCGCAGATAGTGGTCGACATAGCCCAGCAGCGCCTCGAGCCCCGGCGCGGCGTCGATGCCGGCGGCGTCCAGCGCCTCGGCCTGCCGCTCGTGCAGATGGGCGATGAGCGCCTCGGTCATGCCCTGCTTGGAGCCGAACTTCTGGGTGGCGAGGCCGCGGCTGTACCCCGCCCGGGCGCCGATCGCCTCGAAGGTCGCGGCGCGCACGCCCTGCTCGACGATCACGTCCGTCGCCGCGCGCAGCAGGCGACGTTCGGACTCGTCGCGGCGCTGGGCCTGCGAGCGCCGGTTCGTCACGGTCTGGTCACGGTCGGGCATGACGAGGTCCTAATTTATTTGTTGGCCGTATAGCAACTGAATGCTAGTCTCCTTTCGAGGCTGCCCCCAGAGAGCCGCCAGGGGAAGACGCAAGGAGCGCCAGCATGATCCCGCAGGACGTCGCCAACACCATCATCGACCCGAAGGCCTACGCTGACTGGAACCGGATCGATGACGCCTTCCGCTGGCTGCGCGCCAACGCGCCGCTCGAGCAGGCCCAGCCCGACGGCTTTGATCCGTTCTGGGTGGTGACGCGCTTCGCCGACATCCAGGAGGTCGAGAAGCAGAACGACCTGTTCCACAACGGCGACCGCGCCACGGTGGTCACGCCGGTGGAGGTCGACAGGCGGGTGCGCGAGATGACCGGCGGCTCGCCCCACCTGGTCCGCTCCCTGGTCCAGATGGACAACCCCGACCACATGAACTACCGGCGCCTGACCCAGGCCTGGTTCCTGCCGCAGAATATCCGCGGCCTCGCGGCCCGGATCCGCGAGATCTCGCGCGGCTTCGTCGACCGTATGGCGGCCAAAGGCGACCGGTGCGATTTCGCCAAGGATGTCGCCTTCCTCTATCCGCTGCACGTGATCATGGAGGTCCTCGGCGTTCCGGAAATCGACGAGCCGCGCATGCTCAAGCTGACCCAGGAGCTGTTCGGCAGCGCCGACCCGGAGCTGAACCGGGGCGGCGCCGTCACCGACATCGATACCGGCGTCGCCAACATCCAGGCCACGGTCATGGATTTCATGACCTACTTCAACGCCATGACCGAGGACCGCCGCGCCAACCCGCGTCAGGATCTGGCCAGCGTCATCGCCAACGGCCAGATCGAGGGCAAGCCGCTCGGCCACCTGGAGGCGATGAGCTACTACATCATCGCCGCCACCGCCGGCCACGACACCACCTCCAACACCACATCGGGCGCCCTGTGGGCGCTGGCGGAGAACCCGGACCAGTTCCGAAAGGTGAAGGACAACCTCGCCCTGATCCCCGGCCTGATCGAGGAATCGATCCGCTGGGAGACGCCGGTGAAGCACTTCATGCGCACCGCCACGGCCGACACCGAACTGGCCGGCCGCAAGATCGCCAAGGGAGACTGGCTGATGCTCAGCTATCCGTCCGGCAACCGCGACGAGACGGTCTTCACCGACCCCTATCGCTTCGACATCGAGCGCACGCCCAACAAGCACGTCGCCTTCGGCTACGGCGCCCACGTCTGCCTCGGCCAGCACCTGGCGCGGATGGAGATGCGGGTCCTCTGGGAGGAGCTGCTCCCCCGCCTTGAAAGCGTCGAGCTCGACGGGACCCCGCGCCGCATGGAGGCCAGCTTCGTCTGCGGGCCCAAGTCGGTGCCGATCCGGTTCAGGATGACCTGATCCCGGCGGCCCGGTTCGACGCCCGTCGAATCGCGCCGGCGGCGGGGTAGCGTTGCACCGAGACTTCGGCTAAACACCCGCCTCCGCCAGCGATCCGCACCCGTAGCTCAGCTGGATAGAGCGTTGCCCTCCGAAGGCAAAGGTCACACGTTCGAATCGTGTCGGGTGCGCCAATCTCCGGGCCAAAGGCGCCGAAGCGCCGGGTGGTTCGGCGTCCGGCCGCCGTCGCACCCCTTCCGCCGGCCTCTATCAGTCCGCGGTGACGGTCTGCGGATCGACCCCCAACAGCCGCAACGCCTTCACAAGCTGAAAGAACCTCAGGTTCATCGTGTTGCGGGACTTGTGGGCCTCGGGCGTCAACTGCTTGTCCATCACGTGCAGGTAGCCGCCGCGAACACGGCGGATCCATCCCCGCTGGACATACATGTTCATTCGTCCGCGGATGACGTCCTCGCTGATCCTCACGCGCCGGGCCACCGCGGCGATGGTCACGGGCCGGCGGGCTGAATCGGGAGGCGCCGCGTCCACGGCCGCATACTTCCAGTTGAGGTCACGGTCGAACCGGAGAGGGTCGCCGTTCATGTTGCTGACCGCCGAGTTCACCAGGCTGTTGAAGGCCTCTTCCTCGTCGGCGATCCGGGCCTCCTGCATCCGCAGCAGATAGTCATCAATCAGGGCGTTGATGGCCATGGACCGGGACGGCGCTACGACAGCGTTCTGCGGCGAGATGCTGCTGAACATGTTCAGATCGAATCCGGTCTCCCGGAGTTCGACAAAACAGCCGCGCAGGTTTCGCCACTTGTCTTCGCAGTCCGCGAGATAGGCCGGCGAGTCCAGATAGTCCGGCGACATCCGAAGCCGGCTGGCGCTGACCCTCACGCAACGCCCTGTGCCCTCAAGCTCGAGCACCTTGCGGCGGCAGGTCTCATAGGACAGCCCAAGCGACAGCCCGATGGCCCGGGCGCTCACCGCGCGCTGGGCCTTGGGCCCCGTCTCATCGGTCGGCCGGGTCGCCTGGATCAGCGCAAGCTCGACGAGCGCCATCAGGAGATCGCCGTTACAGCGCGCCGTTATGCGGCGACTTCGTCCAAAATGAAGCTTGTGACAGGTCGCGACAGAAGGCGTCCGTAGGCGAGCAAAGGCTCGGATTCAGGCCCATCGTTCGACACCCTACTCCTCCGACGGCGATGAGGGGGCCTCAACCACCAAATCCCCGGAATATGAGTAAGTTGGCACGGCTCCGCAGCCGTCAAGGCGACGTCCATCTGGGGTTGAAAATGGCGGCCGGAAACGACAGCCCGGACCCTACTCCGGGCGGTTGAGGATCGAGGCGGTCGCCACCAGTTCCCCCAGCAGGGCCATGGTCGCCGCGCCGGAGCATTCGAAGGGATTGAGCTCGACCCGCCTGAAGTACTTCAGCAGCAGGCCGGGGTTGAGCTTGTTGATGCTCACATGGCCCATCGTCCAGTTGCCGAACCTTCGCTCCGTGATCTCCTCGTAGGCGAGCAGCCGCACCTGCTGGTGACGGTCGTCCCGGACTATGGCGTTGAAGAGGTCGCAGACCTCGTCGCGTCCGCCCTCGATGACCTGGAGGAACAGGTCGTCCGAGACGCACAGCAGACCTGTGATGCCCAGCGCCGGGTTGTTCTTGCGCGACTGCTCGAGGATGGTGTCGAGGGCGGCCCCTTGCAGGGCGGCGACAGGACGGCTGGCGTAAAGGCAGCGAACCAGCATCATCAGCTCCGGTGCTTCAGCAGCGAGAGGAACTCGCTGCGCAGGTGGTGATCCTTGAGGAACGAGCCCCGCATCACGCTGTTGATCATCATGGTGTCGTTATCCTTCACGCCGCGCCAGTGCATGCAGAAGTGATCGGCTTCCATGACAACGGCCAGGCCGTCGGGCCGGACCTTCTCCATCAGAAGATCGGCCATCTGGGTGATGGCCTCCTCCTGGATCTGGGGGCGTGACATCACCCATTCGGCGAGGCGGGAGTATTTCGACAGGCCGATCAGGTTGGAGTGCTCGTTGGGCATCAGACCGACCCAGAGCTTTCCCATGATCGGACAGAAGTGGTGGCTGCAGGCGCTGCGGATCGTGATCGGGCCCACGATCATCAGCTCGTTCAACGCCTCGGCGTTCGGAAACTCCGTGACCGGAGGCGGGCTGGCGTAGCGGCCCCGGAACACCTCGGTCAGATACATCTTGGCCACGCGCCGCGCCGTTTCCCGGGTGTTGTGATCGCTCTCGGTGTCGATCACCAGGCTTTCCAGCACGCCCGTGAACTTGCCCTCCACCTCGGCGAGGAGCGCCTCGAGATCGCCGGGCTCCAGGAAGGCGGAGATGTTGTCGTTCGCATGGAAGCGCTTCCGGGAGGCCTTCAGTCGAACACGGATCTTCTCCGAGACGGGCTCATCGGGGGTCTGGGGCTTGCTCACCGGCTCTCCATTCGCAAGACGCCGGCCGCCCGTCCCGGGCGGTTGGCGGGACAGTTCTGCGGGGCCGTCCGCATGATGTCTTTAAACCCGGGGCCCATCGCAGGCCAAGTCTAACGCGCGCTCGCCGCCGGGCCGGGTGAGACCGGAATCCAGACTTCGTTGCGACGCATGAACCACAGCGTCCAGGGGGGATCGTAACGCGCCAGGGACGAGGAGCCGGCGCTGGCCAGCTTGCGGCGGGCCATGAAGGCGCGCAGCGCCGTCGTTTGGCGCTCGACCTCGGCCGGCGAGGCCAGGCCCGAGAAGCGCACGACAGCGAAGCGCTGCGGCGGGATCTCCAGGAGGCGGACCCGCGGGTCGTTCGGCGTCGGCAAGGTCTTGAGCGTGTACTCCGACGGCATGACGAAGCGTACGAGCCAGGCGCCGTCGCTCCCGGACTGGGTTACGGGCGCGGTCATGGCGATGGTCTCGCCCTTCGCCCGTTCCTGAACGACCGGAGCCGTCATGGCGATGCTCTGCTGACGGGTGTTGCCGCCGAAGATATAGCCCGCGAGCAGCCGGAACCCCGCGCTGGAGGCCTCGTCACGATCGCCGCCGACCCTGACCTCGGCCGCGATGAGCGTCGGATAGTCCCGAATCTCGAATTCGCCTTCCCGAACGGCGACCTTGAACGGCGGCTCTTCGGTTGCCATGGCGGGAGTCCCGACAGTCAGAACAGCAAGGATGAGGCCTAGGAAAACGTGTCTCATCACCTGTAAACGCGCGGCGGCGTCATCTGGATCCTTCCGGCTGCGCAAAACCGCAAAAAGGGTCTCAGAACCAGCCGGCTTCTCTCAGGGCCTTGGCGTAGGCGCGGCTGACCGGGGCCTCCACGCCGTTCTCCAGGAACAGGGTGGCCTTGCCGTCGCCGCGGCGGGCGTCGGTTACGGCGTCGCGGGCGACCCACCAGGAGCGGTGCACCCGGGCGCCCTCCAGGCCCTCCAGCTCGACGACGGCGTCTGACAGACGCATCAGGATCAGATCCTGGCCCTTGCTGGTGTGCAGGCGCAGGTAGTGGTCCTCCGCCTCGACGGCATGGATCCGGGCGTCCCGGAGTTTGGGCGGCAGGCGTTCGAGGAACCGGGGCGGGGCCTCGCCGGCCGGCGCGGCATGGGTTTCGGCGGGCGCGCGCTGGGTGAAGTAGTTCAGCGCCGTGATCACGCAGGTGATCACGAACACGGGCCCCACGAAGTAGGGCAGGTGTTCCGGCCGTGGCTCGCGGTCGAAGAAGAGGTTCGTTACCGCCCAGATGATCAGGGTCAACGGTATGGTGAGCGCCACCACGATCACCCCGCCCTGTAGCGCCGGGCGGTCGTCGAACCAGCCGCCGCGATCGACCAGCTCTGAGACGACGAAGCCGGCCAGCCCGCCGATGAGCATGACGGTGACCCAGTAGAACAGCCGGCCGGGAAGGGGCGCCCCGCCTGTTCCGAAGGCGCCGGACAGCGCCAGGAAAACCCCGGCGCCGGCCGCGATGAGCAGGCCCCGCGTATGGCGTGAAGCAATCACCGTGGCGATCCACGATGCGTGAACGGCGCCGCCCGTCGTTTCGCGAACGGCGCCGGTCTTCCCGCGTATCGGCGACTGCCTGTCCAGGTCCCGGCCCCTAAGCCTTTCGTCATCGACAACACGCCAGCACAGGCTGACCCAGATGACCTCTTCCCGGATGAAGACCGCCGCTCTCCTCCTGTCAATCGTGACCCTGCAGGGCGTCATACTCGCGGCGCTGCCGCCGGGCGCCGCCCTGGCCGCCGAGCCGGCCCCAACGCCCGCCACCCTCACGATCACCTTCGAGGGAATCACCCGGGACTCCGGAGAGATCCGCGGCCAGCTGTTCGCCAGCGAGGCGGCCTACGGCGGCAAGGGCGGCGCGCCGGCGGCGATGTTCGCCCTGCCCGTCGCCGGCGGCAGCGTCTCGACCACAGTCACCGGCCTGGCGCCGGGGCGCTACGCGATCCGGGCCTTCCACGACGTCGACGGCGACGGACAGATGGGCGCCAACCCCTTCGGCATTCCGACCGAACCATTCGCCTTCTCCAACAACGCTCGCGGCGCCTTCGGGCCGTCGACCTGGAGCGACGCGGCCTTCGAGGTCGCCGGCGACACGACCGCCGTCATCACCATCGACTGACCCGCCTGATCGCCGGAGCCGACACCATGAACCGCCGTTCCCTTCTCTCGAGCGCCGCCGCCGGCCTCGCCGCCGCGGCCCTCGGGCCCGACGTCCTGCACGCCGCTGCGGCCAGCGCGGGTGACTGGACGCTGGGAGTCGCCGACGTCGAGGCCGACCTCCCCCGCCGGGCGCTTTCGCGCCTGCACGGCCGCGCGCCCGCCGGCCTGTCCGGGACCCTGTTCCGCAACGGGCCGGCAAAGTTCCACCGCCCCGGCGGCTCGGCCATGCACTGGTTCGACGGCGACGGCATGGTCCGGGCGTTCAGGATCGACGAGGACCAGGCCAGCCTGACAGCCCGCTTCCTCGATACGCCCAAGCGTCGCGCCGACACGGCGGCGAACGGCGTCGTCACCGCCGGCTTCGGCACCCCGCATCGCAAGGGCGGCCGCGGCGCGAACAATGACGACGTCAATGCCGCCCACATCTCGGTCATGGCCGCCGGCGGCGAGATGTGGGCTCTGTGGGAGACCGGCTCGCCCATGGCCTTCGACCCGGTGACGCTGGAGAGCCGGGGCTTCAAGACCCTTCGCCCCGATCTGGCGCACATGCCGTTCCTGGCCCACCCGAGGGTCGAGCCCGGCGGCCGGGTCTGGAACCTCGGCGTCTTCGGACAGAAGGCGATCGTCTGGCGCCTGGCCCCTGACGGATCCCTGGAGGCGGCCGATCCGATCGCGCTGCCCCGCGCCAGCTACATCCACGATTTCACCGCCACCGAGCGGCATCTGGTCATCGTGCTGCAGCCCTGGATCCAGGACCGCTTCGCGATGCCCTACATGGACAGCCTCAGCTGGCGGCCAGACCTTGGCACGCAGATCCTCGTCGTCGACAAGGCCGACTTCAGCCGCCGCCGGATTTTCGAGGCGCCGCCATTCTTCTTCTTCCATCTCGGGGACGCCTGGGAGGAGGCGGACGGAACGATCCGCTTCGACGCCGCGATCGACAAGGATCCCGCGTTCGCCATCGAAGGCGCCGCCGCCCTGATCGTCGGCCGGGACATCGGCGCCGCCGATTCGGCCATGGCGCTGGTGTCGCTGCGGCCCAACGGCTCGGCCGACGTTGTCCGGACCGGCTTGACCGGCGAATTTCCCCGCACCGACCCGCGGTTCGCGGGCAGGCGCCGCCGCCGCACCGTCCATCTGACGCGCGGGGCGGACAGCCACCCGCTGATGCAGGCGGTCGCGGTGACCGACTGGACGTCCGGGAAAAGCGAGATCCACGACTTTGGTCCAGGTCACATCGTCGAGGAGATGGTCTTCGTCCCGCGCCCCGGCGGCGCCGTCGAGTTCGACGGGTGGCTGGTCGGCACGACCATCAACCTGTCGGCTCGCCGCACCGAGCTGCATCTGTTCGACGCCGGTCGCGTGGCGGCCGGTCCCCTTGTCAGCTGGGCGGCCGATGTGGCGCTGCCGGTGACGTTCCACGGCGTCTTTGTCGGAGCCTGAGCCCATGACCGCGCAAACTTCCCGCATCCTGCCGTCCGGCCGCGTCGCCGGCTGGGTCCTGGTCGCCGCCGCCGCCGTCGCCGCGGTCATCCTCTACGGGCCCCGGATGCGGGCCGCCGTCGAGGCCGGTCGCTTTCACGGCCCGGACCTGGAGCTGTTCGCCGCCCAGCCGATGATCCTGCAGCTGCACATCCTGGCCGCTTTGGGCACGGTCGCCGTGGGCGGCCTGATCTTCTCGATGCGGAAGGGGCGGACCTTCCACCGCGCCGCCGGCTGGACCTGGGTGGTCCTGATGGCGACGACGGCCTTCTCGTCCCTCTTCATCGTCGGGCTCAACGGGGACGTCTGGTCGCTGATCCATCTGCTCAGCGGCTGGGTGCTGGTGACGCTTCCGCTCGCCGTCTTCGCCGCCCGCAAACACCGGGTCAGCGTCCATAGACAGGCCATGACCGGCATGTTCGTCGGCGGCTCGCTGGTGGCGGGCGCCTTCACCTTCCTGCCTGGCCGGCTGATGTGGGCGCTGTTCTTCAGCTGAGGCGGCCTTGCCTTCGGCGCGGCGGGGGCGCTATCCCGGAGAGGGGCGGCGCCAACGACCGCCCGTCAGGACGCGCGATGACCGCAGCCAAGCCCCGCGCCCGTTCCGCCGGCAGAGGACGCCCCTCCAAGGGCACGGGCCTCGACCTGAAGCAGGCGATCCTCGATGCCGCCGAGGGGCTGTTCTCGCGACACGGCTTCTATGGCGTGACCACGCGCCAGGTGGCGTCCGAGGCCGGCGTGGACACCGCGCTGATCCACTACTACTTCGGCGCCAAACGGGAACTGTTCGACGCCGTGCTGCTACGCAGGGCCGAGATCCTCAATCAGGAGCGCGCCCGGGCGATGACCGCCTACGAGGCGGCCCATCCGGGGACGATGACCGCCGAGGGCGTGATCGCCGCCTTCATCGACCCGCTTGTCGAACGCGCCCTGACGGGCGGTACGGGCTGGAAGAACTGGTTTGGTCTCGTGGCCCAGATCAACACGACTCCGGCGTGGGGCGGCGAGGTCATGCACCGGTTCTTCGATCCGGTGGTGCGGCAGCTGATCGACACCCTAAAGCGCGCCCTGCCGGAGGCGGATCTGGCCGATCTCTACTGGAGCTACCAGTTCCTCACCGGCTCGATGACCCTGTCCGTGGCCGAGACAGGCCGAATCGACCAGCTCTCCGACGGCCTGTGCCAGTCCAGCGACCTGGAGGCTGTCCGCCAGCGGCTCTACACCTACTGCGCGGCCGGCTTCGAGGCCGTTATCCGCAAGGCGCGCGCCTGAGACCGTCATGAGGCCCGTGTGGCGCCATTTCATCACATGGTGAAAAATCGCGGGGCGGGGCGGCCCGGCCACTTCCGCTCGCGCGCGGCTTGGCGGATGATTCCACTCAATTCGCGTTTCGGTGAATTCGAAGCTTTGACGATCCCGGCAAAGGGATCGCATGGGAGGACGACAATGAGGACGATGTTCAAGGCCGCTCTGCTGGCCGGCGCCGCGTGGAGTTCTTGCGCGACTATCGCCATCGCGCAGGATGTTCCCGCCACGGGCAATGAAGTCGAAGCGGTCGTGGTCACCGCACGGCGCACCGAAGAAAACCTGCAGGACGTTCCGGGCGCTGTCTCGGCCTTCAGCCAGGCCTCGCTCGAGCGGCTTCAGGTGACTGACGTCACCGGCCTGCAGGGCGCGGTTCCCAATGTGAACATCTCGCAGGGTCGCGGCTCGTCGAACGCGACCAACATCTTCATCCGCGGCATCGGCCAGCCCGACGCGCTGCAGACCTTCGACCCGGCCATCGGCGTCTATGTCGACGACGTCTACTACAGCCGCATCCGCGGCACGCAGTTCGATCTCTTCGATCTGGAGCGCGTCGAAGTCCTGCGTGGACCGCAGGGCACGCTGTACGGCAAGAACACCATCGGCGGCGCGCTGAAGGTGGTCACCCGCAAGCCGGGCGACGAGTTCCGCGCCGGCATCTCGGCCGCCTACGGCAGCTACAACCAGATGGAGCTGAAGGGCTCGGTCTCCGGCCCGGTCAGCGAGACCCTCGCGCTCGGCGTCGCCGGCCTGGTGTCCAAGCGCGACGGCTTCGTCGAGGATCCGGTCTCGGGCCAAGAGTACAACGACAAGAACACCTGGGCCCTCCGCGCCGCGGCGACCTGGAAGCCGTCGGACGACATCCGCGTCGACCTGTCGGCCGACTACAGCCGCGACGACGCGGCCATGACCGTGGGCCAGGCGACCAGCACCCTGACGACCATCCTGGGCGTGCCGCTGCTGGCGATCACCAATCCGCCGCCCGCCTATGACTTCAAGACCCGCACGACCACGGGCCTGCCGAACTCGACCGAGCTCACCCACTACGGCTTCGCCGGCACGGTGACCTGGAACATCAGCGACGCCCTGTCGCTGAAGTCGATCACCGCCTACCGCAACCTCGAAACCGCCGACTATATCGATATCGACGCCACCCAGCTGGAGCTCGGCGACGTCTTTGTCGGCGTGAACCAGAACCAGACCAGCCAGGAGTTCCAGCTGACCTATGACGAGGGTCCCTGGACCGTCGTCGGCGGCGTCTACTGGCTGAACGAGCAGATCGACTCGCACCAGGAAGCCTATGCTGACAGCTTCCTCGGCGCGGCCTTCGGCAACGCCACCTTCCTGCGCACCGTGGACGACGACCTGGAGACGACCAGCAAGGCGGCCTACGTCAATGTCAGCTACGACCTGACCGAGACCGTGCAGGTCACCGGCGGGCTGCGGTACACCGACGAGGAAAAGACCTACTCGCGGTCCACCTCGACCTTCTCCTCGAACGCCGCGTTCACCGCCAATCCGGCCTTCGCCTTCAAGGGCCTGACCGAGAGCTGGGAAGACGTTTCGCCGATGGTCGATGTCCGCTGGAAGCCGGCGGACAACGTCACCGTCTATCTGCGCGGCTCGAAGGGCTTCAAGTCCGGCGGCTTCAACGGCCGGGCCAACAATCCGGGTGAACAGGCGCCGTACGAGCCGGAAACCGTCGAAAGCATCGAGGGCGGCGTCAAGACGACCTGGGACGGCGGTCGCTACCTGCTGAACCTGACGGTCTTCACCAACGATTACACCGATTTCCAGGCCCGGGTCTCCGGCACGGTCACCGATCCCGGCACCGGCTTGCCGAGTCCGGAACTGACGGTGATCAACGCCGGCAGCATGAAGACCTCCGGCGCCGAGATCGAGGCCGTCGCGCGTCTGGTTCCCGGCCTGCTGCTCGACGCCCAGATCGGTCTGCTCAACGCGGAGTATGACGATTTCGACGACGTCCGCTTCGCGGCCACCGGCGGCAGCCGCGCCTTCCAGAAGCCGGCCTTCGCGCCGAAGTGGACCGCCCGCTACGGTGGGCAGTACACCTTCGATCTCGGCGAATCCGGCTCGCTGGTCCTGGGCGCGCAGGCCAGGTACCGCTCGGAGATGGCGCTCGCGATCGACAACACGGTGACCAACAGCGCGGCCCGGATCCCGGGCATGTGGGACGATGGCGTCTGGCTCTGGGACGCTCGCGCGGTCTGGGAAAGCAGCGACCGCCGCTACACCGCCGGCCTTTACGGCCAGAACATCTCCGACGAACTGTACAAGACCGACGCGCAGGAATTCTCCTCGGTCGGCGGCATCCGCACCGCCTACTACGGCGCGCCGAAGACCTTCACGCTGCGCCTGACGGCGAAGTACTAGCAGGCTGGGCCTTCACGGCCTTCGCACAAGCAACATTGAACCCCGTCGGGCGACCGGCGGGGTTCTTTTTTCCTATCGCCTCCATCGGGTTGCACCTGTCGCCCGACCGCGCCATAACCCGGCCCGGTCCGCGACCGCGGGCCTTCCCTTACGACATCCGCGAGACCCAATAGCGCGATGAATATCCACGAACATCAGGCCAAGGCCGTCCTGGCCGAATTCGGCGTCCCCGTCCCGCGCGGCTTCGCCGCCTTCACCCCCGAAGAAGCCCAGAAGGCCGCCGAAACGCTCGGCACGCCGGTCTTCGTCGTGAAGAGCCAGATCCACGCCGGCGGCCGCGGCAAGGGCCGCTTCGAGGGCCTCGGCCCCGACGCCAAGGGCGGCGTGCGCGTCGTCAAGTCGGTCGCGGAAGTCCGCAGCAACGCCGAGGAGATGCTCGGCCGCGTGCTGGTGACCCATCAGACGGGCCCCAAGGGCAAGCAGGTCAACCGCCTCTACATCGAGGAAGGCGCGGCCATCGCCAAGGAATTCTACCTGTCGCTGCTGGTCGACCGGCAGACGAGCATGGTCTCGGTCGTTGCCTCGACCGAGGGCGGCATGGATATCGAGGAGGTCGCCCACGACACTCCGGAGAAGATCCACACCTTCTCCATCGACCCCGCCACCGGCGTCTGGCCGACCCACCAGCGCGCGCTGGCCAAGGCGCTCGGCCTGACCGGCGGACTGGCCAAGGAAGCGGCCTCGCTGCTGACCCAGCTCTACACGGCGTTCCTGGCCAAGGACATGGCGATGCTGGAGGTGAATCCCCTCATCGTCACCGCCGACGATCACCTGCGCGTCCTCGACGCCAAGGTCTCGTTCGACGGCAACAGCCTTTACCGCCACCCGGACATCAAGGCGCTGCGCGACGAGACCGAGGAAGACTCCAAGGAGATCGAAGCCAGCAAGCATGACCTCGCCTACATCGCCCTCGACGGCGAGATCGGCTGCATGGTCAACGGCGCGGGCCTGGCCATGGCGACCATGGACATCATCAAGCTGTACGGCGCCGAGCCGGCCAACTTCCTCGATGTCGGCGGCGGCGCCAGCAAGGAGAAGGTCATCGCGGCCTTCAAGATCATCACCGCCGACCCGGCCGTCAAAGGCATCCTGGTCAACATCTTCGGCGGCATCATGCGCTGCGACATCATCGCCGAGGGCGTGGTGGCCGCGGTGAAGGAAGTCGGGCTGAAGGTTCCGCTGGTCGTCCGTCTCGAAGGCACCAACGTCGAGCTGGGCAAGAAAATCATCAACGAAAGCGGCCTGAACGTCATCGCCGCCAATGATCTGTCGGACGGCGCGGAGAAGATCGTCGCCGCCGTGCGAGGCGCCAAGTAATGTCCATCCTCATCGGCTCACACACCAAGGTCATCTGCCAGGGCATCACCGGCGCCCAGGGGACCTTCCACTCCGAACAGGCCGTCGCCTACGGCACGAAGATGGTCGGCGGCGTCACGCCCGGCAAAGGCGGGACGACCCACATCGGCCTGCCGATGTTCGACACGGTCGGCGAGGCCAAGGCCGCCACCGGCGCCGACGCCTCGGTGATCTACGTTCCGCCGCCCTTCGCGGCCGACGCCATCCTGGAAGCCATCGACGCCGAAATCGGCCTGATCGTCTGCATCACAGAGGGCATCCCGGTGCTGGACATGGTCAAGGTCAAGAAGGCCCTGGCCGGTTCGAAGTCGCGCCTGATCGGTCCGAACTGCCCGGGCGTGCTGACGCCGGGCGAGTGCAAGATCGGCATCATGCCGGGCTCGATCTTCTCCAAGGGCTCGGTGGGCGTCGTCTCGCGCTCGGGCACCCTGACCTATGAGGCGGTGTTCCAGACCACCAACGCGGGCCTCGGCCAGACCACGGCCGTCGGTATCGGCGGCGACCCGGTCAAGGGCACCGAGTTCATCGACGTGCTCGAGCTCTTCCTCGCCGATGAAGCCACCCAGTCGATCGTCATGATCGGCGAGATCGGCGGCGCGGCCGAAGAAGACGCCGCCCAGTTCCTGATCGACGAAGCCAGGCGTGGCCGCAAGAAGCCGATGGTCGGCTTCATCGCTGGCCGCACCGCCCCTCCGGGCCGTCACATGGGCCACGCCGGCGCCATCGTGTCGGGCGGCAAGGGCGGGGCCGAGGACAAGATCGCGGCGATGGAGGCGGCGGGCATCCGCGTGTCGTCCTCGCCCGCGCGGCTCGGCGAGACCCTGCTCGAAGTGCTCAAGGGCTGACGAATCGAGGCGTCCCTTGCGGACGCATTCGGCGAAATTCAGGGAAGGGGGCTGGTCGCGAGACCGGCCCCCTTCGTCCGTTCCGGATCGCGGATCGCTCTTTATCGTGAGCAAAGCCGCCCGAACGCGCGCCCTGCACCGAAAAAACTTACCTCTCGGGATTTTGGCAGGTCCCTGCGGAGTTAACAGAGACTATATACCCCCGCAGATAAACAGCCCTGACCCCGGGGGCTGAAGGCGCGAGACCGATGGCGGACGACGCAGGCATCATCAATCAGGTTCTGACCGAAACTTCGTTCCTCTACGGCGCCAACGCCGCATTCGTTGAGGATCTCTACGCACGCTGGTCGAAGGATCCGGGTTCGGTCGACGCCTCCTGGGCCGGTTTCTTCGCCACGCTGCATGACCGCGCCGAGGAAGTGCAGAAGGCGGCCGAAAAGCCGTCCTGGACGCCGCGCCAGGCGCCCTCCGCCCGCCCGGACTGGCTGTCGGCCATCGACGGTCTGTGGCCCGCGGTCGAAGCCAAGCTCGGCAAGGCGATCGAGGCCAAGAAGCCGGAGGCCGCACCCGCCGACGTCCGCGCCGCGACCCTCGACTCCCTGCGCGCCATCATGATGATCCGGGCCTTCCGGATGCGCGGCCACCTCCAGGCCAATCTCGACCCGCTCGGCATGGCCACCACGCCCGGCGACGCCAGCGAGCTAGACCCGGCGACCTACGGCTTCACCGAAGCCGACTACGACCGCCCGATCTTCCTCGACTTCGTGCTGGGGCTGGAAACCTCCACCCTGCGCGAGATCCTCGCGATCCTGCGCCGCACCTACTGCGGCACGGTCGGCGTGCAGTACATGCACATCTCCGATCCGAAGGAGAAGTCCTGGCTGCAGGAGCGGATCGAGGGCCGTGACAAGGAGATCACCTTCTCCAAGCCGGGCAAGGTGGCCATCCTCAAGAAGCTGATCGAGGCCGAGGGCTTCGAGCGCTTCCTGCACCGCCGCTTTCCGGGCACAAAGCGCTTCGGGCTGGATGGCGGCGAGGCCGCGATCCCGGCGCTGGAGCAGATCATCAAGCGCGGCGGCGCCCTGGGCGTGAAGGACATCGTGCTGGGCATGCCCCACCGCGGCCGCCTGAACGTGCTGGCCGCGGTGATGGGCAAGCCCTACCACGTGATCTTCCACGAGTTTCAGGGCGGCTCCACCCTGCCTTCGGACATCGAGGGCTCGGGCGATGTGAAGTACCACATGGGCGCCTCGTCGGACCGTTCGTTCGACGACAACAGCGTCCACCTGTCGCTGACCGCCAATCCCTCGCACCTGGAGATCGTCAATCCGGTCGTGCTGGGCAAGGCGCGGGCGAAGCAGGCCTTCACCCTGCGCGAGACGCCGGACGCCGGACGCGGCCATGTGCTGCCGCTGCTGCTGCACGGCGACGCCGCGTTCGCCGGCCAGGGCGTGGTCGCCGAGTGTTTCGCCATCTCCGGCGTGAAGGGCTTCCGCGTCGGCGGGACCATCCACTTCATCGTCAACAACCAGATCGGCTTCACCACCGCGCCGAGCTTCAGCCGCACCAGCCCCTATCCGTCGGACGTCGCCCTGATGGTCGAGGCGCCGATCTTCCACGTGAACGGGGACGATCCCGAGGCCGTGGTCTTCGCCGCCAAGGTGGCCACCGAGTACCGCCAGCAGTTCGGCAAGGATGTCGTCATCGACATGTTCTGCTACCGGCGGTTCGGCCACAACGAGGGCGACGACCCGACGATGACGTCGCCGCTGATGTACGCGCGCATCAAGGACCAGCCGTCGACCCGTGAGATCTACAGCGCCCGCCTCGTGGGCGAGGGCGTCGTCACCGACGCCGAGGTCAACGGCTGGATCGACGAGTTCGCGGCCTTCCTCGACGCCGAGTTCGAGGCCGGCAAGACCTACAAAGCCAACAAGGCTGACTGGCTGGACGGCAAATGGGCCGGCCTGACCCTGCCGGGCGACGAGGAGCGTCGCGGCCAGACCGGCGTGCCGATGGCCAAGCTGATCGATCTGGGCCGCAAGATCACCGCGATCCCCGACTCGGTCGACGCCCACAAGACGGTCCGCCGCGTGGTCGAGGCCCGTCGCGCCGCCATCGAGTCCGGTGAGGGCCTGGACTGGGGCACCGCCGAGCACATGGCTTTCGCCACGCTGCTGGATGAGGGCTATCCGGTCCGTCTGTCGGGTCAGGACAGCGTGCGCGGCACCTTCACCCAGCGCCACTCCGACCTGATCGACCAGACGACCGAGGAACACTACACGCCCCTCAACAACATCCGTCCCGGCCAGGCCCACTACGAGGTGGTCGACTCGGCCCTGTCGGAAGAGGCCGTGCTGGGCTTCGAGTACGGCTTCTCGCTGGCCGAGCCGAATACCCTGACCCTCTGGGAAGCCCAGTTCGGCGACTTCGTGAACGGCGCCCAGGTGGTCATCGACCAGTTCATCAGCTCGGGCGAACGCAAGTGGCTGCGGATGAGCGGCCTCGTCATGCTGCTGCCGCATGGCTATGAGGGCCAGGGTCCGGAGCACAGTTCCGCGCGCCTTGAGCGCTTCCTGCAGTCCTGCGCCGAGGACAACATGCAGGTCCTCAACTGCTCGACCCCGGCCAACTACTTCCACGCCCTGCGCCGCCAGATGCACCGCGAGTTCCGCAAGCCGCTGGTGATCATGACGCCCAAGAGCCTGCTGCGGCACAAGCGGGCGGTCAGCAACCTGGCTGACCTGGCCGAGGGCTCCAGCTTCCACCGGGTTATGGTCGACGGCGCCGAAGCCAACTGCGACGTCGGCGGGATCACCCTGACCAGCGACGACAAGATCAAGCGCGTGATCCTGTGTTCGGGGAAGGTCTACTTCGACCTGATCGACGCCCGCGCCAAGGCCGGTCGCGACGACGTCTACATCCTGCGGGTCGAGCAGTTCTATCCCTGGCCCCACAAGTCGGTCAGCCAGGTGCTGGCGCGGTTCAGGAACGCCGAACTGGTCTGGTGTCAGGAAGAGCCCAAGAACATGGGCGGCTGGACCTTCATCGACCCCTGGCTTGAACTCACGCTTGAGCGCATCGATGTGAAGGCCAAGCGCGCCCGCTATGTCGGTCGTCCGGCCTCGGCGTCCACCGCCGCCGGCCTGATGAGCCGCCACCTGAAAGAACTCGAGACCTTCCTGGCTGAAGCCTTCGCCTGACCGCGACGCCGCTTCGCCCTGACGACAGACCGAACGAGAGACACGAGACCATGGCCGACATCATGACGCCCGCCCTGGGCGAATCCGTCACCGAAGCGACGGTCGCCCGCTGGACCAAGAAGCCGGGCGAGGCCGTCAAGAAGGACGAGATCCTCGTCGAGCTGGAGACCGACAAGGTCAGTCTTGAAGTGGCTTCGCCCGCCGATGGCGTGCTGGAGAGCATCGCCGCCGCCGACGGGGAGACCGTCGTCCCGGGCGCGCTGCTCGGAACGGTGACCGCCGGCGCCGCCGCGTCGGCCGCGGCGCCCAAGGCCGCTGCACCCGCTGCGCCTGCTCCCGCCGCTGCCGCTGCCGCTGCCGCTGCCGCTGCTCCCGCGCCCGCCCCCGCCCCGAGGGCCGAAGCCGCTCCGCTCAGCCCGTCGGTGCAGCGCATCGTCACCGAGACCGGCCTGGACCCGGCCACGGTCGCCGGGACCGGCAAGGACGGACGGGTCACCAAGGGTGACGCGCTGGCTGCGCTGGAGGCCCGCGCCGCCGCCCCGGCTCCGGCCGCCGCGCCTGCCGCCCCCCGCGCCGTTCATGAGCGCGAAGACCGGGTGAAGATGACCCGCCTGCGCCAGACCATCGCGCGGCGCCGGAAGGAAGCGCAGAACACGGCGGCGATGCTGACGACGTTCAACGACGTCGACATGTCGCAGGTGATGG
>JBEIDC010000015.1:0-37172 GCA_040383665.1 Caulobacter sp.
CCGCATCGAGCGCTGCTTCAACAAGCTCAAGCACTTCCGTCGCTTCGCCACGCGCTTCGACAGGCTGGCCAGCCACTACCTGGCCTTCATCCACATCGCCGCCTCCATGCTCTGGATGCGCTGAATGTCGATTCGTCCTAGAGCGCGTTAGGCGGAAGTGTACGCGGTTCCGCCGCCCGAACGCGCTCTAAGTGTTTGAATCTAGAGCATGCTGATCCGGGTCAGATGATTCCATCTGACCCGGGCATGCTCTAGCGCCGCTGAAGGCGGTCCTCGAGGATCATCCGCGCCGCCTTCTCGGCGATCATCATGGTCGGCGAGTTGGTGTTGCCGGACGTGATCGCCGGCATCACGGAGGCGTCGGCGACGCGCAGGCCTTCGACGCCGAACACGCGCAGGCGCTCATCGACGACGGCCATGGGGTCGGCGGCGAGGCCCATTTTCGCCGTGCCCACCGGATGGAAGATTGTCGTGCCGAGGTCCCGCGCGGCGGCGAGCAGGCCGGCGTCGTCGTCGACCGCCCGACCCGGATTCATCTCCTCCGGCCGATAGCGGGCGAGCGGCGGCCGACCCACGATCCGGCGAACCAGACGCAGGGAGTCTATGGCGACCCGCTCATCCTCCGTCTCGGACAGGTAGTTGGGCGCGATACGCGGCGCGGCGCGCGGATCGGGGCTGGACGCGTGGATCGAGCCGCGACTGGCGGGTCGCAGGTTGCAGACGCTGATGGTGATGGCCGGGAACCGGTGCAGCGGCTCGCCGAAGCGGTCCAGCGACAGCGGCTGGACGTGGAACTGCAGATTGGCGGTCGCCTGATCGGGCGAGGACCGCGCGAAGGCCCCCATCTGTGACGGCGCCATCGACATGGGTCCCCGCCGGAGCGCCGCGTACTCCAGCGCCATCAGGGGGCGGCGCCACAGCGAGGCATAGAGCGCGTTCATCGTCGGCACGCCGCTGACCCTGTAGATCGGCCGGATCTGCAGATGGTCCTGCAGGTTCTCTCCGACGCCGGGGAGATGGCGCACTGGAGCGATCCCCAGCGCCTGCAGCCGGGCGCCGTCGCCGATACCCGACAGCTCCAGGATCTGCGGGGCGCCCACGGCGCCGGCGGCCAGCACGACCTCGCCCGAAGCGCGGGCAGACCGGGTCTGGCCGTCGCGCGTCCACTCGACCCCGACCGCGCGGCCGTCCTCGACCAGCACGCGGGTCACATGGACGCCGGTCTCCAGGCGAAGGTTGCGGCGACCGAGCACTGGCTTGAGGAAGCCCCGCGCCGCGCTCCAGCGAAGGCCGGCTCGCTGGTTGACCTGGAAGTAGCCGGCGCCGTGGTTGTCGCCGCCGTTGAAGTCCGGGACCGTGGGAATACCTTCCAGGGCAGCCGCTTCGGCGAAGGCGTCCAGCACCCGCCAGCGCATCCTCGGATGCTCGACCCGCCACTCGCCGCCTGACCGATGATGCTCACCCGGCGGTGCGATGTGATCCTCCTGGGCCATGAAGAGCGGCAGGACGTCTTCCCAGCCCCAGCCCGCCAGGCCCCTGGCCCGCCAGCCTTCGTAGTCCGCGGCCTGGCCGCGCATGTAGATCATGGCGTTGATCGCCGATGAGCCGCCGATGACCTTCCCGCGCGGATACTTCAGGCTGCGGCCATTGAGGCCCGGCGAGGCGTCGGTCTCGAACATCCAGTCGGCCCGCGGATTGCCGATCGAGAACAGATAGCCGACGGGGATATGAAACCAGATCCAGTCGTCCTTGCCGCCCGCCTCCAGCACCAGGACCCGGCGGCCCGGGTCGGTCGACAGGCGATTGGCCAGCACGCAACCGGCCGACCCGGCGCCGACGACGATGTAGTCGAACGTGTCGATCATCCACTCCCTGTAGCCACCCCGGCGTTCCGCGCAAGAGAACCACGGCCCGCGACGCTTAACCGCAGGTCTGGTGACGATCCGTGAACGACTTGGGGCCAAGGTCCGATCACGCGCCTTGAACAGCAACGATCCGGACGCAAGGATGCCTTCCAGCTCGCCGAAGCCCCCCTGGGCGAAGGTCAATTTCGAGGATCTGTCGATCGTCGTCGTCGACGACAACCAGCAGGCGCTCGACATCATGATCCAGGTGATCAGCGGCTTTGGGGCCAAGAAGATCAGCCGCTGCCTGTCGGCGGACGAGGCCCGCAAGGTGATCAGCGACGCCCAGATCGACATGGTCATCACCGACGCCATGATGCCCACGATCGACGGCTACGATCTGACCCGCTGGGTCCGGCGCGAGGCGCCGGAACAGAACCGCTTCATCCCGGTGATCGTCGTCACCGGTCACACGCCCCGACGCGACGTGGTCAAGGCGCGCGATTGCGGCGCCAACTACATCATCGCCAAGCCGATCACGCCCAAGACCATCATGGACCGCATCCTCTGGATCGCGCGGGAAGACCGGATGGGCATCGACTGTGACATCTACGTGGGCCCCGATCGCCGCTTTCGCAGACTCGGCCCGCCCGCAGGCATGCCCGGCCGGCGATCCGGCGACCTGAACGACGAGATCGGTGAAGCCGTGGAACCCAACATGTCCCAGGACGAGATCGACTCCGTGATGAAGCCGCAGAAGGTGTCGGTATGACCGTCGTCCGGAAGTTCAAGATCCCCAATCGGCTCCGCGCGGCGCTGTTCACCGGTGACGGCAAGCGTATCGATGAGGCGGTCGCCGACGCGGAAATCGGCCTGGCCTCGCTGGCCGAGGCCTGCCTCGCCGCCGTCGCCGAGAGCATCGCCCGGATGGCGGGCGAGTTCGGAACGCAGGTCGCCGAACGCAAGACGCGTGAGATGATCGACCTCTACCGGCTTTCCACCTCGATCATCGACGCCTGCGCGCCGATCGAGCCCAAGGCCCTGGCCGACGCCGCCCGCAGCCTGTGCGACCTCCTTGACCACGGGATGGAGGCGGGACGCTGGGACTGGCCGGCCGTGGACATCCACATCGACGCCCTCAAGCTGCTCGCCAGCGGCATTGATCTGGGCGAGGGTGGGGAAAAACAGCTTATCCTGAGCCTGGAAAAGCTGCGCCAGCACCGGGAGGCCGTCGCCGGCTGAGACCCCCCCGGCCTCAGGCCGCCTTGGCGACCGGCGGGACCGGGTTGGTGAACCGCATCACCCCGTCGTCGACGCCGCCATAGCGCAGGGCCATGAGGTCCATCGCGTAGTTCTGGTGCTGCTTCCAGGGCTTCTTGGCCCCCTGCTTGGGGAACCTGTCGATGGCGCGCTGGACGTAGCCTGAGGAGAAGTCCAGCCACGGCTCCTCGCCCAGGTCCGGATCGGTGTTGCGCGGCGTGCACTGGCGCAGGCCGGTGCGGTCCATGTGGTTCAGCAGACGCGTCACATACTCGCAGGTGAGGTCGCACTTCAGCGTCCAGGACGCGTTGGTGTAGCCGAACGACGAGGCCATGTTCGGCATGTCGCTGTACATCATGCCCTTGTAGCTGAAGGTCTTCGCGGGATCGATCGCCGCGCCGTCAACGGTGAAGGCGATGCCGTTGAACACCTGCATGTTCAGGCCGGTGGCGGTGACGATGATGTCGGCGTCCAGCGTGGCGCCCGACTTCAGCTTCAGGCCGGTCTCGGTGAAGGTCTCGATCTGGTCGGTAACGACCGACGCGCTGCCGGCCTTGATGGCGTCGAACAGGTCGTTGTCCGGCACAAGGCAGAGGCGTTGGTCCCAGGGGTTGTAGCGGGGCGTGAAGTGGGTCGCGACGTCGTAGTCGGGGCCCAGGTTCTCGCGGACCATGCCGATGATCCGCTCCTTTACCTTGTCCGGATTCTTGCGCGCCATGTTGTAGAACAGCATGCCCAGCAGCACGTTCTTCCACCGGGTGATGCGGTAGGCCGTCATCGGCTTGAACTTGCTGCGCAGCCAGTTGGCGGCGGCGTCCTCGGCCGGGCGGGAGACCACATAGGTGGGCGAGCGCTGCAGCATGGTCACATGGGCGGCGTCCCTGGCCATTTCCGGCACCAGGGTCACGGCCGTCGCGCCGCTGCCGATGACCACGACCTTCTTGCCGCTGTAGTCGAGCGCTTCGGGCCAGTGTTGCGGATGGACGATGGCGCCCTTGAAGGACTGCGTGCCTTCCCATTGCGGTGTGTAGCCGGCCTCGTAATTATAGTAGCCGCCGCAGAGGAACAGGAAGTTGCAGGTGAAGCGGACGGTCTCGCCGTCCCGCACCGTCTCGACGGTCCAGGTCGCGTCCTCGGTGGACCAGGACGCCGCCTTGACCCAGTGACCGTAGCGGATGTGGCGATCAATGCCTTGGTCGGCCGCGGTTTCCCGGACATAGTTCAGGATCGACGGCCCGTCGGCGATGGCCTTGGCTTCCTTCCAGGGACGGAAGACATAACCCAGGGTGTACATGTCGGAGTCGGAACGAATGCCCGGATAGCGGAACAGATCCCAGGTGCCGCCCATGGCGGCGCGCCCTTCGAGAATGACGTAGGACTTGCCGGGGCTCTTGTCCTGCAGGTGGTAGCCGGCGCCGATGCCGGAAAGGCCGGCGCCCACGATCACCACGTCGAAATGCTCTGTCGGCTGCGCCCTGCCCATGGTCCCCGCCCCTCCGGCCGTCTTGTAACTTTACGCTGTTAATATATCGGCGGGACGGGTTTGAACAGTCGTTTGGACCCGGCGTCACCCGGTTGCCCCCGAAGCGATGGCGCTCTAACGAAACAGCGACGGAACACCCCGTCCGCAGGCGGAGACCTTGCCATGGCCGGCCCCTATGCCGACGACGACTGGATCGTCGGCCAGACGGACGACGACGACGACGAGAGCGGATTGATCGTCCGCTGCAGGGCCCGCTTGCCGGCCCCGGAGTCGCGCAAGGCCTGGCAGCATCTCGTCCTGATCGGCTGGACCTACGAGGACACCGACGACTCGGGCCTGCCGCCCAAGGCCGTGGATCGGCAGATGGACGCCTTCGAGCAGGCCGTGACGGCCGCGGTCCATGACTCCGGCGCCGGGGTGCTGGTCGCCTCCCTGACCGGCGGCGGCGTCCGTGAATGGCGCTTCTACACGCTCGGGCCGGACGCCTTCATGGACGCCCTCAACGTCGGTCTGGAGGGCCACCCGGAGTATCCGCTGGAGTTCGACGCGTTCGAGGATCCGGCCTGGGACGCCCTGGCGGAGCTGCTCCCGGAATAGCCGGGCACGTCGAGGGCGGCCCGAGCGGCGCGACCCGTCGGTGCTAGTAGGCCACCTTCAGCGCGGCCAGACAGCCGGCGGCGGTCACGAACGCAATGATCGCGAGGACCTCGTAACGCTTGAACAGCGGACCGTTTGGCGAGCGCATGGCCTTCTCCCTTGTGCCGTTTCGGTGCAGTGGGAAGAAGGGTCGGCAAGGCGCGCGCCAGCCGTCTGACGCGGGTCCGTCCGGTGACGATCCCGGACGCGCCAGGCGTCAGTAATCGACCTTGCCCGGCCAGGTCAGGGCGCCGTCGCGGGTGATGCCGGCCAGCTGGCCGCTCGTCGGGCCGGGACGATGGGCCGGACTTCCGGCCGTGGCGGGCGGCGGCCCGTAGCGGCTTTCGCGACCCGATCCGCCCGTCGTGTAGCCGCCGGCGGACGCCCCCGAAGCGTAGCCGCCGCCGGCGGATCCCGAAGCATAGCTCCCGCCGCGCGAGCCCCGGCGCTCCTCGAATTCGCTGTAGCGATAGCCGGCGGTGGAGGCGCTGGTTTCGGTCACCGACACAGCCGCACCGGCGTAGCGGCCGCCATAGGCTCCGCCATAGACCCCGCCCCTGGGGCCTTCGGACACATAGACGCCGCTGGCCACCCGACCTGTTCCCCTGATCACGCGCGGCTGGTCCGAGACACGGTGGACGCGCGGACGGGCGGGCCTGGCCGCGGGTTTCGCCACCGGCCTGGGCGTCTCGACGTCCGCCATGCATTTGGCGCGGCAGATCGCGGCCTTGTCGGAGACGGGCGTCGTGTCGGCCACGGCCGCCGGCTTGGCCTGCGGCGAACAGGCCAGCACGAGGGCCCCCACGAACAGAATCAGGAGCAGGCGGATCAGCATGGAAGCCTCGAACGACGCCGGACAGAGGCTGACAGTACCGCCGATCGGCGCGGTCCCCCGGGTCATTCACCCCGGGCGGGAGACTTAACCATGAGGCGTTCCCCAACCAGGCGCGCAAGGCCCAGGCCGAGCGCGATGCCGAGGCTGTTGGCGGCCGCGTCGAGCAGGTCGCCCTGGCGCCCCCAGCCCATGGTCGATTGCGCGATCTCCATGCCGACCCCAAGGGCGAACAGGCCGAGCGCCAGGCGCCAGGACCTTGCCAGAAAGGACCAGGCGCCCAGCAGAGCCAGGACGCCGTAGGCGGCGGCATGCTCGAGCTTGTCCGACATGTTGACGCCGGGAAGCGCGGTCGTGGGCGCCAGCGACAGCCAGACGATGGTCGCGCAGGAGGCGATGAAGAGGGCGAGACGGAGCGGGCGCGGGAACATGCGGACACGGGTTGCACCGTCTCCCCGTGCTGTCTAGCGTCCGCGCCGAAAACAGGGGAGCGGTCAGTGGCTGTAGCGGCGGTAATCTGGGATTTCGGCGGGGTGATCACCTCTTCGCCGTTCGAGGCGTTCAACCGCTATGAGGCCGAGATCGGCCTGCCGCGCGACTTCATCCGCGGCGTCAACGCCACCAACCCGCATGACAACGCCTGGGCGCTGTTCGAGCGCAACGAGATCGACGCCGCGACCTTTGACGTGAAGTTCCTGGCGGAAGCCACGGCGCTGGGGCACCCGGTGCGCGGCGCCGACATCCTGCCGCGGCTCTCCGGCGATGTGCGCCCCCGGATGGTGGCGGCCCTGGAGCGCTGCAAGCAGCACTTCAAGGTCGGCTGCATCACCAACAACGTCCAGACCGGCCACGGCGCCGGGATGGCGGGAAGCAGCGACAAGGCCAGGCAGGTCGCGGAGGTCATGGCGCTCTTCGAGGTGGTGATCGAAAGCTCGAAGGCCGGCGTCCGCAAGCCGGACCCGCGCATCTACCAGATGATGTGCGAGCAGCTCGCCGTCGACCCGGCGGACTGCGTCTACCTCGACGACCTGGGGATCAACTGCAAGCCGGCGGCGATGCTGGGCATGCGGGCGATCAAGGTCGGCGGCGTCGACCAGGCCCTGGCCGAGCTGTCGGCCGCCACCGATCTGATCTTCGAATAGGGAGAAGGACCATGACCAGCAGCACGGGCCGGGTCGCCGGCAAGAAGGCCTTCATCACCGGCGCGGCCCAGGGGCTGGGCGCGGCCATGGCCCGGCGGCTGGCCGAGGAAGGCGCCAGGGTCAGCCTGGCGGACATCAACCTCGACGGCGCGAAAGCCGTGGCCGCCGAGATCAACGCCGCCCACGGCGAAGGCGCGGCCTTCGCCTTCCCGTTGGATGTGACGAAAGAAGACCAGTGGCTCTTCGCGCTCGAGGAAGCGGACAGGGCGATGGGCGGCATCTCGGTGCTGGTCAACAACGCCGGGATCAGCAAGGGCGGCAACCTGGACCAGTGCAGCATGGAAGACTTCCGGACGGTGATGGCGGTGAACGTCGATTCCGTCTTCCTGGGCGGCAAGCACGCCCTGAAGTACATGCGCCACAACCAGCCCGGCTCGATCATCAACGTCAGCTCGATCGCCGGCCTGATCGCCAACCACAGCGGCCCGGCCTACAACGCGTCGAAGGCCGCCGTCTGGCTTCTGAGCAAGAACATCGCCCTCTACTGCGCCAAGCAGAAGTGGGACATCCGCAGCAACTCCATCCATCCGACCTTCATCGACACGCCGATCCTGGACCCGATCCGGCAGATGTTCGGCAAGGACGAGGCCGAGGCCAAGCTGGGCCGCCAGATCCCGCTGGGCCACATCGGCGAGACGCTCGATATCGCCAACGCCGTCCTCTACCTGGCCAGCGATGAGAGCAAGTTCATGACCGGCGCCGAGCTGAAGCTGGACGGCGGCATCAGCGCGATGTGAGGCGGCGGGCCTCTAGTTGATCAGGATCGTCCCGATCAGGAACCGGCCCCCGGTCTTGCCCAGCACCCGGTCCGTCGCCTTCTGCATCTCGCGGGCCAGATAGTCGGCGTCCGGCACCGTCGCCTTGGGCAGGCCGCCGGCGTAGCTTTGCAACATGCTGGCGTAGGCGTCGCGCAGGCGGGGCTGAACGTCGTTGGCCAGGGCGCGCAGCGGCTCGCTGGGGATGTCGACGCCGCATTCCATCGTGATCACGCCGCGGCTTCCGTCGCGGCGAATGATGGTGGCGGACACCGCCTTGATCTGGACGAAGGTGACCCCTCCGCCCTTCTTTTTCTCGCCGCCCGCGGCCGAGGCGACGGCGGGAACGAGGCTGAGCACGGCGGCGAGAGCGAGGCGGCGATCCATAGGCCCTACATGCGCCGGGCCAGGTTGACGCTCCGTTTACCGCGACATCGACCTGCGACGCGGCGATGCGTGACCGACGGGCCGACTCAACAGAGAATCAGGCGTAACAACGCAAGGAGTCCGCATGGGCCGTTTCGCGCCCGGGAGCCTCGACCTCGACGGCAAGGTGATCCTGATCACCGGCGGCACCGGTTCGTTCGGCCGCCGCTTCATCGAGACCGTGCTGACCCGCTACGCCCTTCGAAAGGTCATCGTCTATTCGCGTGACGAGCTGAAGCAGAGCGAAATGCAGCAGGAGCTGCGCGAGCAGTTCGACGCCGAGCAGATGTCGCGCATGCGATTCTTCCTGGGCGACGTCCGCGACCGCGCCCGACTTACCCTGGCCCTGCGCGGGGTCGATATCGTGATCCACGCCGCCGCGCTCAAGCAGGTCCCGGCCGCCGAGTACAATCCGTCGGAGTGTATCCAGACCAACATCATCGGCGCTGAGAACGTCGTCTGGGCCAGCTTGACCAACAGGGTGCAGCAGGTCGTCGCCCTGTCGACCGACAAGGCCTGCAACCCGGTCAACCTCTACGGCGCGACCAAGCTGGCGTCGGACAAGACCTTCGTCGCGGCCAACAACCTGTCGGGCGACATCGGCACCAAGTTCTCGGTCGTGCGCTACGGCAATGTGGTCGGCTCCCGGGGGAGCGTGGTGCCGCTGTTCAGGCGGCTGCTGGCCCAGGGCGCGACCGAGCTGCCGATCACCGACGCCCGGATGACCCGCTTCTGGATCACCCTGAACGAGGGGGTCGAGTTCGTGCTGTCGTCGCTGGAGATCATGCGCGGCGGCGAGATCTTCGTGCCCAAGATTCCCTCGATGTCGATGCCGGACCTCGTCCAGGCCATGTCGCCGGGCGCCGGCATGAAGGTCATCGGCATCCGTCCCGGCGAGAAGCTGCACGAGATCATGGTCGGCGCCGACGACGCCCGGCAAACCGTGGAGCTGTCTGATCGCTACGTGATCGAACCGGCCTTCGTCGAATACACGCGCAAGCCGTTCGGCGCGGAGGACGGCGCCGCGCCCGTCGACGAGAGCTTTGCCTACTCCAGCGACAGCAACAGCGACTGGCTGGACGCCGACCGGCTGACGGCGATGCTCGAGGAGACCGGCGTGTGAGCGGAACCGTCTCCGGGGGGTTCCTGCCCTATGGCCGGCAAACCATCGAGGACGACGACGTCGAGGCCGTGGCCCGGGCGCTGCGGGCCGACTACCTGACCACCGGCCCTACGGTCGCGGCCTTCGAGGACCTGTTCGCTGACACGGTCGCGGCCCGGCATGCCGTGGCCTGCAGCAACGGCACCGCGACCCTTCACCTGGCCATGATGGCGCTCGACATCGGGCCGGGCGACGTCTGTATCGCGCCGTCGATCACCTTCCTGGCGACCGCCAGCTGCGCCGCCTATGTCGGGGCGGATGTCGTGTTCGCGGATGTGGACCCGGACACCGGGCTGATGACGGCGGAGACCCTCTCGGACGCGCTGGAGCGCGCGAAGGGGCGGCGCGTGCGGGCCGTGCTGCCGGTCCATCTGCGGGGCGAAATCTGCGACCTGCCCGCGTTGAAGGCGCTGGCGGACGGCGCCGGCGCGGTGCTGGTCGAGGACGCGCCCCATGCGCTGGGCGGGCGATACCGGTTCGATGACGTGGCCGGCTCGGTGGGCGACGGCCGCTACGGCGCCATGGCCAGCTTCTCGTTTCATCCGGTCAAGACCATCGCCACCGGCGAAGGCGGCATGTTGACCACCAACGACGCCGGGCTGGCCGAGCGCCTGCGCCGCTTCCGCAGCCATGGCATGTCGCGGCCCGACGGGGCTGATCCCTGGGTCTACGAGATGGTCCAGCCGGGCTTCAACTACCGGCTGCCGGACATCGCCTGCGCGTTGGGCATCTCGCAGATGGGCAAGCTTGAGCGCTTCGCCCAGCGACGTCGGCGGCTGGCCGCTCTCTACAGCGAGGCGCTCGCCCCGCTGGCGCCCGTGGTCACCCTGCCCCCGCCCATGCCCTGGTCCGATCCGGTGCTGCACCTGCTGTGCGCGCTGATCGACTTCCAGGCCGCCGGCGTGACCCGTCGGGCGGTGATGGAGGGCCTTTCAGCGCGCGGGATCGGCTCGCAGGTCCACTACATCCCGGTTCACGGCCAGCCCTACTGGCAGGCGCGCAACGGCCCGCTGGCGCTGCCGGGGGCGGAGGCCTGGTACGAGCGGTGCCTCAGCCTGCCGCTGTATCCGGCCATGGAGGACGGTGACGTCGAGCGCGTGGTGACCGCGTTGCGCGAGGTTCTGCGGCTCTAGGCGGCCAGTCCGCAGGCCTGGGCAAGGCCCCGGACCCTGTCCAGCGCCTCTGGCGACTTCACCAGCTCATCCCGCGTTTCGGGCGCTCGCATCAGTTTCGCGGCCTCGGCGCGGGCGCGATCGCTGACCGGTCCGGTCGGTCCAGCCTCGCCGACCGCCAGCTTCAGCAGCAGGTTCAGGCGATGCACGGCCGGCGCGGGCGCGCGGGCGACCGTGGCGACCAGCTTCGAATCCGCCTCGATCAAGCCGCCGACCTCTCCGACCTTGGCGAGGATCGGACCGGCCTCTTCCACGACCAGGCCCGCCCGCTGGATCGCCCTCTGGATGGCGGCGAGCGTGGCCAGCTTCTGGGCGGGGGAATCGGGTCCGAAGCGCATTTCCTTCTCGAACCGCAGGGCCGAGACATTGGCGTTCAGCCAGCGCGCGGCCTGACGCTTGTTGGCGCCGCCGGTGACGTTCTCGGCCAGGCGGATCAGAAGCTCGATCTCTTCGCGCGCGCCCTCGTCCTTGCCCAGCAGGGCGTCGACAAAGTCGCTGGTGACCATGGACTTGGACCGGGCCGCGAAGGCGTTGTGGATGTCCTCGATCGACAGCACCCGGCCGCGGGCGGCGGTCAGGGCCATGGCCAGTCCGCGCAGGAGATCGATCTCCTCGGCGGCCAGACTCGGCCTGAGGCGGCGCGGACCGGTCAACTCCCGCAACACCCGCTGGGCGATCGCCGCGCGGCAGGCCTCGAAATGGGGGCCGCCAAGCCAGTTGGCGAGGCGCGCGGCCGGCCCCTCGAGCGGAGGCATGACGCGGGCGACGGACGGCTCGATGGAGATCAGCTCTTCGACCGCGTCCGCGCCGGCCAGGCGGGTCATGGCGGCCAGCTGGCCGCCGAGGTCGAGATCGGCGCCGAGAAGTTCGGCCAGGCCGGCGCGCGATCCCAGGATCTCCGTCAGCGGTTGTTCCAGCACCTGCAGGGCCTGGTCGCGGGCCTGCGGACTGACCGGCGCGGTGTCGGCGAGGTCGAGCAGCAGGCTGACCTTCTCGGCCCAGCCCTTGGCCGGCGCGATCGCGGCGGCCACGCCCGCGCCGAGCAGGTAGGCCCGCTCCGGGTCGGACACCAGACGCTCCGCCGCGGCGGCGAAGCCTTCCTTGTCCAGATTGGGCAGCTGGCCGCGCTTCTGGTCCTTGAGGATGCGTTCGATGGCCCGCTCGGCGAGCTTCTGGAACGACCGGATGATCTCGTGGACGCTGATTTCCCGGGCCTGGGCCTCGGGAATGGCGACCTTCTGGATGGCATGCTGCAGTTCGACGCCGGAGGCTTCGAGCTTCTGCACCAGGTCAGGGCGGTGCAGCAGCTCGAACGGCGTCGCGCGTTGCCGGATCAGCCAGTTGTCCAGCAGGCGGCCGATCCGCTCGCGGGCGTGGCCGGTGTAGAGGTCCGACGGGCTGACGCAGAGGGGGGCGCTGTCCTCGCGCACCTTCTTCTGCTTGGTTCGCTCGGGCGCGCCCTTGTTCAGGATGGTCACCGACGCGAACTCGCGCGTTTCCTCGTCGAGGACCTCCTTGGTCACCCGGACGGCGGCCACGCGCCCCTCGGCGAGCTGCTCTTCGGCGGATTCCAGCGCGCGCGCACGGTCTTCGGTCGCCATGTCCAGGGTCCATCCGGACCCGGGCTGGCGACGCACGAACAGCTCGTAGTGGACCTTTCCCCGCATGACGCCGTTATGCCGGAAACACCCTAAGGCCCCGTTTACGATGCTTCCGCCCCATTGACGCCACGCTGTCAGCGGAATTCCCTGCAACAGGAAGGCGTGCGTCAGGTATGGATCGCCGGCGCGGCCAGTCATTCAGAAGGATACCCATGGCGAAGATCACCCTGGTGGACGACGACGAGAACATCGTCGCTTCGGTTTCGCTGGCGCTTGAAAGCCATGGCCATGTCGTGACCGCCTGCCATGACGGCGTGGCCGGTCTGGAGTCGTTGACGGCCAATCCGCCTGACCTGGCCATACTGGACGTGAAGATGCCCCGGATGGACGGCATGGAGTTGCTGCGACGCCTGCGACAGACGTCGAACATGCCGGTGATCATGCTGACCTCGAAGGACGAGGAAATCGACGAGATCCTCGGCTTCAACCTCGGTGCCGACGACTACATGCACAAGCCGTTCAGCCAGCGGCTGCTGCTGGAGCGGGTCAAGGCGGTGTTGCGGCGAGCCGACGTGCCGGACGACAGCGGCGCGCCGGCGGTCCCGACCGAGCCGGGCGCCAAGGCCATGCGCCGCGGCAAGCTGACCCTCGATCCCGAGCGCCATGACAGCCTGTGGGACGGCAAGCCCGTCCGCCTGACGGTCACCGAGTTCCTGCTGCTGCAGTCCCTCGCCCAGCGGCCCGGCTTCGTGAAGAGCCGCGACAACCTGATGGACGCCGCCTACGACGATCAGGTCTATGTCGACGACCGCACGATCGACAGCCACATCAAGCGGATGCGCAAGAAGTTCCGCCAGGTGGATTCCAGCTTCGACGCGATCGAGACCCTGTATGGCGTCGGATACCGCTATCGCGAGTCCTGATCCCGGCGGGCCGGCGAAGCGGCGCTTCTGGCCCAGGGGCTCGCGCCTCGGCCGGCTGATCATCGCCCTGAACCTGCTCAGCCTGGCGATCCTGATCGGCGGGGCCCTGACGCTGAACGAAATGCGGCGTGGGCTGGTCAACGCCCGCATCGACAGCCTGATCGCGCAGGGCGAATGGATCGCGCGCATCATCGACGACGCCGCCACGGTGGGCGAGCCCGAGCCGGCATTGCAGCCGGAGCGGGCGGCCCAGCTGTTGCAGCTCCTGCACCTGCCGCGTGACGCCCGGGTGCGGCTGTTCGACCGCGACGGCCGCAAGATCACCGACTCCTACGTCGTCGCCGACAGGGTCGAGTCCCAGCCCCTGCCCCCCGTTCGAAAATCCGACCGGTCGCAAGAGGACAAAGCCCCCAGTCCCGTCGAGCAGCGGGCCGCGCGGGCCTTGCAGGCGGAACTGGCCCAGGCCCGCACCGGAGAGATCGTCAAGGGTCGCCGCATCACCGAGAACGGCGAACAGGTCATCTCCGTTTCCCTGCCTATCCGGAGGGTGCGCGCCGTGGTCGGGGTCCTGACCCTGGAGGCCGGTGACGTTGACGAGATCATCGCCCGCGAGCGCGCCAACCTTGTCCCCTTCATCCTGATCGCGGTGGGCGTGACCCTCCTGTCGTCGGTGCTGCTGACCGTGCTGGTCGCCCGACCCGTACTGCGGCTGGCGCGGGCGGCTGACCGGGTGAAGGCGGCGCGCGCCCGCTCGATCTCCCTGCCCGACCTTTCGCGCCGGGACGATGAGATCGGCGACCTCAGCCGCTCGCTGGAGGACATGACCGACACCCTGTCGGAGCGGATGGACGCCATCGAGCGCTTCGCCGCCGATGTGGCGCACGAGATCCGCAACCCGCTGACCTCGATCCGCTCGGCGATCGAAACCCTGGATCTGGTCAAGGACGCCAAGGCCCGCGAACGGCTGATGGGCATCCTGAAGCAGGATGTCGGGCGGCTCGACCGCCTCGTCACCGACATCTCCAACGCCTCTCGCCTGGACGCCGAACTGTCGCGGGACGCGCCGAAGGTCATCGATCTGGGCCGTCTGCTGGCCGACATCGTGCAGGTCTATGACGCCGCCATCCGCCCGGGAGAGGCCAGCGTCGTGCTGTCTGCTCCCCCCGGCGAGACGGTCGCGGTCTCCGGGCGCGAAGGCCCGCTGGGCCAGGTGTTCCGCAACCTGATCGACAACGCCCGCTCCTTCAGTCCGGCCGGGGGCGAAGTGCGCGTGGCCCTGACGCACGACCGCGGCCAGGCCCGCGTGCTGGTCGAGGACGACGGTCCGGGCATCCCGCAGGACAACCTCGAGACCGTGTTCGAGCGCTTCTATACATCAAGGCCCAAGGGCGCCGCGTTCGGGGGAAACTCGGGTCTGGGCCTGTCCATCGCCCGTCAGATCGTCCAGGCCCACGGCGGCGAGATCCATGCGGAGAATCGCGCGAAATCCCCGGAAGGCATCGAGGGCGCGCGATTCGTCGTCGTCCTGCCAGAGCGGCGATCGTGATCCGCCACGCCGGACTGATCGCGTTGCGCATCGGCCGCGACTGGCGCGGCGTCCTGATCGAAGGCCCGTCGGGCGCGGGCAAGAGCGATCTGGCGCTGCGGGCGCTCGACGTCGGCTTCCGGATGGTCGCCGACGACCGGGTGCTGGTCTGGGCCTCGGGCGGCCGCAACTTCGGACGCGCGCCCGACACGCTCCAGGGCCTGATAGAGAGCCGGGGGGCCGGCGTGCTGCCCGTGGCGGCCCTGCCCTTCTGCCCGGTCGTGCTGGCGGTGCGTTGCGAGGGCTCGCCCGAAGCGGTCGAGCGGATGCCCGCGGGCGAGACTGTGGACCTCCCCGCCGGGCCGGTCCCCATCCGTTCCCTGTGGCCTTTTGACCGCGCGGCGCCCGCGAAGTTGCGGCGCCTCATAGAGCATCTTGGACACGGACATTAACGAGCGTATCTAGGCGCGTTCGCGGCCTCCTTCCCGCCGCGAGGCTGTCGGGCAAGGGATTCCCGGTTTGATCATGACAAGGCGTTGGGCCCTCTGATGATTGGGCTCGTGATCGTTACACACGGTCGGCTGGCGGAAGAGTTCATCTTCGCCATGGAGCATGTGGTCGGACCGCAGGACGCGGTGCGCGCCATCTGCATCGGTCCCGACGACGACATGGAAAAGCGTCGCAAGGATATCCTGAAGGCGTGCGCCGCCGTGGATGGCGGCGCGGGCGTCATCCTGCTGACCGACATGTTCGGCGGAACGCCTTCCAACCTGGCCATCAGCGTCATGGAACAGACCCGGGCCGAGGTCATCGCCGGCCTGAACCTGCCGATGCTGATCAAGCTGGCGTCCTTGCGGACCCGCATGAGCCTGGAAGAGTGCGTGCACCACGCCCAGGAGGCGGGTCGCAAGTACATCTCCGTGGCTTCCTATGTGCTGGCCGGCGAGAAATGAGCCTGCGGCGCACGGTCGGGATCGTGAATGAGCGAGGGCTGCATGCCCGCGCCTCGGCCAAGTTCGTCAAGCTGGCCTCGACCTTCGACGCCGAGATCCAGGTCAGCCGCGACGGCTCGACCGTCGACGCCCGCTCGATCATGGGCCTGATGATGCTGGCCGCCGGCATCGGCTCGACCATCGAGATCAGCGCCGAGGGCGCCGAGGCCGAGGCGGCGCTGGATGCGCTGTGCGCGCTCGTGGCGAACCGGTTCGACGAGGAGCGATGAGGGCTACAGGCGTGAGGCGTGGTCCATACGCTCGTGCAGGATTCGGATGATCATCACGCTCCGGGCGGCTTCGCGGAAGAACAGGATGTGCCGTCCCGCCCGGAGGCGCCAAACCCCTGGCCAGCGTGGTCCGGCGACGGGATAGCGATCGGGATGCTCTGCGAGCCGTTCGATGGCCGCCGTCAGGCCCAGAGCGTAGCGCTCCGCCTGTTCGTCACCCCACTGCTCGGCGGTCGCCACGACGATGTCGTGAAAGTCCGCGCGGGCCTTCGCTGACAGTCGAACGGCCTTCATCCAATCGACTATAGCGGTAGTTGTATTGAATTGCGCCTATTTGTTCAGCGCGCGCAGGGTGATGTCCTTGAACAACGCGCTGATCTCGTCCTTCGATTTCAGCGTGACGTAGCGCCCGGCTCGAAGGTCGGCCTCGCCCTCTTCCAGCGCGGCATCCAGCATCTTGCGGCGGAATTCGGGACTGGAATCATGAAGCGCGAGCAGCTCCAGGGCCGAGGAAACCATCTCGGTCTCGCTCGCATAGACGCCCGCCTCGACCTTTTCCCGGACGAGATTTTCAAGCGCTGCTGGCAGTTCGATGGTCATGCGGCGGACCCTTTCGACAATCGAGGATAGCACCACCGTCGGCAGCGACCAATGACCGTCAGTCGTCGGCGTGCCCGGCCTTCACACGACGCTTGGGCGAGAAGGGTCTGCGTGAGCGCGATGGACATCTTCAGGTTCGACCGCTGGCCACGATGGGTGAAGCCGTCGGTCTTCACGTCCTCGATGTAGAACCAGGGGCCGACGCCCATGACCTCGATCCAGTGGGTCATCGCCGCCTCGATGTCGCGGACCACGTAGCCGTTCTGGCAGACCTTCCCGAAGATGCGGCTCATGGGCCGTTAAGCCCCCGCCCCTTCCCCGAACGGCCGCAGCCCCAGGTCCTTCATCAGCAGGCTGTCCTCGTCCTGGCCCGGCAGCGGGGTGGTCAGCAGCTTGCCGCCGACGAAGATCGAGTTGGCGCCGGCCAGGAAGCAGAGGGCCTGGGTCTCGCGGCTCATGTCGTCACGACCGGCCGACAGGCGGACCATCGATTTGGGGCAGACCAGCCGCGCGACGGCGACCGTACGCACGAACTCGATCGGGTCGATCTCGCCATCGCGCTTGATGCGATCGCCCAGGGGCGTGCCTGCGACCGGCACCAGGGCGTTGACAGGCAGGCTGTCGGGATGGACCGGCAGGGTGGCCAGCTGGTGCAGGAAGCTGGCGCGGTCGGCGCGGCTTTCGCCCATGCCGACGATGCCGCCGCAGCAGGTCGAGATGCCGGCGTCGCGCACATGCCGCAGCGTCTCCAGCCGGTCGTCGTAGGTGCGGGTGGTGACGACCTTGTCGTAGTACTCCGGCGAGGTGTCGAGGTTGTGGTTGTAGTAGTCGAGCCCCGCGTCCTTGAGCGCCACCGCCTGCCCGGCCTTGAGCATGCCCAGGGTCACACAGGTCTCCAGGCCCAGGGCCTTCACCTCGGTGATCATTTCCGCCACGCGCGGCAGGTCGCGGTCCTTCAGGTCGCGCCAGGCGGCGCCCATGCAGAAGCGCTGCGCCCCGCCGGCCTTGGCCGCCTTCGCCGCGACCACGACGGCAGCGAGGTCCATCAGCTTTTCGGCCTTGAGCCCCGTCCTGAACGAGGCCGACTGGCTGCAGTAGCCGCAGTTCTCCGCGCAGCCGCCGGTCTTGATCGACAGCAGCTGGCTCAGCTGGATTTCGCTGGGATCAAACCAGCGGCGGTGAACCTGCGCGGCCTGGAAAACCAGCTCCATGAACGGCAGGCCAAACAGCGCCTCGACCTCGTCCCGCGTCCAGTCGTGACGCGGCTGGGCGGGATCGGCGAAGCGGACGGGAGCGTTCATGGGCGTCTCTCCTTGCGGACGCCGTGCGCTCTAGCAGTCCCCAGAATGGGTGTCAGCCCTTCACGACCTTCCCGCCCTTCATCACGAAGCCGACCCGCTTGAGCACCGTCACATCGGCCAGCGGGTCGCCGTCGACGGCGATCAGGTCGGCCTGTTTGCCGGGCTCCAGGCTGCCGATGATGTCCGACAGGCCGAGCAGGTCGGCGGCGTTGACGGTGGCGGCCTTGATCGCGTCGATCGGGGTCAGGCCATATTTGACCAGCAGCTCGAACTCGTCGGCGTTGCGGCCGTGTTTGGACACGCCGGCGTCGGTCCCGAAGACGATGCGCACGCCGCGCGGGAAGGCCTTCTTCAGCGACTCGCCGGTGATGGTGATCCGCCAGTCGATCTTGGCCCGGACTTCCGGCGGATAGGCGTTGGGGTCCCTGGCGATCCGTTCCAGATAGCCGTTCACCGTCGACAGCGTCGGGACGTAGTAGGCCTTCGTCTTGAGGAACAGCTGGATGGTTTCCTCGTCCATGATGGTGCCGTGCTCGATGGAGTCGGCGCCGTACTTCAGGGCCAGCTTGATGCCGTCGGCGCCATGGGCGTGCACGGCGACCTTCTTGCCGTAGAGCTTGGCGGTCTCGATCAGGGCCCTGGCCTCGTCGTCGAACATCTGGGCGCCCAGACCCGCGCCGATGCGGCTGTTCACGCCGCCGGTGGTGGCGATCTTGATGACGTCGGCGCCGCGGCCGATCTGCAGGCGAACGGCCTGGCGGCAGGACTCGGGGCCGTCGCAGACGTTGTCGTGCGGAATGCTGTCAGCCAGGTCGTCGTTGAAGCCAAGGCGGCCGTCCATGTGGCCGGAGGTCGTTGAGATCGAGCGGCCGGCGTCGACGATGCGCGGGCCGGTCACCCGCCCCATGGCGATGGCGTCACGCAGGGCCAGGGTCACGCCGCCCCGGTCGCCGAGGTTGCGGACGGTGGTGAAGCCGGCGTCGAGCGTCTTGCGGGCGTTCCAGGCGGCTTCGTATGCGAAGTCGGCGCTCGAGTCCGTGACGCCGGCGAGCTGGCCCTCGACGCCGGCGCGGTCGGAGGTCAGATGAACGTGGCTGTCGATCAGGCCTGGCAACACGAACCTGCCCGACAGGTCGATGACCTTCGCGCCGGGAAATTCCGACGCCGGGACGAAGCCGTCGCGCACCGCCTCGATGCGCCCGCCACGGATGACCAGGGTCGCGTTGCGGCGCGGCGCCTGGCCCGGGCGGTCGAGCAGGGTCCCGGCATGGACCAGGGTCACGTCCGACGGGGCCTGGCGGGCCGAGGCGGTCATGCCCACAAGGCCGGCGCAGGCCAGCGCCGCCGCGGCCAGAAGGCCTCTTCTGATCATCATCGCAATTGCTCCCCGTACAGAACCGAAGCGGCAGCCTAGAGCCCCGGCGCGCTTGCGGGAAGGCGCCGAAGCGGGCGACATCACGGCGATGACGACCCCGACCCGCGAGATCGAACTGAAGTTCCTGCTGGATGCGGCGGCCGCCGGGACGGTGCTGTCCGCGTTGCCACCGGCCGAGACGAGGGTGGTCGACATGGCGGCGACCTATTTCGACACCGCCGACCACTGGCTGCGCCGCAACGGCTTCGGGCTTCGCGTGCGCCGGACCGGGGCCGAGCGGATCCAGACACTGAAGTCGGCGCTCGGCGCGGACGGCGGCCGGGACGAATGGGAATGGCCGGTCGAGCACGATACGCCCGAGGCCGCGCTGCTGGCCGCAACCCCGGCGGCCCTGCCGGCCGGCGCGGTTCTGGTTCCGCTGTTCACGGTGATCAGCCGCCGCGCGCTGCGCATGGTCGAGGCGGACGGGGCGCTGATCGAACTGGTCATAGACGATGCGCGGGTCGAGGCCGGGGACCGTGTCGACGCCTTCCTGGAGCTGGAACTGGAGCTGAAGGCCGGCGACGTCGCCGCCCTTGAAGCTCTGGCGGCGCGGCTGTCGGCGGTGGCCAGGCTGACGCCGACCGGGCTCACCAAGGCCGGGCGCGGCTTCCGCCTGCTCGGCGCGGGCGGCCTGACATAAGGATATCTTTATATCCCTGTTGAAGATTGCCTCCGGGGCGGTTATAGAGCGCCCACACCCAAAAAGGAGTCCTCCGCGTGACCGACAGCATCGTGCGCGACCTTTCCCTGGCCGACTTCGGCCGCAAGGAAATCGCCATCGCCGAGACCGAAATGCCTGGCCTGATGGCCGTCCGCGAGGAGTTCGGCAAGGATCAGCCGCTGAAGGGCGCCCGGATCGCCGGCTCCCTGCACATGACCATCCAGACGGCCGTCCTGATCGAGACGCTGACGGCGCTGGGCGCCGACGTGCGCTGGGCCAGCTGCAACATCTTCTCGACCCAGGACCACGCGGCGGCCGGCATCGCCGCGACCGGCGTGCCGGTCTTCGCCGTCAAGGGCGAGACCCTCTATGAGTACTGGCAGTACACCCACAAGATCTTCGAATGGTCGGACGGCGGCTATCCCAACCTGATCCTCGACGACGGCGGCGACGCCACCCTGCTCTGCGTGCTGGGCCCGAAGGCCGAACAGGACCCGACCCTGCTGGACAACCCGCAGAACGAGGAGGAAGAAGCCCTCTATGCGGTGATGAAGACCTACCTGCGCGACAAGCCCGGCTTCTACTCGGCGATCCGCGACTCGATCACCGGCGTGTCGGAAGAGACGACCACCGGCGTGCACCGCCTCTACCAGCTGGCCGCCAAGGGCGAGCTGCCGTTCCCGGCCATCAACGTCAACGACAGCGTCACCAAGTCCAAGTTCGACAATCTCTATGGCTGCCGTGAGAGCCTGGTCGACGCCATCCGCCGCGGCACCGACGTCATGCTGTCGGGCAAGGTCGCCGTGGTCTGCGGCTACGGCGACGTGGGCAAGGGCTCGGCCGCCTCGCTGCGCCAGGGCGGCGCCCGGGTGATCGTCACCGAAATCGACCCGATCTGCGCCCTGCAGGCGGCGATGGAAGGCTATGAGGTCCAGACCCTGGACGACGTCGCCGGCAAGGCCGACATCTTCGTCACCGCCACCGGCAACAAGGACGTCATCACCGTCGACCACATGCGCGCGATGCGGAACAACGCCATCGTCTGCAACATCGGCCACTTCGACAGCGAAATTCAGGTCGCGGGCCTGAAGAACTTCAAGTGGGACGAGATCAAGCCGCAGGTCCACCATGTCGAGTTCCCGGACGGCAAGAAGATCATCCTGCTGTCGGAAGGCCGCCTGGTGAACCTGGGCAACGCCACCGGTCACCCGTCCTTCGTGATGAGCGCCAGCTTCACCAACCAGACGCTGGCCCAGATCGAGCTGTGGACCAACCTCAAGTCCTACCAGAACCAGGTCTACACCCTGCCCAAGCACCTGGATGAGAAGGTGGCCATGCTCCACCTCGCCAAGCTGGGCGCCAACCTGACCGTGCTGCGCAAGGACCAGGCCGACTACATCGGCGTGCCCGAGCAGGGCCCGTTCAAGCCGGACCACTACCGGTACTAGAGCGCGTCAGGCGGAAGTGTACGCGGTTCCGCCGCCCGAACGCGCTCTAAGTGTTTGAATCTAGAGCATGCTGATCCGGGTCAGATGATTCCATCTGACCCGGGCATGCTCTAGGACGACATCAAGCCGCTACGGCTTCGGGAAGGGGACATGCACTTGAGTGCGTGTCCCCTTCTTCGTTCAGCCACCCCCGAACGCTGGAAAATGCGGATTATTCCTGTATTCTGGATTTCAGGAGGTGCGCGATGAGCAGCACATCGGTGACATCGGCCGACTTCCAGAAGGCGTTCGGCCGGTTCCGGGAGAAGGCCCTTCAGGAGCCTGTGGTGATCACGAACCATGGGAGAGAGAGCCTGGTTCTTCTCTCGGTTCAGGAGTACCGCCGGCTGAAGAGCCAGGACCGCAAGGCCCTCCATCCGTGGGATCTGAGCCCTCGCGAGATCGAGGCGCTGAAGACGTCTAAGCCGTCGCCCGAGGGAGACGAATTCGATCACGAGTTCGCCCTGTAGGGATCGGAGCCGAAGGTGAACATCCCGCCGCAGAAGGTAGGCCTTGTCATCTGCTACGCCTATCTCTGGCGGGACGAGGCCCGGGCGGGCGTTGAGGAGGGCCGCAAGGACCGCCCGTGCGTGATCGTGGTCGCGACCGAAGAGTTTGACGGCCATATACTCGTCACCGTCGCGCCCATTACCCACATCCCGCCTTCAGCGAAGGCATTGCACAACGCCCTCGAACTGCCGGCGTCCACGAAGGCCCGTCTCGGCCTTGATGACAAACGGTCGTGGGCGATCGCCTCAGACCTGAATCAGTTCATCTGGCCCGGCGTCGACCTGCGGCCGACCACTCGCGGCGGCGACCAGGTCGCCTATGGCTTCCTGCCGACAACCATGACGGAGAGGCTAAGGGGCATGATCCTCAAACTGGCTCTTACGGGCGCAAGGCTGACGACCCGGCGGACCGACGGAGACGGCTGAGGGAGCCGAACCCGGCGTCCCAAGCCCGCCAGCATACTTCAATGCACCGCGATCTCGTCCGGCGCGAGGTCGTCTCCGCGGGCGCCGTCGCAGCTGGTTTCCTGGCTGTTGCAGACGCCTCGAGCCCAGGCCTCGCGCTCGACGCGGTCGTGGCCGGTGACCTTCAGGCGCACCCATTCCCCACGACACTCCGACGGCTGACGATACTCGAACCGCCGCAGGGCGCCGTCGCTGTCCATCCAGGCGGCGGCGACAACAGGCGACCCCGGGTCGGGCTCGGCGAAGGCCACATCGGTCTGGAGCTCGAAGCCGACATGGCGACCACTGATCCATCCGGACGGCAGCCCCGAGGGTTCGCCGGCATCGTCGTTTGCCCGGTAGGCGTTGGCGATGCGGAACCAGCCGTCCCGGGTCTCGATGACGTCGAAGGTGACCGCCATCACGCGGTCGAACGCCGGCGAGTATTCCGGCGGCGGAAGAACCCCGACGACCGGCGCGCCGGCCGACGGCTCCGCCCGCACGTTCAGCCCCGCCGGGTCGCCGTCGTTCGACCAGCCGCCGCGAATCGCGCAGGCGGCGCCGGCCGGCACGGGGTAAACCTCCGCGGACCCGGCGCGCCGTGGCCCGCTGACCGGGGGCGTCGCCGGCGCCGGAGCGTCCGGAACGCTCGCCACCTCGACCGGCCCGCAAGCCGCCGTCAGCAGCAGTCCCGAAAGAATGATCGCCCCGCCCCGCATGGATCGAACCTAGCGCTCAACAGAGGGCTACCCAACCCCTCCGGGCTCCGCTAAGCCCGTCGCATGCCCATGGCCCTCATCATGTCGAGCCACGTCGCAGGCAGCCGGGTCGGCGGCTCGGCGCAGGCGCTGGCTCTGACCCAGTTCAAGATCGACCCCGTGGTGATTCCTACGGTTCTCTACGGCCGCCATCCCGGCTGGGGCGCGCCTGGCGGAGCCCAGGTGCCCATCGAGGCCTTCGAGGGTATGCTGGACGGGGTCGAGGCCAACGGCCTGTTCGGCCTCTGCGACCTGGTGCTGACCGGCTACTTCGCCAGCGTCGAGCAGGTGCGCGCCGCGGCCCGGGCCATCGACGCCGTCCGCGCCGCCCCGCGCGAGGGCGCCTTCAACCGCAAGCCGATGGTGGTGGTCGATCCGGTGATGGGCGATGCGGGCAAGGGCCTGTTCATCCCGCCGGACGTGGCCCAGGCCATCCAGGATGAGCTGCTGCCCCGCGCCGACCTGATCGCGCCCAACAGCTGGGAACTGCAGCGCATCACCGGCAGCGACGCCCGCGACCCGGCCAGCGCCGTCCGCGCCGCGCGCCTCACCGGCAAGGCCGTGCTGGTCTCGTCCGTCGTCCGCGGCGGCGAGATCGGGGTGGTATACGCCGACAAGAAGGAGGCCTGGCTGGCCGCGCACCAGAAGGCGACCTCGCCTGTCCCCAGCGGCACGGGCGACCTTCTGACCGTCCTGTTCGCCGCCGCCCTTCTGGAGGGCCAGACGCCGTCCTACGGCCTGGCGCGCGCGGTCGGCGGCCTGGCCGAGACCATCACCTCTGCCGGGGTCTGGGCCTCGCCCGAGCTGCCGATCGTGGCCATGGGAAGCCGCATCAAACAGGCCAGCCCCACCGTCCGCATGGAGCGCCTTGCGTGAGCATCGAGATTCACGGCCGCTGTGACTCCGGCTTCACCGCCGTCCGTGACGCCTTCGCCGCCAACTTCGCCGAGGGTCTGGAGCTGGGCGCCCGCTTCGCCTTCAGCGTCGAGGGCGAGATCGTCGTCGACCTGTGGGCCGGCCACGCCGACCGCAAGGGCGAGGTCGCCTTCGACGCCGAGACCCTGACCATGGTGTTCTCGACCACCAAGGCGGTGGCCGCGACCATGATCGCCCGCCTCGTCCAGACCGGAAAGCTGCGCTACGACCAGCCGGTCTCCGAGCTGTGGCCGGAGTTCGCCGCCGAGGGCAAAGGCGCGATCACCGTCGAGCAGGTGCTGTCGCACCAGGCCGGGCTGCCGGGCTTCGTCGAGCAGATCGACCCGACCCTCTGGTACGATCCGCCGGTGATCGCCGCCATGCTGGCCGCCAAGGCGCCGATGTGGACGCCCGGCTCGGCCAGCGGCTACCACGCCCTGACGGTCGGCTACCTGGTCGGCGAGATCTACCGCCGCGCCGACGGCCGCAGCCTGGGGGCAGCCCTGCGCGAGGACATCACCGGGCCGGCGGGCCTCGACCTGTGGATCGGTCTCCCGGAGGCGGAGCACGACCGCGTCGCCGACCTGAAGCCGCCCAGCGCCCTGCCGCAGTTCGGCGAGCCGACCGACCCCAAGCGCGCCGCCTTCCTGTCGACCTGGGCCGGGCCCAGCGGCCGGCGCGGCAGCGAGTGGCGCGAGATCGAGGTGCCGTCGGCCAACGGCCACGCCACCGCCGAGGCCCTGGCCCGCTTCTTCGGGGCCCTCGCGACCGACGGCCGCCTCGGCGATGTCGAGCTGCTGTCGCCGGAGATGGTGATCGAGGCCGGGCGCGAGCGCATCCGCGGCCAGGACCTGGTGCTGCCCTACGAGATGAGCTGGGGCGCCGGATTCATGCGCAACGAGCCCAACTTCTTCTACGGCCCGACCGCCACCACCATCGGCCACAGCGGCTGGGGCGGCAGCTGCGCCTTCGCCGACACCGAACGCCGCGTCGCCGGCGCCTATGTGATGAACAAGCAGGACGTCCACCTGATCGGCGACCCGCGCAGCCGCCGCCTGATCGACGCGGCCTACGCGAGTCTCTGAGGCGCGAAACGGGGCGGCTGGTCGGTCACGGGGGCGAACCTAACGCGGGACGGCGATCTCGGCGACCCGCCGGTGCCTCACCCAGACCCCCACCGCGAACACCGCCACGCCGACCCAGATGAAGCCGAAGGCCAGCGCCCTTAGCGGCGTGAACGCCTCGCCCGACCAGACGCCGACGAAGAAGGCAAGGGTCGGGGCGATGAACTGCACGAAGCCCAGCCAGACCAGCGGCATGCGCCGGGCCGCCCAGGAGAACAGGGCCAGCGGCGCGACCGTCAGGGGGCCGGCGGCCAGCAGCAGCAGGGTTGGCCAGGCGCCGGCGCCCAGATGGCCCTGCCCGCTCGACTGCAGCACCGCGACCCAGATCAGGCCCGGCACGGCGAGGATGGCCGTCTCGACAAGCAGCCCGGTCTGGGCGTCGGCCGTCACCTGTTTGCGGATCAGGCCGTAGGCGCAGAAGGTCACCGCAAGGGCCAGCGACATCACCGGCGGGTGGCCCACCGCGATGGTCTGGACCACGACGCCCGCCGCCGCCAGGGCGATGGCGGCGTAGCCGAAGCGATCAATCCGCTCACGGAAGAAGATCGCGCCCGCCGCCATGTTCATCAGCGGGTTGATGTAGTAGCCGAGGCTGGCCTCCAGCGTGCGTCCGCTGTTCACGGCGATCACGTAGATCAGCCAGTTGGCGCCGATCAGCCCGGCCGAGAGCAGGAGCAGGCCCAGGGTGCGCGGCTCGCGGACCACGCGGGAGAGCTCCGGCAGCTTCCGGGCGACAAGCACCAGGGCGGCGGCCCACAGCACGGCCCAGACGGCGCGCTGGGCGGTGATCTCGACCGCGCCGACTCCGGCGTCGCGCAGGGCGTACATCCACAGCGGCAGCAGGCCCCAGATGCCGTAGCAACCGATGCCGGCCAGCAACGCCGCGCGGCTTTCGTCCTTCACATCCGGCAAGGGGCATCACTCCAAGGAAAAGGGGCCCGGAACCTGCGTCCCGGACCCCTGATGTTCGACCCGCGTCTCGCGGGGATCAGGTTACGCCGAGACCTTGCCGATCAGGCCGCGCTCGTGGAGCAGCTGGGCGATCTGGACGGCGTTGAGCGCCGCGCCCTTGCGCAGGTTGTCGGAGACCACCCACAGGCTGAGGCCGTGCTCGAGGGTCTTGTCGACGCGGATGCGGGAGACGAACACCGGGAACTCGCCCTGGATGTCCTTGGGCGTGGCGTAGCCGCCGTCCTCACGCTTGTCGATCACCACCACGCCGGGGGCCTCGCGAAGCAGCTCGCGGGCTTCGTCGTCGTCGATGGCGCTTTCGAACTCGATGTTCACGCTCTCGCCGTGGCCGACGAAGACCGGCACCCGGACCGAGGTGGTCGAGACGCGGATGTTCGGATCGAGGATCTTGTGGGTCTCGTCCGCCATCTTGCGCTCTTCCTTGGTGTCGCCGCTGTCGTCGTCGAGGAAGACGTCGCACTGCGGGATCACGTTGAAGGCGATCTGCTTATGATAGACCTTGGGCGGCGGGGCGCCGAGGACGAAGACGCCCTTGGTCTGTTCCCACAGCTCATCCATGGCCGCCTTGCCGGTGCCGGACACCGACTGGTAGGTCGAGACCACCACCCGCTTGATCCTGGCCGCGTCGTGCAGCGGCTTGAGCGCCACCAGCAGGCCCATGGTCGTGCAGTTGGGGTTGGCGATGATGTTCTTCTTGCGGAAGCCCTCGATCGCGTCCGGATTCACCTCCGGAATGATCAGCGGCACATCGGGGTCCATGCGCCAGGTCGAGCTGTTGTCGATGACGATGGCGCCCGCCTTGCCGATCTTCTCCGACCAGGCCTTGGACACCGTCCCGCCGGCGCTCATCAGCACGATGTCGACGGTCGAGAAGTCGAACTGCTCGATGTCCTCGCACTTGAGGATCTTCTCGCCGAAGGAGACTTCGACCCCGATAGACTTACGGCTGGCGATGGCGTGAATCTTGTCGACGGGGAAGTTCACTTCCTCGAGGATATTGAACAGTTCACGGCCCACGTTGCCCGTGGCGCCGACCACGGCGACCCGGTAACCCATCGAAATCTCTCCTGTAACTAGCGGACGGGACGGTTACGCCTGTCGCCCCCGCCGCGCAAGGCAAGGAAATGTCGCAACGGCTTCAGCCCCCCTTCCAAGGCGTGGCGGGCCGGGCGGGCGGGCCTAGCGTCCGGGTCCCAGCGATGAGGAGACCCCGATGGCCAAGCTGTTCCTGACCTACAGACTCAAGCCCGGCGTGACCGCCGAGCAGTTCGAGTCCTGGATCCGCGACCGCGACTATCCAGCCATGCGGGGCCTGAGCCGGGTGTCGTCCTATGTGAACCACCGCGCCGAGCGGCTGCTGATGGGCGAGGGCGCGCCGTCGATGGACTATATCGAGGTGTTCGACATCCCCGACCTCGACGGCTTCGTGGCCCAGGACATGCCCGGCGGCGTGGTCCAGGCGATCATGGGCGAGTTCATGGGCCTGGTGGATGACCCGCAGTTCGTGGTGGCCAGCGAGGTCGTGTGAACGGCCGCGCGCGGGGCCGGACCCTGTCAGCTGTCCTGATCCCCGCGGGACGGGTTCAGGCGAACCAGCGCAACCGGTAGGCATTCATCGCCGTCGTCCCGAGCTGCTCGACCAGACGAAAATTGACGATGGCCCCGACCGGCGCGCCGACGACCGGCAGCAGTTGGGCCAGTTTCGCCAGGTCGATGTAGTCGCGGTACTCCTGCTGGAAGCGCCGCCAGTCGAAGTCGGCCGCCGTGGCCGGCTGGTCATCGCCGATCATCTGTTCGTACACGCGGCGTCGGTGGTCAGGGCTCGAGAAGGCGAGCTGAAAGATCGACAGGATGTAGAGGCGCTCGCGCCAGGCGCCGCCGTCGTGGCCGTACAGGGCGGCGATCTCGAACAGCAGCTTGATCTTGATGGCGACCAGGGCCGGAAAGTCGGCCGCCGCCAGCAGGAAGCCGCCGGCGCCGGCCACGCCGCCCTCCACCGTGGCCACGTTGCGGTAGCCGTCGATGGCCTTGCGGACCAGCGCCTCCCGCTCGGCCAGCGTCAGGCCGGTTCGTGGCGGCGGGGTCACAAAGTCCGAGCCGATCAGGATGCCGCGGGTCATCTGCTCGATGACCTTGCTGACCGCCTGATGGATCTTCTCCGGAATGAGATTGTTGATCCGCGTCTGCAGCCCCTTTGCCGCCGCCTGGAGGGCCGAGGGCGGCTTCAGCACCGCCTCGCGCCAGGCCGCCAGCTCGGCTCGGGCCTTCGTGTCATAGGCGTCGGCGGCGGCGGTGGTCATCGGCGCAGACTAGAGCGCCTTGAGCACCGCGTCGCCCATTTGCTCGGTGGACAGGGCTCCGCCAATGTCGCGGGTGCGGGCGCCGGCGGCGAGGGCGGCCTCGACGGCCGCCTTGACCCGGTCGGCGGTCTCGGCCCGGCCCAGCGACCAGCGCAGGGCCATCTCGAAGGACAGGATGGCCGCCAGCGGATTGGCCACGCCCTGGCCGGCGATGTCCGGCGCCGAGCCGTGGATCGGCTCATAGAGGCCGGGCTTGCCTGCCGCGCCCAATGCGGCCGACGGGAGCATGCCCAGCGACCCCGTCAGCTGCGCCGCCTCGTCCGACAGGACGTCGCCGAACAGGTTGTCGGTCAGGATGACGTCGAACTGCGTCGGCTGACGAACCAACTGCATGGCGGCGTTGTCGGCAAGCATGTGCTCCAGCCGGACGTCGGCGTACTCGCGCCTGTGCAGGTCGGTGACCACCTCGCGCCAGAGCAGGCCGGTTTCCATGACGTTCGACTTCTCGAGCGAATGGACCTTGTTGCCCCGGCCCCGGGCCAGTTCGAAGGCCACGCGGCTGACCCGCTCGATCTCGCTGGTGGTGTAGACCTGGGTGTCGACGGCGCGGCGCTGGCCGTCGGCGAGGGTTTCGATGAAGCGCGGCTGGCCGAAATAGACGCCACCCGTCAGCTCACGGACGAACATGATGTCCAGTCCCGCGACCAGCTCACGCTTGAGGCTGGAGGCGTCGGCCAGGGCGTCGAAGCAGAGCGCCGGACGCAGATTGGCGAACACATCCATCGCCTTGCGCAGGCCGAGCAGCCCCATCTCCGGACGCTTGCTCCGCTCCACGCCCGCCCACTGCGGGCCGCCTACCGCGCCCATCAGGACGGCGTCGGAGGCCTGGGCCGTGGCGATGGCCTCGTCGGTGATCGGAACACCGTGCCGGTCGTAGCTGATGCCGCCGAAGTCGCGCTCGTCGAGGGTGAGGTCGGGCGTCACGACCTGGGCGACGCGGCGGACCTGGGCGATGACCTCCGGGCCGATGCCGTCGCCGGGGAGCAGGAGGAGGGTCTGGGTCATGATCTCAAATCGGTTCGGGCTGCCCGGCCTCGTAGAGGGCCAGGTTGCGGTCTGTGATGCCGAGGCTCGGGAACACCCCGCGCCAGGCGGCCATGTGCGGGGTCTGGAAGTGGGCGGCCAGCGCCTCGCGGTCGCGCCAGGCCTCGGTCACGCGCACAAGGCCCGGCTCGAGCAGGTCGTGCGAATAGGCGTATTCGAGACAGCCGTCCTCGGCCCTGCTGGCGGCGACCATGGTCTCCATGGCGGCCCCGGCGCGTTCGATGTTCTCCGGCGGTACACGGACGGTTCCGATGACGAGGATCGTCACGCGCCGGCCTCCAGCCAGGGCTGGCTGAGGGCGCGCCTGGACTCGTAGACGTCGATGTCAACCGCGTGCTGCAGGGTCTCGCCGATGGCGTCCAGGCCCTTGAGCATCTTCTCCTTGCGGCCCGGATCGATGTCGAAGCGGAACACCGCGCCCGACGGGGCGGTGACCGTCTGCTGCTCCAGATCGACGGAGAAGACGTGGTTGCCGCCGCGCGCCTCGTCCATCAGCGCCTCGACCTCTTCCGGCTTCAGCACCACCGGCAGCAGACCGTTGTTGAAGCAGTTGCCGTGGAAGATGTCGGCGAAGGACGGGGCGATCACGCAGTTGATGCCGAAGTCCTGCAGCGCCCAGGGCGCATGCTCGCGTGAGGATCCGCAGCCGAAATTGTCCCCGGCGATCAGGATCTGCGCGCTCCTGTAGGCCGGATCGTTGAGCACGAAGCCGCTCTTCTCCACGCCCTGCTCGTCGAAGCGGAAGTCGTAGAACAGGCCCCTGGCCAGCCCCTCCCGGTCCACCGTCTTGAGGAACTGCTTGGGGATGATCTGGTCGGTGTCGATGTTGGCCAGGCCCAGCGGGGCGGCAAGGCCGTCGAGGCGGGTGAAGGCTTTCATTGCTCAGGCCCGATCACGAGCGTGGGCGAGCCGCCGGGGGCGTTCCGGACGGTGAAGACCCGGGTGCCCGGCTTGCGGCCGGTGCGGATCTCGGACACCTCGATCTTCTGGCCCGACATGCGGTGGTGCGCCGCCTCGACGTCGGCGACGCGCCAGCTGAGGCCCCAGGCCTGGTCCGGGCCCTCCGACACGCCGGCCTTCAGGTCATGGGCGATCTCGACCACCAGGTCGCCGACGCGGAAGAACATCAGGCGGGCGCCCCAGTCGGGGTTGCTTCGATCAAGCCGCATGTCGAGCCCCAGCCGCGCGCCATAGAGGGCGGCGGCGCGGTCGGGGTTGGGCGTGCGGATGACGATGTGGTCAAGTCCGGACACGGACGATTCTTCCTCCGCCGTGACCGGCGCGACCGGCCAGGGCGTCGCGCCGGGCGCCTGCTCGACCAGGAACAGGTTCACGCCATGGGTGGCCTTGGGGCTGAGGTTGGCCATGACCCAACGACGGGTCGCACCGGTCTCGGGGTTGGTGGTGACCTCCTCGCCCAGGCGGTTCTTCAGGCCGACCCGCTCGAACCGGCGGCCGGCCTCGGCGACATCCGGCACGGCGAAACCGACGCCATAGACGCCCTCGCCATGGCTGGCCAGCCGGGCGCGGATCGCGTCGCCGGTCGGGCCCTCACCGGTCGGGGAAATGACGTCCAGCGCCATGTTGCCGAGCTGGAACCACGCCTGGCTGGCGCCGTGCATGTCGGCCCGCCAGTTCGGCGCCCGGCCGAACAGCCGCGTGTAGCCGTCGAGGGCGGCCTCCAGGTCGTGGACGACATAGGCGATGTGGTCGAGGGCCTGGATCATGCGGTCATTACCTTCAGGCCGTCATAGGCCGAAAACTGCCGGTCGCTGCTTACCATGGTCAAATCCTCCTCAAGCGCCTGCGCGATCAGAAGACGGTCGAAGGGGTCGCGGTGGTGAAAGGGCAGGTTCCTCACCCGCGCGGCATGCGAAATTCGGACGTCCAGCGACCTGGCGGAGAGACGATCAACGGTCTCCTCGAACGCGGCCGTGAAGTCGCCGGCGAAGGCCCTGGGCAGGGGCAGCTTTCCAAGGCTGGTCTTGACCGCCATTTCGAAGGCCGTGATCACGCTGATCACCCTGTCACGGTCGGGATCGTCCAGGGCTTCGCGGACGGCCGGCGCGAGGCGGCCGGGATGGTAGATCGACGCGATGACGACCTGGGTGTCCAGCAACAGCCCGCTCACTTGGCGGCCTTGACCAGGGGCGGCAGGTCCTCCCCGTAGAACATCGCCTCGATCTCGGGATCAGGGTCGTTGAACCCCTCCGGCAGTTCGTAGCCTTCGCTCTCCCCGAACCCCAGCTGCGGCGCCTTGCGCGGCCGGGCCGGCGCCCGCTCCAGCGAGACGATGACGGCGCGAGGCTTGCCGTTCTTGGCGATGACCACGTCTTCCCCGGCCGCGGCGGCTTCCACCAGCGCCGAGAGATTGGTCTTGGCCTCGTACAGATTGACCTGCTTCATGGGATCATTGTCCGCCCCTTGACCAAGTTGGTCAAGTTACAGGAAGTCCCTCACGTCGACGATGTGGCCGGCGATGGCGGCGGCGGCGGCCATGGCCGGGCTCATCAGGTGGGTCCGGCCGCCGCGGCCCTGACGGCCCTCGAAATTGCGGTTGCTGGTCGAGGCGCAGCGTTCGCCCGGGGCCAGCTTGTCGGGGTTCATCCCCAGGCACATGGAGCAGCCCGGCTCGCGCCAGTCAAAGCCGGCGGCCCGGAACATCGCGTCCAGCCCCTCGGCCTCGGCCTGTTCCTTCACCAGGCCCGAGCCCGGCACGACCATGGCCCGCACGTGGGGCGCGACCAGGCGGCCTTCGAGAAAGGCCTTCTGCACCACGGCGGCGGCGGCGCGCAGATCCTCGATGCGGCTGTTGGTGCAGCTGCCGATGAAGACGCGGTCGATGCGGGCCTCGGTGATCGGCTGGCCAGCGGTCAGGCCCATGTAGTCCAGCGCCCGCTCGACGGCGGCGCGCTTGTCGGGGGTGGCGAAGTCGGCGGGATCAGGCACGACGCCGGTGACCGGCACCACGTCTTCGGGACTGGTCCCCCAGGTCACCGTCGGCGCGATGCTCGCCGCGTCCAGCCGGACCTCGCGATCAAAGACCGCGTCGGCGTCGGTGACGAAGGTCTTCCAGTAGGACAGCACCATGTCCCAGGCCGCGCCCTTGGGCGCAGCCGGACGGCCCATGATGTAGTCGAAGGTCTTCTGGTCGGGGGCGACCAGGCCCGCGCGGGCCCCGCCCTCGATGGTCAGGTTGCAGAGGGTCATGCGGCCCTCCATCGACAGGTCCCGGATCGCCTCGCCGGCGAACTCGATGACATAGCCGGTGCCGCCGGCGGTGCCGATCTCGCCGATCACGGCCAGGGCGTAGTCCTTGGCGGTGACGCCCGGACCCGGCTTGCCGTCGATGACGACGCGCATGTTCCGCGACTTCCGCTGGCGCAGGGTCTGGCTGGCCAGGACGTGCTCGACCTCGGAGGTGCCGATGCCGTGCGCCAGCGCGCCGAAGGCGCCGTGGGTCGAGGTGTGGGAATCGCCGCAGACCACGGTCATGCCCGGCTGGGTGCGGCCCTGTTCGGGACCGACGACGTGGACGATGCCGTTGCGGATGTCGCCCATCGGGAAGTACTCGATCCCGGCGTCGGCGACGTTGCGGCCCAGCGTCTGCAGCTGCAGCCGGGCCTCCTCGTCCTCGACCGCGTCGACGCCCAGCGCCTGCTTCTCGGTCGGGGTGTTGTGGTCGGCCACGGCCAGGGTGCGGTCGGGCCGGCGCACCTTGCGGCCTGCCGCGCGCAGGCCGGCGAAGGCCTGGGGCGTCGTCACCTCGTGGATGAGGTGCAGGTCGATGTAGAGGATCGCCTCCTCGCCGTCGGTGGCGACGACATGGGCGTCCCAGATCTTGTCGTAGAGGGTCTTGCCGGACATGCCGGGGATGTAGGACGCAGGAACCCCTCTCGTCCAGTGGGGCGCAAGGATTGTGCGCCTCGGGCGGCGGGGCATGGGCCGCCGGGCAAGGATGTGCCTCTATTGCCGGGCGCCCGCCTTCCCCGGATGACAGACGGCCGGAACTGTGGACTCCTGCCGCGTCCCAATCCGCCGGAGTCGCGTCTTGACCAGCTTCACCCTCACCCGCCGCCACGCCCTCGCCGGCCTGGCGCTGACCGGTCCCCTGGCCTCGACGGCGCGGGCCGCGGAGTCCGAGGACGCCCGCTTCAACGCCTTCCTCGACGCGGCCTTCGAGGCGCGGGCCGCGCTCAGCCCGCAGACCCTGACCAGCCTGGGCCGCAAGGAAGAGTACGGCGCGCTCGATGACTACAGCGTCGTCGGCGACAAGATGGACCTGGTGCTGGCCGAGGGTCAGCTGGCGACGATGAAGGCCGATTTCGACCCGGCGAAACTCAGTCAGGCCTCGCGACTGTCCTGGCGGCTGTTCGAGAACCAGGTCGTGACCCAGCGCGGCGACTTCCGCTGGCGCAACCATGGCTACATCGCCACCGGCATGGGCAGCCCCGCCGGGTCCATCGCGACCTTCCTGATCAACCAGCACCGCGTGGACAGCGTCGAGGACGCCCGCGCCTACGTCTCGCGTCTGGTCGATGTGAAGCGCGTGATGGGAGAGGTCTCCAGGGACCTGGAGGACCGCGCCCGCGACGGCGTTGTCGCCCCCGACTTCACCTTCGCGCCGGTCGAGGCCGACGCCCGCAAGGTGATCAGCGGCGCGCCGTTCTCCGACGGTCCCGACTGCGCGCTGTGGGCGGACTTCAGGAAGAAGGTCGCCGCCCTGACCGCCGGCGAGGACGTCAAGGCGGCCTTGCTGGCCGAGGGCAAGGCGGCGCTGACCGGGCCGTTCCGGGAGGGCTACGAGCAGTTCATCGCGACCCAGGCGAAGATCCGGCCGCTGTCGAAGGGCGCCGACGGCGTCTGGGCCCTGCCCGACGGCGAGGCCTACTACGCCTGGCGGCTGAAGGTCTCGACCACCACCGACATGACCGCCGAGGAGGTTCACCAGACGGGTCTCGACGAGCTGACGCGCATCCAGGCCGAGATGCGGGCCATCATGGACGAGGTGGGCTTCAAGGGCTCGCTGCAGGACTTCTTCAAGCTGCTGCGGACCGATCCGAAGTTCCAGTACCCCAACACGCCGGAAGGCAAGGCCGCCTACCTCAAGGACGCCACCGCCTTCGTGGATCAGGTGATGGCCGTGGCGCCGAAATGGTTCCTGCGCCTGCCGAAGGCGAAGCTGGAGGTCCGGGCCGTCGAGGCCTGGCGCGAGGCCACCGCCGGCATCGCCTTCTACAACCGTCCGGCTCCGGACGGTTCGCGCCCGGGCATCTACTACGTCAACCTGTCGGACATGACCCAGGTGCTGAAGCCGCAGATCGAGGGCATCAGCTATCACGAGGGCGCGCCCGGCCATCACTTCCAGATCGCCCCGGCCATGGAGACGCAGGGCCTGCCGAAGTTCCGCAGGTTCGGCGGCTACGGCGCCTACAGCGAGGGCTGGGGGCTCTACGCCGAGCGGCTGGGCCGGGAGATGGGCTTCTACCAGGACCCCTATTCCAACTTCGGCCGACTGACGACCGAGGCCTGGCGCGCCGTGCGGCTGGTCGTCGACACCGGCCTGCACGCCAAGAAATGGACCCGCGAACAGGCCCGGCAGTTCTTCCGCGAGAACACCCTGCTCAGCGAGCGCGACATCGCCAAGGAGGTCGACCGCTACATCTGCTGGCCCGGCCAGGCGACCAGCTACAAGATCGGTGAACTGAAGATCATGGCCCTGCGGGCCAAGGCGCGGAAGGAACTGGGCGAGGCGTTCGACATCCGCGCCTTCCACGACGCGGTTCTGCGCGACGGCGCCCTGCCGCTGGACGTGCTGGAGGCGCAGGTGCTGCGCTGGGTGCTGACGGTGAAGGGGTAGCTACCCCGCCGGCCACACGGACAGGATGGTCGCCGCGTCGAAATAGTCGCGCCAGTAGGTGATCAGGCCGCCGTGCACCTCGAACACGCCGGTGACCGGCAGCTCGACCCACTTGTCGGCGAGGCGGTGACGGTCGAGGCGCTCGAGGATCACCACCGCGCCGTCCGAGGCCTCGCGCAGGATCTGGAAGTCGTTCTCCAGCGTCGGGGCGAAGAAGGGCTCCAGCACCGCGCGGATGCCGGCCGGACCGTGCACCGTCCCGAGCGGCGGCGGGTTTGTGTAGACACAGTCGGCGGCGACCAGCTTCAGGCCGGCGTCATAGTCCAGCGCCTCCATGGCCTTGAGGAACTGGCGAACGGTTTCGGCGGGGGTCATGCAGCGCTCCGGCGTTGGGGTGAGCGCAGGGTCGTGCGTCCGGGCTGCGGTCGCAATTACCTGGAGGGTCATCACGACAGTCCTCCCCGGAGCGCAGCGAGGGGGAGGTGGCCTCGCGGAGCGAGGTCGGAGGCGGCGGCGCCGGGTTCTCAGGACAGGGCGCGGTGCACGGTGGTTGGTCGGCCAGCCCCGGCGCTGCCCCCTCCACCATGCTCCGCATGGTCCCCCTCCCCGCATGCGGGGAGGAAGGGAGAATAGACAAAGCCCCGGACCTTTCGATCCGGGGCTCTTCAACGTCTCTTACCTGAAGGATCACTCGCCGGCGGCGGCGTCTTCCTTGGGGCCGCGGGCCATCTGGCGTTCGGCGATCCGGGCCGACTTACCGCGACGGTCGCGCAGGTAATAGAGCTTGGCGCGCCGGACGACGCCGCGACGCTTCACTTCGATGCTTTCGATCATCGGCGACATGATCGGGAAGACCCGCTCGACGCCCTCGCCGAAGCTGATCTTGCGGACGGTGAAGTTCTCGTGGAGGCCCGAGCCCGAGCGGGCGATGCAGACGCCCTCGTAGGCCTGAACGCGTTCGCGCTCGCCTTCCTTGATCTTCACATTGACGCGGACGGTGTCGCCCGGCTGGAAATCGGGGGTGGTGCGGAGGGCGGCGAGACGCTCGGTCTCGGCCTTCTCAAGTTCCTTGATGATGTTCGCGGCCATCGTGTCGTTCCTGTTGTCGTCGGGCTTAAGCGCCCTTTGGTTGTCGGTTGGCGAGGTGGCGGTCCCAGAGGTCGGGCCGTTGCTCGCGGGTCGTCGTCTCACGCATCTCCTGCCGCCACGCCGCGACCTTCTTGTGGTCGCCGCTCAGCAGCACCTCGGGAATATCGAGCCCTTCGAACGTCCGCGGTCGCGTGTACTGCGGATGCTCGAGGAGACCGTCCTCGAAGCTTTCTTCACTCAGTGACTCCGGCTGTCCGAGCACTCCCGGCACCAGACGGACGCACGCCTCGATCGCCACCATCGCCGCCGCCTCGCCACCGGCCAGGACCGCGTCTCCGACGGAGACTTCCTCGAACCCCCGGGCGTCGAGCACCCGCTGGTCCACCCCCTCGAACCGGCCGCAGAGGACGATGATCCCCGGCGCCCCGACCCACTGTTTCACCCGCGCCTGGGTCAGGGGCCGACCCCGGGCGCTCATGTACAAAAGCGGCCGTCCCGCAACGTCCACGCTCCCCAGCGCCGCCGCGATCTCGTCCGCCTTCATCACCTGTCCCGGACCGCCACCCGCGGGGGTGTCGTCGAGGAAGC
>JBEIDC010000016.1:0-34833 GCA_040383665.1 Caulobacter sp.
AGCCTTTTCCTCCGGGTCGCCCGGCAGGAATTTCCGCGCTCGCCCCTATGTAGGCAAATCCTGCCGGGCTCCGCCATCCTTAAAAGATACTTAATTCAATAATTTCAATATCTTGATCGACTTTGCCTGGTTGGCCGATCTGGCCCGGCGATTGCTTCCTGTCAGGTGGGCAAAATGCCCCCGGTAGTCAAAATGACGCCGGTCGCCTGGAAAAGGAAATTCGATCATGGCGCTGAATAGCGTTAACACGAACACTGGCGCTCTCGTTGCGCTTCAAAACCTGAACAAGACCAATTCGGAACTGGACACCACCCAGAACCGGATCAATACCGGCCAGAAGGTCAGCACTGCAAAGGACAACGGCGCCATTTGGGCCATTGCCCAGACCCAGCGTGGTACTGCGAACGCGCTGAACGCCGTCAAGGGGTCGCTTGAGCGCGGACAGTCCACCATCGATGTCGCGATGGCCGCAGGCGAGACTGTTTCCAATCTGCTGATCCAGATGAAGGAAAAGTCCCTGGCGGCGTCAGATACGACGCTTGACACTACAAGTCGGGCTGCTCTGAACGAGGACTTCAAGGCCCTGCGTGATCAGATCACGAAGGCCGTCACGAACGCCGACTTCAACGGCGCAAACATGATCAAGGCTGCTGGCAACTCAGTTGTTGCTCTGGCCAACGCGGATGGCACGTCCAAGATCACGGTTGCGGCGCAATCCCTGGCTCTCGGCGGCGCCAACGTCACTGTCGCCGCAGCTGCGTCCCTGGGTACCGCGACTATCGCGGCCGCAATGGTCACGACCGTCAGCACGTCGATCACGAACGTCGGTGCGGCCCTGGCCAAACTCGGCACCGGCTCGAAGGCGCTGGAGTCGCACCTCAGCTTCGTCGCCAAGCTGCAAGACACCCTCGACGCCGGCGTGGGCAACCTCGTTGACGCTGATCTCGCAAGGGAAAGCGCCAAGCTGCAGGCCCTGCAAACCAAGCAACAGCTGGGCATCCAGGCGCTGTCTATCGCCAACGGCGCCACGAACTCGCTGCTGGGGCTTTTCCGCTAGGCTAGCATGGTGGCGGGCGTCTGACGTCCGCCTCCGTTTGCGGCGGCGATGGCCGAGTGGTCATCGCCGTCCGTTCACAGGAGGGCCGCCGGCAGCAAAGTGTCGGCGTCAGGAGAAATGAAAGCAACAATCATATCTGGTCTGCCGATACAGGATCTCGGAGCCTTTCCAACGCCGGTGGCTCCCGCTGTAGAAGCGCCGCCCGCTGTAGAGGCGCCACGCCATAACACGGATCTCAGGCTGGTTATCGAAGTCGACCGGGTGTCCGGCGGGTTCGTCTACAAGACGCTCGACCGCCGGACAGGCGAGGTCGTCAGGCAGTTCCCCCGCGATGAGGTCGTCCGTCTGAAAGATGCCGCCGGCTATACGCCCGGCGACGTGATCGACTCGCGCAGCTAGCGGATCTCCGCACCGGCCCGTCGGGCCGCAATGACTGCTTTTTCCCGACGTCGCTTCGCGACGGCGGCTTTCATCGTTTACGGGCGTTAACCATAAGCCAACGTTCTCCCGCCAAGTCTGATGTGGAGCGTCTCGGATGAGTCGCGTTGCGTCCAGAAGCGTCGTGCGAGGAACAATTCATGTCGATCAGCGTTCACACCAATCAATCTGCCATGGTCGCGCTGCAGAATCTCAACCGGACCAATGATGCGCTGTCCAGTTCGCAGTCGCGCATCAGCACCGGCCTGAAGATTCAGGGGCCCAAGGACAATGCCTCGATCTGGGGTATCGCCCAGTCGCAGCGCGCCGACGTTGGAGCCCTTGGGGCTGTGAAAATGAGCCTCGACCGGGCCCAGTCGATCTCCGACGTGGCCCTCTCGGCCGGTGAATCCATCTCGGACCTGCTGCTCTCCATGAGGGAGAAGGTAACCGCTGCGATGGACCCTTCGTTGGACTCCGTTTCGCGCGCCGCCCTCGACGCGGACTATAAGTCGCTTCTGCGTCAGGTGACCCAAGTTACAGCCGACGCCTCGTTCGACGGGGCCAATATGCTCGACGGTTCACTTGGGGCGGGCATCCGCTTCCTTGCCAATGCCGACGCCAGCTCGTTTATCACGCTATCGGCGAAGGATATGTCCCTTGGCGGGGCCATCATCACAATGGGCGCGACGACTTCGATTAGCACGGCGACGCTTGCAACGGCTATCCAGAGTCTGCTCAGCAGTTCCATTGCAAACGTCAATCAGGCGCTGGGCGACATGGGTGCGCAGTCCAAGCAGGTGTCTTCCCACAACAGCTTCGTAACCAGGCTGACCGACGTGCTCAACACCGGCATCGGTAGTCTTGTGGACGCCGACCTGGCCAAGGAGAGCGCCAAACTGCAGGCCTTGCAGGTACAGCAACAGCTTGGCGCCCAGGCACTGTCGATTGCCAACTCGGCCCCGCAAATCGTTCTGTCGCTCTTCAAGGGTTAATGGGGGCGCTTCCGGTGCCGCCCGAGACGTGCGGCCGCCGGGTAGCGGCGGGGCCTTTTAATGATTGAACTGCGTGGCCTCGTCCCGGACGACGAGGAGAGACTTTTTCTGTGGCGAGCCGAGCCGGACGTGGCGCGTTGGATGTCTGACGCCGACGTATCGGGGCGTGATGCTCATCGCGCCTGGTTTGCCGAACTCTGCACCGATCCTGATATTTGCGGATGGATGATACAGCGCTGCGGTCGTCCGGCCGGCCTTCTTACGCTAACCGGCCTGTCCGGGCATCATCGTCGGGTGGCCTGGAACTGGTTTGTCGGCGATCGCGAGGCGCGGGGCAGGGGCGTTGGCCGCGCCGCGCAGGTGCTCGGCCTCGATCGGGCCTTCAATGAACTGGGCCTTCAAAAGGTCTGGGCCGAGGTCATGGCGGACAATGACGCCGCCATGAAGATCCAGACGGCGGCGGGATTCCGTCGCGAAGGTTATCTTCTTGGTCACGTACTGAAGAACGGCGCGCCGCGAGATGTCGTGCTACTCGGCATTCTGCGTGATGAGTGGGAAGCGCTGGCTCCGGCGGCCCGCGCCCAGCTCATCGCGGCCGGGCTGATCGCCGCCTGACGTCTCCTTAACGAGTCCTCAGCCCTTGTCAGGCAAACTGTTGCTGCGGAATTCTGTCCAGGGCCCCCATGGCCATCTCGATCGATAGCAGCTCTCTCCTGGGGTTTTACCAGGCGCGCACTGGCGGACTGGCCCCCGCCGGAGTGACGAGCGCTGGTTCCACGGTCGGCGGCAAGCCCAAGTATGCGCCAACGCCGCCTTGGGCGACGACCTCCACCGCCCTGAAGTCTAGTGAGCTGGTCAAACAGGCCCTGGCCGGCCGGCGATTCATCGACGAAGGCGCAGCGCAGCTCGACCTGCCGGGCGCCAGCGCTGACTACAAGAAGCTATTCGCCCTATATCAGGGCCTGAACGCGCTGAACGGCCTCGCCGAGCGCGCCAAGACGACCGGCATCACCCAGGCAGAGACCAACCGGCTGGCTGCGGTGTTCACCCGTGGCCTGACCGAGATCACCGGGTACGCCGACAAGCTGAAAATGGACACCATGCGGATCACCCGCGGGGACACCATGATCACCAACAAGTCCGAGGTCGGCGTGCCGCGGGCGATCTACGGCTACAAGACCGGCAAGGTTCACACCGGCGCCCAGGGCGACGCGGTCGCAGCCTTCCAGGGCGATGTGAAGTTCGACATCGCCGTCAAGCGCGGCAACGTCACCCACAACATCGCCATCGATCTGGCGGACATCTCCGGAGCCAGGACGATGGGGGCCGTCACCGCCCACATCAACGACAGGCTGTCCGCCGCCGGACTGCAGTCGCGGTTCAGCGTCGAGCGTACGCCGGGCGAACCGCGCAAGGTCACGACGGGCGGCACCACGGTGACGCTGCCGGCCATCGCGGACGACTACGCGTTCAAGATCAGCGGCGACTCCATCGAACAGCTGACCTTCTCGGCGGCCTCCACGACCCCCGCGGTCTATGTGACGACCTACGCCGGCAATCCCGACCCGGACAAGAACACCAAGACCGAGGACGGGAAGTTCGAAAGCACCCTCGTCAAGCTGGACGGCACCACGGTCGGCGCGCCCGGGTCGAAGATTTCCTCCGGTGCGCTGGAAGGCACAATTGAGACCGTGCGGGCGAGCAAGATCGACGCGGACGGCGCCCTGTATGTACTGGCCGAGGTCGACGGCACGGTGCACAACCAGACGGTCAAGGGCGAGCGCGACGTGGCGCTGCTCAAGTACGACAGCGCCGGCAAGCTGATGTTCGCCCGCACCCTCGGCGCCGCGGACAAGGCCACGGCCTGGCGCTCAGCATCGCCGGCGATGGCCGGGTGGCTATCGCCGGACGGGTGACCGGAGAACTGAACGGCGCCAGCAACGGACCGATCAACTCCGCCGCCGCCTCGGACAAGACCGACAGCTTCGTCACCGTGTTCGACGCCAAGGGCGACGAGTTGTGGACCCAGCGCCGGGGCGCGCTCGAGGCCGACGAGGCGACCGAGGTCGGTTTTGGCGACAATGGAGTCGTCTATGTCGCCGGCCGCACCAGGTCGTCGCTGCCCGGCGGCGGCGGCATGGTCGGCGGCTGGGATAGTTACCTGATGGCCGTGGCGCCCGACGCCAAGGGGGCGCCGAAGACCCTGTTCACGACGCAGTTCGGCTCTTCCGGAGAGGACAGCGTCGGCGGCATGGTCGTCAACGGCTCGACCGTGACGGTGGCCGGGGTCGAAAGCGGCCGGGGCGTGCTGCGCAGTTTCACGGTCACGCCCAGTGTGACAGGCACGGTTCGCACCGACGACAACGGCTTCACCAACATCACCACCACTACAACGACAAACGGCGTGCCGACCGTGTCCTCGGCCGACTATGGGGCGCACAACGGCGGAACCGACCCGGTGAAGGTAACGACCACCACCCACACCTCGGCGGCCAGTTTCACCACGGGCGCGACGCGCGACCTGGGCGTGATGGGCGGCGGAACGATCAAGGGACTGGGTCTGGACGGCGGCTACCTCTGGGTGGCCGGCACGACCTCCAACGGAGCGCTCGATGTCGGCGGCGTCACCCGCGCCTACAACGGGGCCCAGGACGCCTTCGCGGCGCGCCTTTCAACCGATCTGTCGAGCACTGCCGGCGACAACCTCGCCTACTTTGGCGGCGCCGGAAACGACACCGTCACCGCCATGACCGTCGCCGACGGAAAGGTCTGGGTGGCGGGCGGCGCCAGCGCCGATCAGCCCGGCGCGATGCCGATCTCCACCAGGGACGGCTATCTGGCCAAGATCGATGTGACCTCCGGAGCCGTCGAGGCGCAGCGGGTGACCGGCAAGGACGGCATGGCCACGGCGACCTCGATCGCCGTCGACACCACAGGGGCCAGCGCTCTGGACAAGCTCGGCCTGCCCAAGGGCGCGCTGCTCTACGCCGACTCCCAGAGGCTGGTGTCGGCGACCTCGGTCCGGGCCGGAGACAGCTTCCAGATCCGCACCGCCCAGGGCGGGCGCCTGTCCGCCGTGACGATCGAGGCCAATGACACCCTCGATTCCCTGGCCAGGAAGATCCAGCGCGCCGGCGGCCGCAAGGTGAAGGTCGAGGTCGTGGCCGATGGCGAGTACCGTCGCATCAAGGTCAGTCCGCAGCAGAAGTCGGCGTCTGTGGAGATCCTGCCCGGCAAGGGCGGCAGCGACGCACTCGAAGCCATCGGCCTGGCGCAGGGCGTCGTGCGCAACACCGTGATCGACAAAGCCGGCAAGAGTGCCTCCGCCGATGGCAAAGGGCCGGTGTTCGGCATCGGCCTGGATATCGACCTCAATCTCAATTCCAAGGATGGCGTCGCTGCGTCCCTCGCCGCGATCGCCAAGTCGCTCACCCGGGTGCGCGACGCCTATCGAACCCTGGAGACCGCGGCCAAGCCGGCTGTAACCGCCGCGCCCGGCGCCGGAGGGGCGGCCCCGGCCTATCTGACCAACCAGATCTCAAACTACCAGGCCGCCCTGGACCGTCTGACCGGCGGATTCTGACGCAGACTTGAAAGCGCCGTCACCGCACGCTAGCGGTTCTGGCATGGAATTCTTCAAGGATCGCCGGATCGTCCTGGCCGTCGGCGGCGGCGTCGCGCTGCTGCTCGGCATCCTCATCGCCGTGACGATCATGCGCGGCAGCAGAGCCCCAGCCGCGCCCCCGCCAGCCTCGCAGGCCGGCCTGGTCGTTGAAACCGGGCGTGACGACGAGACCAGGCTCGATCCCACCCGGCCGATCCGTTGCTTTGTCGCCGGTCAGTTCGCCGGTGAGATCACCCTGACCGAATGCGCGCAGCGCAACGGCGTCGCCACCGGCGCCCTCGACGTCGGCGTTGACGAGACGGGCGCCCTTGCCGCCGCCGACTCGGCCGGCACCATCCTGGCCCCGCTGCCGCCCAACCCGGTGACGCCGGCGCCGGCCCAGCCCGCGCCGGTCGACTCGGATGAGCCGAGCCAGGCCACGGCCGTCGGATCGATGTGCTGGCGCTACGCCGGCGGTAGCTGGTCTCAGGCCGGAGCCATGGACCTCAACAGCTGCGTGCAGACGTTGTTCGCCGGCCAGTGCGAAAAGCGCGGCGGCGCGACCTACGGCCGCTGGGGCGAGCAGACGCTGCGACTGGTCCGGGACAAGGTCGAGATCTCGCAGGACAACCGCCGCTTCCGCACCCTTGTGGAGCAGGGGGCCAACTGTTCGATCCCGACGGTGGGTTGAGCCGGGGTTCGTTTAGGGTCTAGGCTCCTCGCATGCACCGCATCGCTCTGACACTCGCCATCGCCGCATCCGCCCTGGGCCTCTCGGCCTGCGAGAAGGCGCTCGAGGCGCCGCAGGATCGCGGCGTCTGCTACCACATGGGCTTCCTTCCGGACGGCGGGTACAAGTTCAATGTCGTGGCCCGCAACATCGACACCATCGAGAAATGCGCGGCGCAACTCGAGGGCATGCGGCTTCGCTTCCTGCGCCTCGGCGGCCAGAACGCCGAGATGATCGGCGCCTATCAGGGCAGATTCATCCACCTGCGACGCGGCGGGATCTTCCTGGCCCAGAAGTGGAACGGCAACCAGTACCTGCTTCTGGTGCGCTCGGGTGATGGCCGGCTGGTCAACCCCGGCGCGGTGCAGTAGGCGGACCGGTCCGTTCGTGATTGCACGGCGAATTTGCTGTGCATAAGCGCTTGCGAAAGAGAACAAAATATGAACATGTGGCTTTCGTCACGGGTTAACGCCCGTTAGCTTGGGCGTCAGATTCCGGCGCGGCCCGGAGGTTCGATCGTCGGACCTCGCCATTTGGAGCCAGGTCGCCGGGCGCGTGAAGGAGATCCCCATGGCGGGCAGCGTCAACAAGGTCATTCTGGTCGGCAATCTGGGCGCCGATCCCGAGATCCGCACTCTCAACTCAGGCGACCGGGTCGCCAACCTGCGCATCGCTACGTCGGAGAGCTGGCGCGACCGCGCCACAGGCGAGAAGAAGGAGCGCACCGAGTGGCATCGGGTCGTCGTCTTCAACGACAACATCGTCAAGGTCGTGGAGCAGTACCTGAAGAAGGGCTCGACGGTTTACATCGAGGGCGCGATCCAGACCCGCAAATGGACCGACCAGGCCGGCGTCGAGAAATACTCCACCGAGATCGTGCTGCAGAAGTTCCGCGGCGAACTGACCATGCTGGGCGGCCGTGACGGCGGCGCCGGCGGCGGCGCGTCCCGCGATGACGGCGATTTCGGCGGCTACTCAGGTGGCGGCGGCCGCAGCCAGCCGAGCGGGCCCAAGGAAAGCTTCTCGGCCGACCTCGACGACGAGATCCCCTTCTAGGGCCTGAATCTGGCTCTGGCCTTGTGATTCCAGAGCACGGTTCAACGGTCGGACGGTTCCGTCTGACCGCACCGTTCTCCAGGGGCAGCCCTGTCCGCGCCCGCCGCAGTTCCGGCGCGGGCGCGGGTTCGCTCAACCGGCCTGGCCTCAGAGCCGGCGGCGGTGTCCGGCGTTCCGGGGCTTCTCCCCCCGCCTGCCGCGTGCCATGAGCGGGGCCGTGACTTCCCCCGTTTCCTCCGCAAACGCCGACCGGTCGGCGTTCTCCTTCGCCGAATGGGGCGCCATCGGCGCCATCCTGCTGGTCTGGGGCATCAACAACGCCGCCGCCAAGGTGGCGACCGACGCGCTGCCGCCGCTCCTCGTCGGCGGCCTGCGCTTTGGCGTGGCGCTGATCGTGCTCGCGCCCTTCCTCCGGCCGCCTTTCCCGCCTTGGAAGCAGATTCTGCCGATCATCCTGCTGTGCGGGCCGCTGCACTTCGGCCTGATCTACTGGGGCTTCTCGCTGATCGAGAACCTCAGCCCGATGGTGGTGGCGCTGCAGCTGTGGATTCCGCTGACCGCCTTCTTCGCCTGGCGGATGCTGGGCGAGCGTATGGCCCCCGCGGCGCTGGCCGGCATGATCGTGGCCTTCGTCGGTGTGGCGTGGATGAGCCTCGACCCGCACGGCGCCGCCGATCTGCCCGGCATCGCGCTGGGTCTTGTCGCCAGTTGCCTGTGGGCGCTGGGTACGGTGCTGGTGCGGCGCATGCCCGGCGTGCCGCCGCTGAAGATGCAGGCCCTGACCTCCGTGGTGGCCGCGCCCGCGCTGCTGGCGGCGTCCTTCGCCTTCGAGGGGGACGTGGTCGCCAAGGCGATGGCGGCGACCTGGATGGTGTGGGCCTCTGTCGTCTGGGCGGCCCTGGCCTCCACCGTCGGCGCCACCGCCCTGCTGTTCTGGCTGGTCCAGCGGCGGGAACCCGGGCGGGTGACGCCATGGTTCCTGCTGACCCCGCTGGTCTCCTGCGGCATCGGCATCGGCCTGATGGGCGACACCCTGACCCTGCAACTGGTGCTGGGCGGCGGCGCCACCCTGGTCGGGGTGGCGCTGGTGGCCCTGTCAGAGCGTCGGGCGGCGGTGCGGGCCGCCGCCGACCGCCAGATCCAGACCTAGGGCGTCACCGCGCCCCGATCACGCCGCAGGCCACGCGGTCTCCGGCCCCGCCGGTCGGCTGGGTCATGTAGTCGTCGGGCTTCGCATGGATGACCAGCGCAGAGCCGTTGCTGTCGAGCAGGCTTGGCCTTTCGCCGCCGGCCGCCAGCGAGACGAACGGCGTGAACACCTCGACCATCGCCGTCCCGTCGGCGCCGGCGTGGATATTGGGCAGGTCGCCGGCGTCGTTGTGGCCGGCGGCCAGGAAGCCGTGAACCACGGTCGCGGCGTCGTGGACATGTCCGCCGGCCGACTTGAAGTCAGCGGTCGAACAGTCGCCCTTTTCGTGGAAGTGCAGGCCGTGCCAGCCCGGCGTCAGGCCGCTGGCCTCGACCCGCAGCACCACGCCGCGCGCGGCCTCGGTCACCGTCGCGCGGCCCAGTTCCCCGCCCGCGGGACCCTTGAGGCTGACGATTACGGAGGCGGGCGCGGCCAGCGCGGGAAGGGCGATGGCGGCGGCGGTAATGACGATCGGCAAAAGGCGCATGGAAAGACTCTCCTGCAAGGGTGAAAACGGCGCCCGAAGGTGGCGCCCGCGGGTCTTGGATGTTAACTATCAGGCGGACGTATTGGGTTCGATTCTGATAGCAAAATCCCGCACTTGACCGACGAAAATAAGACCCCTCCGGACGATGGACGGCGGGGGGCTGTGGCCCCCATCGCCATCGAGGACGAGCTGAAGCGCAGCTATCTCGACTACGCCATGAGCGTGATCGTGAGCCGGGCGCTCCCGGACGTGCGTGACGGCCTCAAGCCGGTCCATCGGCGCATCTTCTATTCGATGCACGACCTGAACATGACGCCCGATCGGCCGTACTCGAAGTCGGCGCGCGTGGTTGGCGACGTGCTTGGCCGCTTCCACCCGCATGGCGATCAGTCGGTCTACTTCGCGCTGGCCCGGATGGCGCAGACCTTCTCGATGAACCTGCCGCTCATTGACGGTCAGGGCAACTTCGGTTCGGTCGACGGCGATATGCCGGCGGCCATGCGCTACACCGAAAGCCGGATGGCGCACGCGGCGACCGCGCTTCTGGCCGACATCGACAAGGACACCGTCGACTTCCAGGAGAACTACGACGGCAAGGAAGAAGAGCCGACTGTTCTTCCGGCCCGGATTCCCAACCTGCTGGTCAACGGGGCAGGCGGCATCGCCGTCGGCATGGCCACCAACATTCCGCCGCACAACCTGGGCGAGGTCGTCGACGCCTGCCTGGCCCTGATCGACAATCCCGAGATCGGTCTCGACGAGATCCTCGATATCGTGCCCGGTCCCGACTTCCCGACCGGCGGCGAGATTATCGGCCGCACCGCGGCGCGCACAGCGCTGATGACAGGCCGCGGATCGGTGATCATCCGCGGCGTGGCCACGGTGGGCGAGCTTCGCAAGGATCGCGAAGCCATCATCATCACCGCCATCCCCTATCAGGTGAACAAGTCCAGCCTGGTCGAGCACATCGCCGAACTGGTCCGCGACAAGAAGATCGAGGGCATCAGCGACATCCGCGACGAGAGCGACCGGCAGGGCATGCGGATCGTCATCGAGCTGAAACGCGACGCCCAGGGCGACGTCGTCCTCAACCAGCTGTACCGCTTCACCGCGCTGCAGAGCAGCTTCGGCTACAACATGCTGGCGCTCAATCGCGGCCGGCCGCTGCAGATGGGCCTGCGCGAGATGATCGGCGCCTTCGTCGATTTCCGCGAGGAAGTCGTCGTCCGGCGCACCAAGTTCGAACTGAGCAAGGCGCGTGATCGCGGCCATGTGCTGGTCGGCCTGGCCATCGCCGTCGCCAACATCGACGAGTTCATCCACATCATCCGCAGCTCGGCCGACCCGGCGGAGGCGCGCGAGCGGCTCTGCGCCCGCGACTGGCCGACCGGCGACATGATGCCCCTGATCGCGCTGATCGCCGATCCCCGGACCGTGATCACCGAGGGTGACCAGGTCCGGCTGTCCGACGAGCAGGCGCGCTCCATCCTTGCCCTGACCCTGTCCCGCCTGACGGGGCGGGGTCGCGACGAAATCCTGGGCGAGGCCACCACGCTGGCCGGCTCAATTGCCGGCCTGCTGGAATTGCTCAGCGACCGGGCGAACATCATGGCGGTGGTCCGCGAGGAACTGGTCGAGGTCCGCGAGAAGTTCGCCATCCCGCGCCGGACCCAGATGGTCGAAGGCGGCGCCGAGATGGAGGATGAGGATCTCATCCCCCGCGAGGACATGGTCATCACCGTCACCCACGGCGGCTATGTGAAGCGGACCGCGCTCTCGACGTACCGCAGCCAGAAGCACGGCGGCAAAGGCCGGTCGGGCATGTCGACCAAGGATGAGGACGCTGTCACCCGCGTGTTCTCCGCCTCGACCCACGCGCCGGTGCTGTTCTTCAGCTCGGGCGGCAAGGTCTATCGCCTCAAGGTCTGGCGTCTGCCGGTCGGCACGCCGACCTCGCGCGGCAAGGCCTTCGTCAATCTGCTGCCCATCGAGCCGGGCGAGAGCATCACCTCGATCCTGCCATTGCCCGAGGACGAGGCGCAGTGGGACGCGCTGGACGTCATGTTCGCCACCCGCTCCGGCAACGTGCGTCGCAACAAGCTCAGTGACTTCGCCTCGATCAACCGCAACGGCAAGATCGCCATGAAGCTGGACGAGGGCGACTCCATCATCGGCGTCGGGCTTTGCGACCCGCGCAATGACGTCCTGCTGACGACCGCCCTGGGCCGGGCGATCCGCTTCGAGGTCGGCGAGGTGCGCGTGTTCGCGGGCCGTGAATCGACCGGAGTGCGCGGCATCCGGCTTGCCGAGGGCGACGAGGTGCTGTCGATGGCCATTCTGCACGGCGTCGACGCCACGCCGGCGGAGCGCGCCAGCTACCTCAAGTACGAGCGCGCGCGCATCAAGTCTGAGAGCGACGAGGGCGACGACGCCGCGCCTGCCGAGGACGAAGAAGACGTCGGCGAGGCCGAGCTGACGCCGGAGCGCATCATCGAACTGCAGGCGGCGGAGGAGTTCATCCTCACCCTGTCGTCCGAAGGCATCGGCAAGCGGACCAGCGCCTATGATTTCCGGCGCACCGGCCGCGGCGGCCAGGGCCTGCTGGCCCAGGACCTGACCCGCAAGGGCGGGCGTCTGGTGGCCAGCTTCCCGGTCGACCAGGCCGACGAGATCCTGCTGGTCACCGATCAGGGCCAGTTGATCCGCTGCCCGGTGGCCAACATCCGCGTCGCCAGCCGCAACACCCAGGGCGTCATTGTCTTCCGAACCGCGGACGATGAGCACGTGGTGAGCGTGGAAAGGCTTGAAGCCTCGGCCGAAAGCGGCGACGAAGACGACAATGAAATCGACGACGGCAGCGGGGAGCCCCAGGCTCCCGCCTAGCGGTCAAGGCGCAAGGGGGTACCGGGTGCAGCGAGTCGGACTCTATCCGGGAACGTTCGATCCGATGACCAATGGTCATCTGGACATCATCGGACGGGCCGTGAAGCTGGTGGACAAGCTGGTGATCGGCGTGGCCATCAACGAGGGCAAGGGCCCGATGTTCAGTCTCGACGAGCGGGTGGCCATCGTCCGCGAGGAGACCGCGCACCTGCAGCAGGTCGCCGAGATCGAGGTGATCCCCTTCAAGGGCCTGCTCATGCACTTCGCCCGCGAGGTTCACGCCGGCATTATCGTGCGCGGGCTGCGCGCCGTGGCCGACTTCGAGTACGAGTTCCAGATGACGGCCATGAACCAGCAGCTCGATCGCGAGATCGAGACCGTGTTTCTGATGGCCGATCCGCGGCACCAGGCGGTCGCCTCGCGCCTGGTCAAGGAAATCGCCATCCTCGGCGGGGATATCACCAAGTTCGTGACCCCCGGCGTGGCCGAACGCCTTCTGGGCAAGGTCCGGCGGGCTTGAAGTCGGTCGATCTCCACGCCTTCGCCGAGGCATGGATCACCGCCTGGAACGCCCACGACCTGGACCGCATCCTGTCGCACTACGCCGAAGACATCGTGTTCCGCAGCCCGGTTATCCGGCAGCGGTTCGGCAAGGCGTCTGGCGAGGTCAGCGGCAAGGATGAACTGCGGGCCTACTGGTCGGGCGCCTTCGCGCCGGGCGCGCCCGCGCTGCGTTTCGAGCCGATCGCGGTGCTGTCCGGCGTCGACGGCGGGGCCATCCGTTACTTCAGCGCCACGCGCGCCTGTGAGGTGGTCGAAACCTTCAGCTTCGACGACGCGGGGCTTGTGAACCGGGCGGCGGCGTTCTACGCGGGCTGACGTGGCGTCATCAGAGAAGGTCATCCATGAAGGTCGCGCCGTTCGCGCTCGCCGCTGTCCTGTCCCTCGCCGGGGCGTACGCTCCCGCCATCGCCCAGGCGCCTGTCCCGGCGGCCGGCGAGTGGCGCACGCCCGATCCCGAGAACGTCCTGGTCTTCGAGACCAGCAAGGGGCGGATCCTCGTGGAGATGGTTCCCGCCGCCGCGCCGGCCCATATCGAGCGCCTGCGCACCCTGGTCCGGGCCGGGTTCTACGACGGCCTGACCTTTTTCCGGGTCATCGACGGCTTCATGGCCCAGACCGGCGACCCGGACAACACCGGCATGGGCGGGTCGGATCTGCCGGATCTGAAGGCGGAGTATCCATTCCGGAGAGGGCCCTCGCCGGCGTTCACGGTCATCGACCGCCTGCCTGGCGACTTCAACATGCCGTCCGCGACCGAGGTCGGGTTCCTGGGCGTGCTGCCGGTGCGTTCCATGCCCGGCATGCAGATGATGCTGGCGGCCGACGGCAAGGTGACATCCTGGGGACTGTTCTGCACCGGCGTGATGGGCATGGCCCGCGCGCAGAGCCCAGACAGCGCCAACAGCCAGTTCTTCTTCATGCGTGGCCCCTATCCCTCGCTGGACAACAACTACACCGCCTGGGGCCGGGTGATCTCCGGCCAGGAGGCCGTCGGGGCCATCAAGGTCGGCGAGCCCGCGCCCGCGCCGCAGGACGTCATGAAGACCGTCCGGGTGCTGGCCGACCTTCCGCCGACGCAACGTCCGAAGGTCCAGGTGCTCGACGTGGCCGGTCCGACCTTCAAGGCGATGGTCGCCGCAGCGAAGGCCAAGGCCGGCGGACGGCCGCTCAATCCCTGTGACATCGAGATCCCGGCCAGGATCGGCTGACGGAGGCCCGCCATGCGTCATGACACCCTGTTGATCGCCGTCGCGGCCGCTCTCGCTTTCGTCTCGCCGGCGCTGGCCGCCCCGGGACCTTCCGACTGGCGCACGCCCGATCCAGACGATGTTCTGGTCATCGACACCAGCAAGGGCCGGGTGATCGTCGAGCTGGTCCCGAGGTCGCCCCCGGCCATGTCGCGCGGCTCAAGGACCTGGCCCGAAAGGGAACCTATGACGGACGCACCTTCTTCCGCGTCATCGACCGCTTCATGGCCCAGACAGGCGATCCGACCGATACCGGGGAGGGCGACACGGACCTGCCCGACCTGAAGGCCGAGTTCACCTTCCGTCGGACCACCGACCTGCCGTTCACCATCGCCTCGAGCCCCTGGGGTACGGAGGAGGGCTTCGTGAAGTCTCTGCCCGTGGTCAGCCAGGCCATGAGCTGGAGCGAGATGACCGCCGACAGGAAGGTCGCCGCCTGGGGGAGCTACTGTCCCGGCGTGGTCGGCATGGCGCGTGGTGATGAGGTCGACAGCGCCAACAGCCAGTTCTTCCTGATGCGCCAGCCCTATCTGTCGCTCGACAAGCGCTACACCGCCTTTGGCCGGGTGATCAGCGGTCTGGAGGCGATCCGCGCCATCAAGACCGGAGAACCGGTGGCCGCGCCCCAGGACCGGATGGACCGCGTGCGCGTTCTGGCCGATATACCCGCTTCCGAACGCCCGGCCGTGCGGGTCATCGACCCGGCCGGACCCTGGTTCAAGGGCGAGATCAAGCGGCTGCGCAAGACGAAGGGCGCCGACTTCTCGCTCTGTGACGTGAACATCCCTGTGAAGGTGGAATAGCCCCCATGACGACCGACGCCGAAAACACCCTGTTGCTGACCACCGAGACCGGTGTGGTCACCATCAAGCTTCGCCCCGACCTGGCCCCGGGCCATGTCGAGCGGATCAAGGAACTGACCCGGGAAGGGTTCTATGACGGCGTGGTCTTCCACCGGGTCATCCCGGGCTTCATGGCCCAGGGCGGCGATCCGACCGGCACCGGCTCGGGCGGCAGCAAGAAGCCGGACCTGAAGGCCGAGTTCTCGCGCGAGCCCCACATCCGCGGCGTCTGCTCGATGGCGCGGACCAACCAGCCGCACTCGGCCAACAGCCAGTTCTTCATCTGCTTCGACGACGCGACCTTCCTGGACGGCCAGTACACCGTCTGGGGCGTGGTGACCGACGGCATGGACCACATCGACGCCCTGCCCAAGGGCGAGCCGCCCCGCCAGCCGGGCAAGATCGTCTCGATGAAGGTCGCCGCGGACGCGTGATGTCGGCCGGGGCGGGACTGATCGTGGTCCCGCCTCCCAACGCGCTCTAAGTGCTTGAATCTAGAGCATGCTGATCCGGGTCAGATGATTCCATCTGACCCGGGCATGCTCTAGGGGCGAGCCAGTTCGACGACGACCGGGTAGTGGTCTGATCCCAGCTCCGGCCCCCGTCGCACCGCGACGGTCTTCCAGTCCGACCCGGCGTAGACCTGATCGATGGCCAGGATCGGGAAGGGCGCCGCGAACCGCAGGCGCGAGAACCGGCCGGCCGGCCAGGTGAACAGCGCCCGTGTTCGCCGCTCCAGCCCGAACAGGCGATCCTGACGCCTCAGCGAGAAAGACCACGGCGTGGAGTTGAAATCACCCGTGACGATCAGGCTCTCCTTCGGGAAGCTCTCGAGAACCCTCGCCAGCCTGAGCGTCTGCTGCTGCTGCGGTCCGGCCGGAACTGGCCAGGTGTAGTGGACGCCGACGATGGTGTAGGCGCCCCGGCTGCCCCTGAATGTGGCCCAGGCCCCCGTCAGATTGGCCGTCGACACCCCTGCCTGCAGACCGCCTTCCGCGACCGGCGCGCGCTTCGCCAGGATCATGGTCGAACAGGCGCGCGGTTCGGCGCAGGTGGTGCGGTGCGGGTACCGGTCCGCCAGAGCGCGGGCGACGCCGCCAGATCTGGCGAAGCCTTCCTGGAAGACGATGACATCCGGGTTCTCCTGGAGGATCCATCGGGTCGTTGCCTCCGGGTCGCGATTGCGACCCCAGAGGTTGAACTGGATGACCTTCAGCGTCGGTCCATCGACGGGACCACGCTGCTGGCCGGCTTTGGCGAGCAGTTCCGGACCCATCAGCATCATCGCCGACAGGCCGCCGACCAGCGCAATCCCGGGCGTCAGTCCTCCCCGGCGTCCCGCCAGCGCCCAGGCCGTGACAGCGACCAGGACACCGAGCAGAAGCCACGGCGTGAAATGGGTCAGGATGTCGAGCCGGTCGCTGAACCGACCGCCCTGCGCCAGCACCAGGAGCAGGGCGCAGCCGGCCGAGAGGAGCAGGGCGCAGGCGCGGACCAGCGCGGAAAGGAAGGCGAGGAGGGTTCTCACCCGCCCGGTCTAGCATGCGATTCGTGCAGGCGCGGTGCAGCCGGCGCGCCGGTTCGGCGCCGCCTCATTCGCCGACGAAATAGACCATGGCCACGGGGCGGGCCGGCGCCTCGCCGACCTTCAACAGGCCACGCAGCACAGGGGCCTGGCTCGAGCCGTCATTGCGCGCCTGGGCCAGGGCCGCCGGATCGAAGTTTCCATTGAACAACACCTCGCCAAGCTTCGGATCGTCACCCCTGAACGTCACCTTGCCGGTCGACAGGCTGTAGGCCTGCGGCAGAACGCGGACGCTGACGGCGTGCGCCTCGCCGCCCATTTCGTTGGTCTGGGTCGGACTGGTGACGTCGTCGAACTGCAGGAGGATGGGGCCGAACACCGAGGCGCGCTCGCCCTTCTCCCACTGCTGGAAGTCGCTGGGCGCGCCGATGCCCAGATGGGTCAGGCGATAGTTGCCGATCTGCACCGGCTGGGACGTCATGTAGAATCCCGATGCATCGAAGGCGGCCTCATGCCGATATCCGGGGGCGACCTCGACCGGCGCAGGCTCGACGACCGGCGCGGCGGGCTGCGCCGTCTCGGCCGGCGCCGGCGGCGGGGCGTCGGCCTTGTCGGTCTTGCGGTTGCAGGCGGTCGTGCAGGCGACGGCGCCGATGCTCAGCGCGATGATCGCGAAACGCATGAAAATCCCCGAGGTTGTCCGCCCAATGTGTGGATCGCGACCGCCGTTGTCTATCGCGCGCTTGACGAACAGGCCGAGACGTGGCGGTTCGCCCGCCCATGCGCCTGTCTGATTTCGACTTCGACCTTCCCGACCGCCTCATCGCGCTGCGCCCGGCCAGCCCGCGCGAAAGCGCCCGACTGCTCGTCGTCCAGCCCGGCCAGCGACGCGAGGACAGGACCGTTGGCGACCTGCCATCCCTTCTCCGCGCGGGCGACGCGCTGGTCTTCAACGATACGCGCGTGATCCCCGCACGGCTCGATGGACTGCGCGAGGGCCGCGGCGAGGGGGGCGGCGACGGTTCGCCCGTCGCGGTCGAGGCGACGCTGCACAGGCGGCTGGCGTCTGATCGCTGGAGCGCCTTCATGCGGCCGGGCAAGCGCCTCAAGGCCGGCGACCGGGTCCGCTTCGGCGCGGCCGGCGACGAGGGTCGCGAAGGCGCGCCTCTGGACGCCACGGTTGTCGACAAGGGCGAGGGCGGCGAGGTTACGCTGGCGTTCGACCTTTCGGGCCCTGACCTGGATCTGGCCATCAATAGCCGCGGGCACATGCCCCTGCCGCCCTACATCGCCGCCAAGCGAGGCGAGGACGAGCAGGACCGGACCGACTACCAGACCGTCTACGCGCGCGAGGATGGGTCGGTGGCGGCGCCCACCGCCGGCCTGCATTTCACCCCCGACCTGTTGGCGCGGCTGTCGGCGGCGGGCGTGTCGCAGCATTTCGTGACCCTGCATGTGGGCGCGGGCACCTTCCTGCCGGTCAAGGTCGACGACGTCGCCGACCACCGCATGCATCCCGAGTACGGCCAGGTGTCCGTCGACACTGCCGCGGCGCTGAATGCGGTCCGCGCGGCGGGCGGCCGGATCGTCTGTGTCGGAACCACCTCGCTGCGACTCCTGGAGAGCGCGACCGGCGAGGATGGCGTGGTCAGGCCCTGGGCCAACGAGACAGCGATCTTTATCACCCCGGGTTACCGCTTCCGCGCCGCCGATGTGCTGATGACCAACTTCCACCTGCCGAAATCGACACTGTTCATGCTGGTCAGCGCCTTCGCGGGGCAGGCGGTCATGCGCGAGGCTTACGAGCACGCCATCGCCACGGGCTACCGCTTCTATTCCTACGGGGATTCAAGCCTGCTATTCCGCGCCTGAACCCATCCCGTGTTCCCGGCGAAGGCCGGGATCCCTATTCATCCCGAGCGACCGCGGATCCGCACGGACCCCGGCCTTCGCCGGGGAGACGGAACAAAATTGGCAGCCTTCCCCTTCGACCTTACCGCCACCGACGGCGCGGCCCGCACCGGGGTGCTGAGGACGCCGCGTGGCGACATTCGCACGCCGGCCTTCATGCCCGTGGGCACGGCCGGCACGGTCAAGGCCCTGACAGTCGACCAGGTTCAGGCGACCGGCGCCGACATCATCCTGGGCAACACCTATCACCTGATGCTGCGGCCGACGGCCGAGCGGGTTCAACGGCTGGGCGGTCTGCACCGTTTCATGCGCTGGGACGGCCCGATCCTCACCGACAGCGGCGGCTTCCAGGTGATGAGCCTGTCGGGGATCAGCAAGGTGACCGAGGAAGCGGTCACCTTCGCCAGTCACCTGGACGGCAGCAAGCATGTGCTGACCCCGGAACGATCGATCGAGATCCAGGCCGACCTGCTGGGCAGCGACATCGTCATGCAGCTGGACGAATGCGTCGCCTGGCCTGCCGAGGAGGCCCGGGCCCGGGAAGGGATGGAGCTCTCGGCCCGCTGGGGCGCGCGCTCGAAGGCGGCGTTCGGAGCCCGCGACGCTCAGGCCCTCTTCGGCATCCAGCAGGGCTCGACCTTTGAAAACCTGCGCCGGGAATCGTCGGAGCGTCTGATCGAGACCGGCTTTGACGGCTATGCCCTGGGCGGGCTGGCGGTTGGCGAGGGCCACGAGGCGATGTGTGAGGTGCTCGACTACGCCGCCGGCATGCTGCCCGCCGACCGGCCGCGCTATCTGATGGGGGTCGGCAAGCCGATCGATTTGGTGGAGGCGGTGGCGCGCGGCGTCGACATGTTCGACTGCGTGCTGCCGACCCGTTCGGGTCGCCACGGTCAGGCCTGGACCTGGGACGGGGCGATCAATCTGAAGAACGCCCGCTTCGCCGAGGACGATCATCCGCTCGACGAGGACAGCGACTGTCCGGCCAGCCGCGACTATTCGAAGGCCTATCTGCACCACCTGGTGCGATCCGACGAGATTCTCGGCCAGGTGCTGCTGTCCTGGCACAACATCGCCTTCTTCCAGGCCCTGACCGCCGCCATGCGCGCGGCGATCTCCGCCGGGACCTTCGAAGCCTTCCGGCGGGAGTTCCGGACCCGGCACGTGAAGTAGGGGCTGCTTCGCGAAGCGTCGTTGCCCTCCAACTCCGTCAGCCGCCATCAAGGGACACCTGCCGGCCGCGCGGGAAGCGGTCCCCTACTTGATCGGATACTTCGGTTCCTTGCGCGGCGGCTCCTTGGGCAGGACCGACTTCAGGTGGCTGGGCGTGGCCGGCGGATTGCAGCCGCGTGACTCCCCCAGACCCTTCAGGTAGCCGCGGCGGATGCCGCCGGCGGTGATCGCCGCCCGCACCAGCCGGTCGTGCTGCTCGGCGCCTGACAGACGGCGCACCCAGCCGCGCAGCGGAATCAGGTCCTGGGCCGCCCCGGCGAAGAACCCGAGCGCGGTGTCCTGTGCGGCGTCGCGGCCCTTGTCGATCAGGCCCCGGTCGTCTTCCGAGGCCGGGTCGTCGATGTCGGCCCCCAGCGCATCGTAAAGGGGGCGCACCTGGGCGATGATCCCGGCGCAGGTCGCCGGATCGGGTCGCCTGTAGGGATCTTCGAGCGCGTCGAGCAGCACCTGCGGGATCTTTGTACGCAGCATGTTCAGGTCGCGCGCCGGCGCGGTGACCGCGCCCGTGACGCTGCCCTTGTTGACCTGGTCGGTGGTCTGGACCCGGCCGGGAGGCGGCGAATCGCCGACGCTCGCGCAGGCCGTCAGGGACAGGCAGGCGAGGGCAGTGAGAAGCGTACGCATGGCGACAGCATAATCATGCGCCGGACCTGGCGGAAAGGCGTCACGGCGGGTTGCCGCGCCGGATCGTCGCCACTATGGTCCCCGCCGCTTCGAACCGGCTCAGCCGCTGCTTCGCGAGCGGGCCGGTAGCTCAGTGGTAGAGCATTCGACTTTTAATCGAATGGTCCTGGGTTCGACCCCCAGCCGGCCTACCAAACTCCCCAACGCTCACTAGGGTTCGTTGGGTCGGGCAGATGTCCCGTTAGGCCCGCTACATGTCGGCCCGTTAGACTTCTGTTGCTGATACCTTCTTGACCAAGCCGCTCTCGGCCTGGGCATTCCACGCAACCTGGTTGTCGCGTGGCAGGTTGTGACCTGCCCCCTGCCGCTCCCTCGATCATTGTGAGAGTCCTTGGGGCCGTGATCCGCCCCCATTCTCTGGAGCACTCGAAGCTGGAGTTTTCCGGCCCGAGTCAGGGTGACAGGCTGGCTGTTTCACCCGGTTTCATCAACGTGAGCGGCCGCTTGTTGCCGATAGCCCCATGCGGCCGGACCTCGTTGTACTCTCTGCGCCAAGCCTTCAACTTTGCCGCCGCATCTGCAACCGTCAGGAACCAGTGGGCGTTCAGGCGCTCGGCCCTGAAGCGGCCGTTGAAGGCCTCGATGAAGGCGTTGTCGGCCCGCATGCGACAAAGATTGCCCATCGGGGGCGTCCCTGACCGGCTGTCCCCTGTCCGACAGACCGGCAGGGTGGAATGAGGGCGGCTCAAGCAAGCCCGGAGCCCGTCAGACCCGGTCGAGAAACAAGGGGTTTGAGCCCCGGAAAAAGACCATGAACAGTTGCACGCTTCCCAACGATTTCAACGCCGAAACCCCGACTTTTGATGGAATGGTCCCGGGGGCGACCCCCAGCCGGCCTGCCAACCTTTGTCCCGCCAAAGGTCTGCGTTCGGCGACGCGGGGCGGGCGCTTTCGCTATTGCTGCTGTTGCTGTTGCTGCTGTTCCCGGCGGTGGATGTCGCCGGCGTTGAGCTTGCGGCGGCCGCCCGGGAAGGACGGACGCGGCAGGCGCAGGAACTCCGGCTCGGCCAGGGCCGCGCGGGCCTTGCCGACGGACACAGCGACGCCCAGCTGGCTGTCTGCCTCCCCCTTGTAGACACCCAGTGACGGCGGAACGTCGGCGTAGTCGCGGCCGATGGCCACGGCGATGTGACGTTCGCCGGCGATGCTGTTGTTGGTCGGGTCGAGACCGATCCAGCGCAGGGTCGGCAGGAAGACCTCGACCCAGGCGTGGGTCGCGTCAGGGTCGGAGCGGTCGCCGTGCTGGCGGTCGGTGAACAGGTAGCCCGACACATAGCGGGCCGGGATGCCCCAGCGGCGGCAGACCGCCAGCATGATGTGGGCGAAGTCCTGGCAGACCCCGCGCCCGACACCCAGCGCCAGGTCGATGGGGCTGTCGGCTGTCGTCACGCCCGGGGTGTAGTCAAACGCGTCGTAGATGATCTGGTTCAGCGCCAGCACCGCCGTCAGCGGATCCTTCAGGCGGAGCGCGTCGAGGTTCTTCTCGGCGATGAAGGTCTGCAGCGCCTGGGTGAAGACCACGAAGCCATGCGGCTGCAGGAAGTCGAAGCACTCGCCGCGCACGAAGTCGCTGCGCAGCCGGTCCCATTCGCCCTGGTCGACGCCGGCCGGCAGCACCGGATCGGGCTGGGTCTCGACAGCCGACCGGGCCTCGATCCGCAGGTTGTCATGCGGCTGGGGCACGTCGAAGTGATAGACGGCGTTTCCGAAGTTGTCGGCGTAGGAGAAGATCTGCGCCCGGGGCTCCAGGTCGAGCTCGAAGCTGATCAGCCTCTGTCCGGCGCTCTTGCGGGGCTGCATGCGCAGCTCCATCACGCTTTCGCGGACCGCGCGCTCGTAGTGGTACTGGGTGACGTGCCTGACTTCCAGGAGCATTACGCGGGCAGCCTCATCTCGAGGGAATAGGCGACGAAGGTGTCGTAGATCGCCTCATGTACGCGGGCGCACTCGTTGACGACGGTCGAGAGCAGGCCGCTGGCGCCGGTGGCTTCCAGTTCATCCACGTCGGCGAACTGCAAACGGGCCTTGAGACGCCCGGCCAGTCGCTCTGGCGTGGCCAGGCCGCCGACCTCGACATGGCGCGAGACGCCCACGAGATACTCCTCGATCCGCGCGGTGGCGAAGCGGATCGAGCGCGGGAACTCCTCGTCGAAGAGCAGGAATTCCAGGATGTAGCGCGGCTCGATCTCGGCGGTGTAGCGCCGCAGATAGGGCTCCAGCGCGCAGGCCATGCGTAACAGGTTCATCAGCGCCAGCCGGTCGGTGACGCTCTTGCCGCGGCCGTCGCCGAAGCCGACCTCCAGCAGACGCGCGATCAGGTGCGCCCGCTCCAGATAGACGCCCAGCATCAGGAACCGGAAACCCTCGCCGTGGCTCATCGTGGCGTCGGCGGCGCCCTTGAACAGGTGCAGGTCGGCGATGACGTCATGCAGGAAGGCGGACGAGCCGCTTTCGAACTCCGAACCGGTGCTGTCGGCGGTGACCTTGAGAAACAGCAGGTTGAGCCGTTCCCAGGTCTCGGTGGTGATCTGGTCGCGGACCTGCCGGGCGTTCTCGCGGGCATGAGCCAGCGACATGATCACCGAGTTGGGATCCTCTCGGTTCAGCACCAGCGAGCGGGCGGCCTCATAGGTCAGTGAGACACGGGCCATGTCCGGATCGCCGACCGCCGACAGGGCGATGTAGGCCGTCTGCGCCGCGGCGTCGGAGCGGTCGAGCGTGGCGTTGAGCATCACGTCGGCCAGACGGGAAAAGTGCTCGGCCCGCTCAACATAGCGACCGATCCAGTAGAGGCTGTCCGCCACGCGTGCGAGCATCATGGCCGCGTCTCCTTGCGCTCGTCTTCGTCGACCAGCACCCAGGTGTCCTTGGAGCCGCCGCCCTGGCTGGAGTTAACCACCAATGAGCCGCGGCGCAGGGCGACACGCGTCAGCGCGCCGGGCGTCACGACGATCTTCTCGCCCGACAGGATGAAGGGGCGCAGGTCGACGTGGCGCGGTTCGATGCGGCCGTCGATCAGGCAGGGCGCCGTCGACAGCTGGATGGTCGGCTGGGCGATATAGTTGGCGGGATCGGCCTTGAGCGCCTCGGCGAAGGTTTCGCGCTCCTTGCGAGAGGCGTGCGGGCCGACCAGCATGCCGTAACCGCCGGACGCGCCGACCGCCTTGACCACCAGCTTGTCCAGATTGGCCAGCACATGGGCCAGCTGGACGGGTTCGCGGCAGAGGAAGGTCTCGATGTTGGGCAGGATGGCGTCCTCGCCCAGGTAGTAGCGGATGATGTCCGGCACATAGGCGTAAACCGCCTTGTCGTCGGCGACCCCGGTGCCCGGCGCGTTGCAGATGACCACGTTGCCGGCGCGATAGGCGTTGAACAGTCCCGGCAGGCCCAGCGAGGAGTCGCGGCGGAAGGTGAGGGGATCGATGAAGTCATCGTCCACCCGGCGGTAGATGACATCCACGCGGCGGAGGCCGGTGGTGGTGCGCATGTAGACCATGTTTTCATGCACCACGAGGTCGCGCCCCTCGACCAGCGGAGCGCCCATCAGGCGGGCCAGATAGGCGTGCTCATAGTAGGCGCTGTTGTAGACGCCGGGGGTCATGACCACGACCTGCGGGTCGGGCCGCCATTCGGCCGCCATGCTCTTGAGGGTCGCCAGCAGCAGGTCCGGATAGCGCTCGACCGGCCGGACGTTGGAGGCGCGGAAGGTGCCGGGGAAGGTGCGCTTGGCCGCGTCGCGATTGGCCAGCATGTAGGACACGCCTGAAGGGACGCGAAGATTGTCCTCCAGCACCGCGAAGGCGCCGTCCTGGTCACGGATGAGGTCGGATCCGCAGACATTGGCGTAGGCCTTGTGCGGCACATAGAGGTGCTGCATCTCGCGGCGATAGGACGGAGCGCCCAGAACCAGCTCCCTGGGCACGATACCGTCCATCAGGATCTGCTGGTCGCCATAGATGTCGGCAAGGAACATGTTGAGCGCGCGCAGGCGCTGGGTCAGGCCTTCCTCGATGGTCTTCCATTCGTGTGCGGGAATGATCCGGGGCACCAGGTCGGTGGGGATGATCCGCTCGGTGGTCGCCTCGGCCCCGTAGACGGTGAAGGTGATGCCCTGCAGCAGGAAGGACCGCTCCAGCGTCTTCTGGCGATCAGCAAGGGCTTCAGGCGACAGGGTGGTCAGGCGCGTGTGGACGCCGGCGTAGTGCGACCGGACACTGCCGCCCTCGACGTACATCTCGTCGAACGCCAGCCCCGGGAGGTAGGCAGCGTCTGTCATCGGCAGGGCCGGGTTGGTATCCAGGGTATCGGTGATCGCCACGCTCACGTCGGGGTCCGTCTCATTCACGGCCGGGGAGGCCTTATCGCGGTTCATTGGTAGCGCTCTTCGGCGATCTCGCGTCTGGTTTCGGTCCGACTTCGGACCGCATGCAGCGACTGCACTGCATTTGTGCAACTTTCGTCGCCGCTGCAAAGGGCGGATGGACGTGACAGCCAGCCCTGGCCCGACTACACGGGATTCGGGGCGAACGAGGAGAAAAGAAGCTTGTCGCCTTCGCGTATCGCCCTGGCCGCGTCGGCCGCCTTCGCTCTGGCGCTCTCTGCGTCCGGCGCCGGCGCGCAGCAGGCCCCCGCGAGAATTGAAGGCGTGGCCGACGAAGACCTCCTCACAGCCATCGCCCGCGCGGTCGGCGAGAGCAAAGGCCCTGCGACCACCCGGTTCGAGGCCCGCCGTCGCGCCCGCGCCGCGGCCGAGGCCGCCGAGGCCGCCCTGCGAACCCAGGGCTACTATGGTTTCCTGATCGAACAGGATGTCGTCGATCCCGATGATGACGATGGGGGAGAGCCGCCTCGCGCCGTGATCCGCATCACGCCGGGCGCCCGTTTCCGCTTTGCGCGCCCCGCCATCGAATGGACTGGCGATGAGCCGATCCCGGGTGTCGGCATCGCCGCCGAACAGGCCATGGCGCTGCGCCGGTCGGCGCCGGGCCGGGCGGCCGATGTGCTCGCAGCCGAAGGCCGGATCGTCGCCACGCTGCAAGCCCGAGGCTATGCGGACGCCCGGCCCGGCGCGCGCGAGGTGATCGTCGATCACGCCGATCGGTCGGTTCAACCTACCTTCCGGATCGTCGCGGGCGAACTGGTGCGCATGGACGGTCTCGATCTCGGCGAGGTCGGCCGGACAAACCCGGACTGGATTCGGGGCCTCGCGCCCTGGGTCCCCGGCGATGTCTATGATCCTGATGACTTGGCGGAGCTCGAGCGGCGGCTGCTGGACACCGGGGTGTACGATTCGGTCGCGGTCTCCCTTCAGCCGCGCGAGAGCGCCGACGCGGACGGTCGCAGGTCGGTGCTGGTGACGCTGGCCGACCGGGACCGGCGGACGCTTGAAGTCTCCGCCGGCTTCTCGACGAGCGAAGGCGCCGGCCTCGATGTGCGCCGCACGCGCTACAACCGCCTCGGACGGGCCGACACCACGGCCTACAGTCTTCGGCTCGCCGAGCTCGAACAACGGCTCGAGGCCAGCATCAAGCTGCCGCACTGGCGACGGCCGCAGCAGACCCTGAGCCTGCTGGCGGGGGTCTACAACGAGCAGACCGACGCCTATGACTCGATGGGGGTCGGGGTCAGCGGCGATGTCACCCGCCGTTTCGGCAAGACCTCCTACATCACCGGCGGGCTGTCGCTGGACATGGCGCGCAGCGCCGAAAAGGTCAGGATCAACAACACCACCTTCCGGGGCGAGGACCGGGATGTGATCACCGCCGCCGCCCTGGCCGCCTTCGCCCTCGACAGGTCGGACGATCCGCTCGACCCCGCCCGGGGCTGGCGGCTGGAGGCCCGGATCGAGCCGACCTCAAGCTTCGGCGATTCCCGGGCCCTGTATCTCAAGGTCCAGAGCCAGGCGTCCTACTACCTGTCCCTGGATGAGGAAGCGACGACGGTCCTTGCGGCCCGGGCCAAGGTCGGCTCGATCTGGGGCGCGGTGCTGGATGATGTGGCCTCGCCCCGTCGCTTCTATGCCGGCGGGGGCGGCTCGGTCCGCGGATATGGTTGGCAGGGCATCGGCCCGCGACTGCCAGACAATACCCCCGTTGGCGGCCTGTCCGTCGTTGAGGCCAGCTTCGAGGTGCGTCGCAAGATCACTGAACGCTGGGGCTCCGTGGTCTTCATCGACGCCGGCGGCATCGGGGCCGGTACCTTCCCCGGGGGCGACGACTTCGGCGTCGGAGCCGGGGTTGGCGTTCGCTATGACCTCGGCTTTGGGCCGGTTCGCGCCGACATCGCCTTCCCGCTGGAGAAGCGCAAGGGCGACTCCGGATTTCAGATCTACATCAGCATCGGGCAGGCGTTTTGACCGGCGCCGATGACCAGACGCCGACGCCCCCCGCGTCCGCGCCGCCCGCGATCCGGTCGCGCCGACCGCGCTTGCCGGCCACTGGCCCCGGCTGGATCATCCTGGCGTCGCTGATCGCCGTCCTGCTGGTCGGCGGAACGGCGCTTCTGCTGCGCCATGGCCTCAACACGGCGCCGGGCCTGATGTTCGTGGAGGCCCGGGCCAATGGCCTGAAACTCGGAAGCCTCGGCAAGCTGCGCATTGAGGGCCTCAGCGGCGACCTGTGGCGCAACTTCAGCGTCCGGCGTCTGACCGTGTCCGATGAGAAGGGCATCTGGCTGGACGCCGCCGACGTGAAGATGACCTGGCGCTATCACGAACTCTTCGTGCGGCGCTTCCATGCCGACAGCCTTACCGCGCGCCAGGTGCGGGTGCTCCGACGACCCGAGCTTGTGCCGATAACGAAACCCCGCAAGCTGCCGGTCTCGATCCGTATCGAGCAGCTGCGTATTCCTGTCGAAACCCTGCCGGCCTTCAGCTACCAGCGTGGCCTTTTCCACGTGGCCGGCGAAATCGAAGTGGTCCGCCAGGGGCCGATCACCGTGGCGCTCGGCGCCGCCAGCCGCCTGCACAAGGGCGACCAGCTGATCCTCTCGATCGAGAGCGGCAAGGGACGGCCGCTGAAGGTCTTCGCCGATGCGATTGAAACGGAGGGCGGCGCCCTGGCCGGATCGCTGGGCCTGCCCGCCGACAGGCCGTTCACGCTCAAGGCCAACGCCGGCGGTACGGGGGAAGCGGGCCGGTTCCGCCTGCTGGCAACCTCCGGCGACACGCGGCCCGCCGAGGCCTCCGGGACCTGGAACGCCGACGGCGGCGTGGTCTCCGGTCGGGTGTCGCTGGCCTCCTCGACCCTGACCGCCCGTTACGCCCGGATGTTCGGCGACGAGGTTCGGTTCTCCGGTCGCGGCGGCAAGGCCAGGAGTGGCCTCTACAGCCTCGACGGTCGGGCCGAGAGCGAGGTCCTGACCATCGCCGCCAGGGGGGAAGCCGATATCGGCAAGCGCGTCACCGGGAAGGACGGTCTCGCCGTGACCCTGACCTCGCGGTCGCTGGATCGGCTGACATCCAGCGCCGTGCAGGGGGCCGCCGAGACGCGGGGGCGGCTGACGGGCAACCAGGCCTCATGGGCCTATGTCGGCGCGCTGTCGGCGACCGGCTTCAATGCGGCCGGATACGGCCTCGCCCGAGCCCAGGGGCCGGTTCAGGTGGGCATGAAAGCCGGGGAGTTGACCGTCGAGTCGACGCTGACCGGCGATGGGGGCGCGGGGCGGGGTTATGTCGCCGCCCTGCTGGGCGCCAGGCCCAGGGCGCAGATCATAGGGGCCCGGCTGAAGGACGGCCGGCTGCTGTTGCGTCGCGTCCAGGCCACGGGCGCCGGCCTCAAGCTCGACGCGACCGGCGAGCGCACCCTGCTGGGCGGCCTGGCATTCAAGGGCGACGCGGAGATCGCCAACCTCCAGGCCGCCCGGATCGGCGCCGGAGGGCGGGCCGTCGCGACCTGGTCGGCATCCCAGGGCGGTCGAGACAAACCCTGGGTGTTTTCCCTCGATGCAAAGGGCGCCGGCTTCGCCACCGGCCTCGCCGAACTCGACCGCCTGCTGGGTTCGGTGCCGAAGTTGCGGGGCAAGGCGGAGTATAGCCGGGGCGTGGTGTCGGTGTCCGAGGCGCGGCTCGAAGGCGCGCTGGGCTCGGTCCGCACCGCCGGGCAGATCGGCCCGGTCGGGGCCTTGAAACTCAAGCTGGACTGGAACGCCACCGGTCCGTTCCGCGCCGGACCGGTCGAGATATCGGGCGAGGCGAGGGGAACCGGCGCCCTCACCGGGACGCTTTCGGAGCCCCGCGCCGACCTGATCGCCGATATCGCCGCCGTCGATCTGCCCCGCCTTCCCCTTCGGACCGCGCGTGTCGTGCTCAGTTTCGCCCGTAGCGCCGGCGGGACCGACGGGGCCGTCACCGTGACCGCCGAAAGCGAGTATGGGCCCGCTCGTGCCCGCACAGACTTCCGGTTCGCGCAGGGCGGGCTGGACCTGACCGGCCTCGACGCCGACGCCGGCGGGATCAGGGCGACGGGCGGTCTGGCGCTGCGCAGCGGCCGGCCATCGACGGCCAACCTCATCCTCGACATCGGGCCTGGCGTCATCCTGACCGCCGGCCAGATAGCGGGCTCCGCCGTCCTGTCGGATGGTGGTCCGGACGGTCGGGCGACGCTCAACCTCGCGGTCCAGAACGCGACAGTCCGTGGCGCGGGCGGGCTGCATTTCGGCCGCGGCACGATCACCGCCGATGGGCCACTGTCGCGGCTGCCGATCACGGTCGACCTGCGCGGCGCTTACGGGGTCAATCGCTGGCGGTTCAAGGGCGATGGCGTCTACGCCGGGCAGGGCGCCGCCACTGGACTGGCGCTGAACGGCGAGGGCCGTTTCGGCAGCGCCGATTTCAGGACGATCGAGACGGCGCGGCTCGGCTTCGGTGGAGGGCAGCGGTTCGCCGACGTGAAGCTGGAGATCGAGGGGGGACGGGCCGACATTGTCGCCCGGATGGACGGCGACGCCGCCGACATCGACGCGACCCTGACCAAGGTGTCGCTCGGCGCCCTGAACGAGGACCTGGCCGGGACGGTCGACGGCACGATGGCGCTACAGGGTCAGGGCGCGCGACTCAGCGGTTCGATGGACGTGACCCTGGAGGGCGCCCGGGCTCGCGGCGCCGGCCGAGCCGTGTCGGTCGACGGCCGGGTCAGGGCCACGCTCAACGACCAGGCCCTTTTTGTCGAGGCGGTCGCCAGCAACGCCGGCGGTCTGCGCTCTAGCGCCAGGGTGACCCTTCCTGTCGTCGCCTCTGCGGCGCCGCTGAGGCTGGCTGTCGCCAATCGCCAGCCGATGAACGGGGTCTTCGCCGCCAACGGCGAGGTCAAGCCCCTGTGGGATCTGCTGGTCGGCGGCGAGCGCACCGTTTCGGGCGTGGTCGACATGAAGGGGACGATTGCGGGCTCCCTGGCCGATCCAAGATTGTCAGGCGCGGCCGAGCTCTCCAACGGCGCGTTCGAGGATGGCCAGATTGGCCTCAAGCTCGTCGATCTGTCGGTGCGCGCCGTGCTGGCGGACAACGCCATCGATGTCAGTCGCTTCTCGGCCACGGACGGACGCGGCGCGCGGATCAGCGGTGGCGAGCGCGGGACGCTTTCGGGCGGCGGGCGTATCAGCCTGTTGCGCGACGGCGTCAGCACGTTCCGGGTCGGCCTAAAGGGCTTCCAGCTGATCGAGAATGACGCGATCACGGCCACCGCCTCTGGCGAGGCGACGCTCAACCGGGACGCCGACGGCAAGGTGCAGGTGACCGGCGCCCTGACCATCGATCGCGCCTTGATCGCTGCTGATCCGCCCACGCCGTCCGGGGTCATCCCCATGGCGGTCATCGAACGCAACAAACCTGGCGCCGCGGACGGCGACGTGGTCCCCGAGTCCCGCCGCGGCCTTGTCGTGGGACTGGATGTGACGCTCAAGTCCAGCCGCGGGATATTCATTGAGGGCCGGGGTCTGGGCGCCGAAATGTCGATCGACGCCCGGGTGAGCGGCACGACCGCCCGACCCGTCCTCGACGGCGTCGCCCGGATGGTGCGCGGCGAGTACGACTTCGCCGGCAAGCGCTTCGAGTTCGACACCCGCAGCGCCGTCTATCTGGCGGCGTCGCCGGACCGTATTCGACTGGATCTGACCGCGACCCGCGAGGATCCGGCCCTGACCGCCGTGATCCGTGTTCGGGGCACCGCCTCGCGCCCGGAGATCACCCTGACCTCCAGCCCCTCCTTGCCGCAGGACGAGGTGTTGTCGCGGGTGCTGTTCGGGACATCGGCCGCACAGCTGTCGCCACTGGAGGCCGCCCAGCTTGCCTCGGCCATCGCGGCATTGGCCGGCGGCGGCGGCTTTGACGTGATCGGCAACCTGAAAAACTTCACCGGCCTGGATCGCCTGGTGTTCGCCGGTGGTGGCGCGGGCGGAGCGATGACGGTGGCCGGCGGTAAATACCTGACCGACGACGTCTATCTGGAGATCATCGGCGGCGGCCGTGAGGGGCCGGCGGCCCAGGTGGAGTGGCGAGTCCGCCGCAACCTTTCGATCATTTCCAAGCTGGCCGGTGAGGACTCCAAGCTCTCCGTGCGCTGGCGGAGGGACGACTAACCTGGGGCTGGGGGGTTCACCTTCGATCACCTGTCCGCTAGGGAAGGCGTATTCAGCGACTCCCGTCTTGCGCCATTCCGGCGGGTCGCTTCGGTTAGGCACGCGTCGACCTGGTCCGCGGCAATGGCGACATAGAGTTGGACGATCACACCGATGCGCCTGTCGCCGGAAGAGAAGGGCGTTCTGGACTCCGTCGCCGAACGCGGGTCGGCCATCGTCGAGCGCGCGGTCGTCTGGAGTGACGTAAACTCCGGCAGCCGCAACCTCGAGGGGCTGGAGACCGTGCGCGGCCTTCTGAAGGACGCCTTCGCTGTCCTGCCGACCGAGCCGCAGGACATTGCGCTGCAGCCGTCCATCGAGATCGGCGCGGACGGCCGGGAGACCGAGCAGGCTCATCCGCCCTCGATGGCCGTGATCGTGCGGCCGGAAGCGCCGGTTCAGGTCATCCTGACCGGGCACTACGACACCGTCTATCCGGCCGGCAGCCGATTCCAGACGGTTGGCACGCGCGCCGACGGCGCCCTGCACGGCCCCGGCATCGCCGACATGAAGGGCGGGATCAGCGTCATCCTGGCGGCGCTGGAGGCCTTCGAGACTTCGGCTGACGCCGCCAGGTTGGGTTACCGGGTGCTGATCTCGCCGGACGAGGAGATCGGGTCGCTGGCCTCCGGGCCGGTGCTCGCGGCGTTCGGGCGGATGGGTCACATCGGCCTGACCTACGAGCCGTCCATGCTGCCCGACGGCACCCTGGCCAGCGAGCGCAAGGGTTCGGGCAACTTCCACATTCGGGTGACAGGTCGCACGGCCCATGCCGGGCGCGCCTTCGACGAGGGCCGCAACGCCATCACCGCCGCCGCCCGCATCGCCGGGGCGCTGGACGGCCTGAACGGCCGCCGCGACGGCGTCACCGTCAACATCGCCAGGATCGACGGCGGCTCGCCGCTGAACGTGGTGCCCGACATCGCCGTTGTCCGATTCAACGTCCGCTTCCCCGACGCCGAGGCCGCCGCCTGGCTGGAGGCCGGTATCCGCGGCGCCATGAAGGCCGGGGAGGGCGACGGCCTTCTGGTCAGCCAGCACGGCGGCTTCACCCGTCCGGCCAAGCCGTTCAACGCCGCCCAGACGGAGCTGTTCGGCAAGGTGAAACAGGTCGGCGCCCTGCTCGGCCAGGACATCGCCTGGAAGCCCTCAGGCGGCGTCTGTGAGGGCAACAACCTGTTCGCGGCGGGCCTGCCGAACGTCGACACCCTCGGCGTGCGCGGCGGCGAAATCCACAGCGAGAACGAGTTCGCCTGGCCCGACAGCTTCGCCGAGCGGGCCCAGCTGTCGGCCCTGATCCTGATGAAGCTGGCGTCGGGCGAGATCGACGCGCGCGGCATCCGCGCCCTGATGGAGTCCCGCTGATGCTGGTCGTGCGTCCCGCCGGCCCCGCCGATTACGACGCGTTGATGGACCTCGCTGTCCTGTCCGGGCGCGGCTTCACAAGCCTGCCCGAGGACGAGCCGACGCTGCGCTCGCGGCTGGACCTGTCGAAGGCCAGCTTCGCCGGCGAGGTTGCCCCGCCGGAGGCCTGGTACACCCTGATGCTCGAGGACGCCGCGACCGGCGCTGTCGAAGGCGTCGCTGGGGTGAAGGCCAGCGTCGGGCTGAAGCGGCCGTTCTTTTCGTTCCGGGTCGTCACCCTGGCCCAGTCGTCACCGACGCTTGAGATGCGGTTCGATCACCAGGCGCTGGTGCTGGTCAACGAATGCGCGGGCTGGTCCGAGGTCGGGTCGCTGTTTCTGCGTCCGGAGAAGCGCCAGGGCGGGGCCGGCCGGCTGCTGGCCCAGTCACGCTACATGCTGATCGGCATCGAGCCGCAACGTTTCGCCGAGATGGTGCTGGCCGAGCTGCGTGGCTGGTTCGACGAGGACGGCGTCTGCCCCTTCTGGGAGCACGTCGCCCACAAGTTCTTCCGCCTGGAGTTCGACGAGGCCGACCTGATGAGCGCCTCGACCAATGGCCAGTTCATCCTCGACCTGTCGCCGCGCCATCCGATCTACACCGGCCTGCTGCCCGAGGCGGCGGCCCGCTCCATCGGCCGCGTCCATCGCGACGGCGAGGCGGCCCGCGCCATGCTCGAGCGCGAGGGCTTCCGCTACCAGGGGCTGGTCGACCTGTTCGACGCCGGACCGACCATGGGCGCCCCCCGTGACGAGATCCGCACCGTCAAGGAGGCCCGCCGCCTGACGGTTCGCCTTGGCGAGGACGCCTTCGGCGAGGAGGCGCTGGTCTCCACCGGCGAAATCGGCCGCTTCCGCGCCGTCCGGGCGCCGGTGCTGGTGGATCATGAGCATGCGGTGCTGTCGCGGGAGGCGGCCGAGGTTCTTGGTGTGCGTGAAGGCGAAAGCGTGAAGGTGAAGGCATGACGGCGCTGCCGATCCTCTCCCTCTTGGGAGAGGGGGACCACCCGAAGGGTGGTGGAGAGGGATATACTCCCGGCGACCGGTTGGCCCCGGTGTTCGTCGCCGCATTGTTCCGAATGTCCCTGCATGTGGGAGCGCCTCCCGCTCCACCATGCTTCGCATGGTCCCCCTCTCCCAAGAGGGAGAGGATTTTGGTCGGAGGCTATTCATGAGCCGCGGTCTGTTCATCAACGGCGCCTGGCGTTCTGGCCAGGGTCCCGCCCTGACCTCCATCGATCCCGCGACCGGAGCGCCGGTCTGGGAAGGCGCGACCGCCACGCCGTCCGACGTCGCCGAGGCGGTGACCGCTGCCCGCGCCGCTTTCCAGGACTGGGCCGACCGGCCGCGCGCCGAGCGTGTTGAGGCCATGCGCCGCTACAAGGCCGCGCTCGACGCCCGCAAGGGTCCGATGGCGCAGGCTATCTCCCGCGAGACCGGCAAGGCGCTGTGGGAGACCACCGCCGAGCTGGGCTCGATGATGGGCAAGGTCGACGCCTCTATCGCCGCCTATGACGAGCGCACCGGCGTGCGCGAAACGGCCACGGCCTTCGGACGCGCCGTTCTGCGCCACAGGCCGCATGGGGTGATGGCCGTGCTCGGCCCGTTCAACTTCCCGGGCCACCTGCCCAACGGCCACATCGTCCCGGCGCTGCTGGCCGGCGACACCGTGGTCTTCAAGCCATCGGAAGAGACCCCGTGGACGGGCGAGCTGATGATCGAGGCTCTGGAGGCGGCCGACCTGCCGAAGGGCGTGGTCAACCTCGTCCAGGGCGGCAAGGAGACCGGCGCGGCGCTGATCGACCAGCACATCGACGGACTGCTGTTCACCGGCTCCGGCGCGGCGGGCGCCCACTTCCGCCGCCACTTCGCCGACCGGCCGGACGTCATCCTGGCGCTGGAGCTGGGCGGCAACAATCCGCTGGTCGTCTGGGACGCCACCGACGCGGAGGCCGTCGCGGCCCTGGTCGTACAGTCGAGCTTCATCACCACCGGTCAGCGCTGCTCGTGCGCCCGCCGGCTGATCGTGCCCGAGGGCCATGAGGGCGAGGCGATCATCGAGGCCGTCGCGGCCCTGTCTGACCGCCTGATCGCCGGCCCGTGGGACGGTGCGACCGAGCCGTTCATGGGGCCGTTGATCTCCGCCCGCGCCGCCGTCGCCGCCCGCACGGCCGCCGCCGCGCTGGGCGGGACGGTGATCCGGCAGGCGAGGGCGGTCGAGGGCCTGTCGGAAGCCTTCATCACGCTGGGCATCATCGACGTCAGCCACCACGAGACGCCGGACGAGGAGATCTTCGCCCCCATCATCCAGGTCCGCCGCGCGGCGACCTTCGACGGTGCGCTGGCCCTGGCCAACGACACCCGCTACGGCCTCTCCGCCGGCCTGATCAGCGAC
>JBEIDC010000017.1:0-34205 GCA_040383665.1 Caulobacter sp.
GCATCGAGCGCTGCTTCAACAAGCTCAAGCACTTCCGTCGCTTCGCCACGCGCTTCGACAGGCTGGCCAGCCACTACCTGGCCTTCATCCACATCGCCGCCTCCATGCTCTGGATGCGCTGAATGTCGATTCGTCCTAGTCATCCTGAGCAGCCGCGCAGCGGCGTGTCGAAGGAAACATGGCGACCACGATGTTCATGGGTGGCCCAGACAAGCCGGGCCATGACGGGTGGGTGGAGTTTACCCCTACGCCAGCTCCCGGTTATGTCCCCGGTCAGCCAGCCAGGCCGCGGCGACCGCCAGCAGGTAGACGAACAGCCCCAGCCGCGCGAAGGCGAAGGCGTCGCCGGCCGGTTCGGTCAGTTCGCCGACGATCTGCAGCGTCACCAGGAACAGCAGGAACAGCAGCGCCGGCCAGGCGGTGCGATCACCGCGCCCGCGCCGCCACAGCCAGGCCGCGCCGGTCAGGGCGATCAGACCCATCTCCAGCGTCTTCTCGGCGGTGGCGTAATCCCACCAGCCCAGGCCGACCTTCTCGCCGCCGGGCCAGAGCTCGAGATCCGGTCGGTGGACGAGGAAATCGAGCCCCCAATGCGACAGCACCACAAGCCCGATGGCCAGGGCCGCGCCCCAGGGCAGCCTCGCCAGCCGCGCCAGCAGCAGCGCCCCGACCGACCAGACCACCGCCGCCGGCAGGCTGTGGGTCCAGGGCATGTGTTCCAGCACCAGGGGGCTGCCGGGCAGGGCGGGATCGAAGCTCATCCGTTCGATGCCGGCCATGACCAGGCCGCTGAAGCCGATGTCGACCAGCTGCGCCGCGCCGATCAGCGTCCACAGGGGCGCGCGCGGTTCGATGGCCTTGGCCGCCAGCGCCGCGGCGTAATGTCCGACAAACATCCTGTTTCCCCCGCCTTGTCTTTGTCACGGTTCAAGGCGAGCTTCAGGCGCCAACGTTATCCCGACAAGCCCCAGGTCCTTCCATGCTCCGTATCGCCGCCCTGTCCCTCGCCCTCGCGACGGCCGCCGCAACCCCCGCGCTCGCTTCAGACATCGTTGGTCGCTGGGTCACGCCCAGCAAGGGCCAGGTGGAGATCTTCAAGTGCGGCGCCGCCCTGTGTGGCAAGCTGACCGGCTCACCCCGCCTCGATCAGGAGCCGCACCTGACCGACGAACTGAACAAGGATGCCTCCAAGCGCGGCCGCAAACTCAAGGGGATGACCTTCCTCGAGGGCTTCGGCGGCGGTCCGACCGTGTTCAGCGGCGGCAAGCTCTATAACCCGGAAGACGGAGCGGTCTACGCCGGCACTATCACCGTGGTTGACGCCTCCACCCTGAAGCTCAAGGGCTGCGTCGTTGCGCCCCTGTGCAAGACGCAGGTCTGGAAGCGGATGAGGTAGACGCTGATGGGGACATGTACCGCCTTCGGTGCGTGTCCCCCCTACCGTCATCGTCGGACTGGTTCCGACGACCCATGAACACGACGGCCTGCGAGAGCGGCGCTAAGCGGCCCGCGCCCATCTCGTTTGAGTCACCACGCATGGGTCCTCGCGACGAGCCCGAGGATGACGGTGTTTAGGGACACGCACTGAGGTGCATGTCCCCGATCATCACACTGGCGCGCAGGCCCCTTCGAGCCAGGCGCGGACCTCGTCGTCGACCAGCGGGCCGATCTTTTCCAGCACCTCGGCGTGGTAGCCGTTGAGCTGGGCCCGTTCCTCGTCGGTGAGCAGGTCGACCTCGATGCAGGCCCGGTCGATGGGCGCGAAGGTCAGGGTCTCGAATCCCAGCATGGGCCGCTCGCCGCCGGGGATCTGGGCGGCCTCGGTGACCACCTGCAGGTTCTCGATGCGGATCCCGTACTCGCCGGCCTTGTAGTAGCCCGGCTCGTTGCTGAGGATCATGCCGGGCCGCAGGGCGATGCTGTTGGGGGCCTCGGCGATGCGCTGCGGGCCCTCGTGGACGCCCATATAGACGCCGACGCCGTGCCCGGTGCCGTGGTCGTAGTCGAGGCCGGCGTTCCACAGGGCCACGCGCGCCAGGGCGTCGAGGGCCGAGCCGGTCGTGCCGGCCGGGAAACGCACACGTGACAGGAACAGGTGGCCCTTCAGCACCAGGGTGTAGCGCTGCTTCATCTCGTCGCTGGGCGTGCCGATCGCCATGGTGCGGGTGATGTCGGTGGTGCCGTCCAGGTACTGGCCGCCGGAGTCGACCAGCAGCAGCGATCCTGGTGCGCAGCGCTCGTTGCTGCGCTCGGTCGGGCGGTAGTGGGGCAGGGCGCCGTGGCCGTTGGCCGCGCCGATGGTGTCGAAGGATAGATCCTTCAGATGGCCGGTCTCCTCGCGGAAGCTCTCCAGCTTCGCGACCGCCTCCTTCTCGTCCGGCGGATTGACCTGACCTTCGGTGGCGATCCAGTGCAGGAAGCGGGTCACGGCGGCGCCGTCGCGGATGTGGGCGCGGCGCGTGCCCTCGATCTCGACGGCGTTCTTGCAGGCCCGGGGCAGGGTGCAGGGGTCCATGCCGCGAACCGCCTCTGCGCCCTCGGCGGCCAGGGTGTCGAAGTACCAGGCCGAGGACTGCGCCGGGTCGACCAGCACCTTCTGGCCCTTCAGGTCAGCCAGGGCCGCGGGCAGATCGTCCGGCGTCTCCAGCGACACCTGGTTGCCGAGCCAGGCCGGAAGGTCCCGGGTCACCTTGGCGGGATCGAGGAACAGGCGCGCCGTGCCGTCGGCCTTCAGGATGGCCTGGCCGAGAGGCAGCGGCGAGCGGATGACATCGCCGCCCCGCACATTGAACAGCCAGGCGATGGAGGCGGGCGCGGTGATCACCGCGGCCTCGGCGCCGGCATCCTTCACGGCCTTTCCGACACGCTCGCGTTTGACCGCCGCATCCTCGCCGGCGAACTCCAGCGCGTGGGGTACGATGGGCGCGGTCGGCTGGGCCGGGCGGGCCTGGCCCCAGGCGGCGTCCAGCGGGTTGGGCGTGACGGGTTTCAGGTTCGCCCCGGCCTTCTGCGCGGCGGCGCGCAAGTGCTGCAGGGCGTCGGGGCTGTGCAGGCGGGGGTCGTAGCCGATCACCGCGCCGGGCGAGGCGGTCTCGAGGTAGGCCGGGACGCCGCCCTCGACCAGGTCGCGGATCTCGAACACCGAGGCGTCGACCTGCTCGCCGACCTGCAGGGTGTAGCGGCCGTCGACGAAGACGGCGGCCCGGTCCTTCAGGATCACCGCCGCACCCGCCGAGCCGGTGAAGCCGGTGGCCCAGGCGAGGCGGTCGTTGGCCTCGGGCAGGTATTCGTTCTGATGCTCGTCCTCGTGCGGGATCAGGAAGCCGTCGAGGCCCTGGGCCTCCATGGCCTTGCGGATCAGCGGAACGTGCCGCGGGCCGAAGGAGGGATCGGTGGATTCGTCGAAGGTCTGGCGCATGACGCCAACTTAGGCGCGACCGTTTGTCCGCGCCACTGCTTCGGCGGCGGTTCGGAAAGGATCGGTCAACCGGTTTGCTCTAGCGGCTTGGGTGTTCGATTCCTGCCAGGGGGCTGCGAGGAACCATGAGCTGTTGTGATCATCTGCGTCCGAAGACCGTCTCCCGCCGGCAGGCGATGCAGGCCGTCGCGCTGGGCGGCGGCGCCGCCTTGCTGACCACCCTGGCGCCCGGCGTCTCGAAGGCCGGCGGCCATACCGAGATGCTACTGCTGACCTGTATGGACTTCCGGCTGACCGGAGCGGTCGACAACTATATGGAGGCGCGGGGCCTGGCCGGGAAGTTCGACCATGTCATCCTCGCCGGCGCGTCTCTGGGCGCGCTCAATGACCGCTTCCCGGCCTGGGCCGACGTGTTCTGGGCGCACCTCGACCTGGCGATCCAGTTGCACGACGTCCATCGCGTGATGATCATCGATCACCGCGACTGCGGCGCCTACAAGATGATCCTCGGCGAGGCGACCGTGAAGGACGCCGACACGGAGCTGAAGACTCACGTCAAGCAGCTCTATGCCCTGCGTTCGGCCATCCAGGCCCGCAAGCCGGGGATGGAGGTCGAAATCGGCCTGATGGACCTGCAGGGCAGGGTCCTCCAGATCGTCTGACGACCTCCGCCGGGTCTTACTGAGGAACCGGTTGCGGCTCACCCATGGTGTCCGGCTGCGGGGCGGCGGACGCGGCGCGGCTTGCCGCATCCTCGGCGCTGCGGGCCGCGTCAGCCGCAGCGGCGCGGGCGTCAGCGGCCGCCATGCCGGCCTGGGCGTTTGTGGAATCGGCGGCCGAGGCCGCGGCGGCGCGGGCGCTGTCCAGCGACGACTGGGCGCCAGCCAGCATGCCCTCTGCGCGGCCCTGGTCGGCAGCCGCGGCGACCGCTTCGGTGTCTGTCGCGTCAGTCTGGTTGCTGGTCACCATGAAGGCCACGGCGATGATGGCGACGACCGCCACCAGAGCGGCGACGACCCAGGCGGTGGAATTGCCGCGATTGTCGGTCACATGAACCTGCGACGTCGGACGGTGCGGGGCGTTGGGATCGATCTGGGTCACGTGTAGCGGCTCCTGGGGCGAAATCCCCGACTGGCCGCCTCAACGCGAGGCAATGGCCCGGGGTTCCTAACCCCGTTGCAGCACCAGCGTCGCCCAGGCGTCGCGGTGGATGCGGCGCACGACGCGGAAGCCCTTGGAGAGGTAGGCCGCCTTCACGCGGCGTTCCTGGGTGCGCAGCAGGCCGGACAGGATGGCGCCCCCCCCCGGGCGCAGCGCCCGCTTGATGTCGTGGCTCAAGGCCACCAGCGGCGGGGCCAGGATGTTGGCGAACACCAGGTCATAGGGAGCGTCCCGCCGCACGGCGCGGTCGTTCAGCCCCGAGGCATGGACGAAGCGGGCGGTGGAGCGGTTCTCGCGGGCGTTCTCGTTGGCGATGCGCACGGACGGGGCGTCGATGTCGGTGCCGACGGCCTTGCGCGAACCGGTCCGGGCCGCCGCGATGGCCAGCACGCCGGTGCCGCAGCCAACGTCCAGCACCCGGCCGAACCGCTTCGCCTTGAGCAGGTCGTGGTAGGCGCGCAGGCAGCCGGCCGTTGTGCCGTGGTGGCCAGTGCCGAAGGCGGCGCCCGCCTCGATGCGCAGGGCCACCGCGCTGGCCGGGACCTGGCCCTTGTCATGGACCCCGTAGACGAAGAATCGCCCCTCGCGCACCGGCGGCAGGCCGCTCAGCGCCATGGCCAGCCAGTCGGCGTCGGCCAGCGGCTCGATGATCACCGTCAGGCCGCCGGACGCGGCCAGGCTGTCCCGGATGCCATCTTCCTCGCCCTGGTTGGTGGGGAAGGCGTCGATGCGCCAGACGTCGCGGTCTTCGTCCTCCTCGAGGATCGAATAGGTCGCGCCTTCCAGCATCGGATCGGCGTCCAGCGCCTCGGCGGCGGCTTCGGCCAGGGCGCGGGGCCCGCGGGCGATGATCTGGGCGGCGTTGTAGCTCTCGTCGGTCATGGGCGCCCCTCTACCGCGAAGGGCGCGCCGGGTCACGCGGCCTTGAGCGCCCTGGCCGCCGGGGCCCGGCGTCGGGGCGCCTTCTTCGCGGCCGGCGCCCAGTCCGGCGCCAGGCCCTCGCGCCAGACCAGCCCCTTGGCGCCGATGTCGAAACGCGGCGTGAGGTCGGTCTGCGCGCAGGCGGCCTGCGAGGGCCGGCCCAGGGCGCGGCGCAGCACCTGCGCCAGCTTCGACTGCAGGGTCTCGAACGTGAAGACGACGCTGACGTTGAGCGCTTCGCCGTTCACCCACCGGGTCGGCGACTGCGACGGCCAGAAGGCGGCCTGTCCGGCCTGGAGCATGACGGGCGTGACCGCGTCCTCGCTACCACCCTCCGTCATCGTCGGACTTGTTCCGACGACCCATGCGTGGTGAGCGCGAAGGGGGGTGCGGCCGCAGGGCCCGGCGCCAACTCTCACCTGCCCGTGTTCATGGGTCGTCGCGACAAGCGCGACGATGACGGCAAGAGTGAGCGGAAGTGAGGGCGATGTTTCTCCCCCTTCGTCGTCGTCGACCGAGTTTCGACGTTGACTGGGAGGGGCCTCAAGCCTTCTCCACGAACCCGTCCAGCACCTTCTTGTCGCCGGCCTTGTCGAAGCTGACGGTCAGTTTGTTGCCTTCCACCGCCGCGACCTTGCCGTAGCCGAACTTCTGGTGGAACACGCGGTCGCCGCGCTTGTAGTCGCTGCCGGCCGAGCTGTCGGAGCTGGCGACCAGGCGGCCTTCGCCCTCGATCACCGCCGTGCGGCCGGCGTGGCCGCCGTGGTAGCCGCGTTCCTGGGCCCGCTTCCAGCCGGGGGAGGAATAGCCTGTGCCGAAGCTGCGGTCGTCGTCCCAGCGGCTGGTCATCGGCTGCTGCATGCCGGGACCGCCGCCGTAGTAGCCGGTCTCCGACGCCGCCTCGACGCTCTCCACCGGCAGTTCGTCGACGAAGCGGCTGGGCAGCTGGCTGGTCCAGCGGCCGTAGACCTGGCGGTTGGCGGCGAAGCTGATGCGGGCCTCCTCGCGGGCGCGGGTGATGCCGACATAGGCCAGCCGGCGCTCCTCCTCGAGGCCCTTCTCGCCCTTCTCGTCGACGCTGCGCTGGCTGGGGAAGACGCCTTCCTCCCAGCCGGGCAGGAAGACCAGCGGGAACTCCAGCCCCTTGGCCGAGTGCAGGGTCATGATCTGGACGCTGTCGTCGCCGCCCTCGCGGTCGAGATCCATGACCAGAGAGACGTGCTCCAGATAGTCGCCAAGGGTCTCGAAGGCGGCCATCGACTGGACCAGTTCCTTCAGGTTCTCCAGCCGGGTCTGGCTGGTCGGTCCCTTGTCGAGGCGCAGAACGTCGGTGTAGCCGCTCTCGTCGAGGATGGTCTCGGTCAGCCGGGCGTGGTCGACGCCGGTCGCCATCTGGTGGGTCCAGCGGTCGATGTCGCGCACGAAGTTGGCCAGCGCCGTGCGGGTGCGGGCGGCCAGTTCGTCGGTCTGGACGATGCCGCGCGAGGCGGTCAGGGCCGAGACCCCGGCCCCGCGCGCCACCTGCAGGATCTTCTGCACCGTCGTCTCGCCGATGCCGCGCTTGGGCACATTGATGATGCGCTCGAAGGCGAGGTCGTCGTCCGGAGACTGCACCAGCCGCAGATAGGCGTGGGCGTCGCGGATCTCGGCCCGTTCGAAGAAGCGCGGCCCGCCGATCACCTTGTAGGGGATCTGCAGCATCACGAACCGTTCCTCGAACGCCCGCATCTGGAAGCTGGCGCGCACGAGGATGGCGACGTCCTTGAAGCGGCGCGGGCCGGTGTCGGCCGTGCCCTTCTTCCAGCGCTCGATCTCCTCGGCGACCAGGCGGCTCTCGGCCTCGCCGTCCCAGACGCCGCGCACCCGGACCTTTTCGCCGCCGTTGCTCTCGGTCCACAGGGTCTTTCCGAGGCGCCCCTTGTTGACCGCGATCAGGTGCGAGGCGGCGGCCAGGATGTGGCTGGTCGAGCGGTAGTTGCGCTCCAGCCGCACCACCTTGGCGCCGGGAAAGTCCCGCTCGAAGCGGAGGATGTTGTCCACCTCGGCGCCGCGCCAGCCGTAGATCGACTGGTCGTCGTCGCCGACGCAGCAGACGTTCTGTCGCGACTGGGCCAGCAGCCGCAGCCATAGATACTGGGCGACGTTGGTGTCCTGGTACTCGTCGACCAGCACGTATTTGAACCGGCCATGGAAGTCGGCCAGCACGTCGGGGTGCTTCTGGAAGATGACCAGGTTGTGCAGCAACAGGTCGCCGAAGTCGCAGGCGTTCAGCACCCGCAGCCGCTCCTGATAGAGCTGGTACAGCCGCTGGCCCTTGTTGTTGCCGAACAGCGCGCCCTCGGAGGGCGGCAGCCGGTCGGGCGTCCAGCCGCGGTTCTTCCAGTGGTCGATCAGCCCGGCCAGCTGCTTGGGCGGCCAGCGTTTGGCGTCGATGTTCTCGGCCTCGAGGATCTGTTTGATCACCCGCTGCTGATCATCGTCGTCGAGGATGGTGAAGGTCGACTTCAGCCCGACGAGCTCGGCGTGGCGGCGCAGGATCTGGGCCGCCACCGAGTGGAAGGTGCCCAGCCAGCGCAGCCCCTCGGCCTGCGGGCCGATGATGTGGGTGATCCGCTCGCGCATCTCGCGCGCCGCCTTGTTGGTGAAGGTGACGACCAGCAGCTCCCACGGCCTGGCCCGGCCGGTGGCCAGGATGTGGGCCAGCCGGGTGGTCAGGACGCGGGTCTTGCCGGTGCCGGCGCCGGCCAGGACCAGAACGGGGCCTTCGGTCGCCTCGACCGCCTCCCGCTGCTCGGTGTTGAGGCCGTCCAGATAGGCCGGCTGGCCGTGGTCGGCCCGGGCGAGGTCGCTGATGCGGGGGGAGGTAACAGGGGAGTCGGACATTGCGGAACATATGTAGCACAGGGGCCGGGACATGCACTTCCGTGCGTGTCCTGCAAAATCACGCAGCCGCTCCGGTCGTGGCCCAATCCCGTGGGAACCCTTCGACGCCGCCGTCGTTAACGCCGCACAACAGCAATCGAAGGCGCATCCCATGGCAGAAGCTTCCGGAAGCCGCCGCGGCGCCCGATGGCTCGGCGTCCTCGTCGGCGCCCTGCTGCTGGCGTTTGCCGGGATGGTCTGGATGGTCTGGTCAGGACGCGCCCTGACGCCCGACCCCGCTTCCCTTGCTGTGGACATCCGGATTCCGGAGCCGCCGACGCTGCCCCGGCCCTCGCCGGCGCCGCGGCCGCAACCGGCCCCGCCGCCGATGCCCGGGCCGCCGCCGCTGCGCTGACCGCGACAATTGGGCAACGCGGGACGGCGAAGTTGACCGAAGGGCTTGCACAAAGATGACGCCTGCGTCATTTTTGGCGAAGCAGCCTCAGGAGCGCTTACGATGGCCTTCGATTCCGCCCCGTCCGAACCCGTCACCGCCGCGCCGCCCCGCGCGGTGTCGCACCGCCTCCAGCCGCTGCGCGCCGCACGGGCGCTGCGCAGGCTGATCGCCGACAAGGAAGACACCTCGCAGGTGTTCGAGATCATGCGCGCCCTGTCGGGCGACACGGTGGGCAGGGGCTATCGCCGGCTGATCTCCACCGCGCACGGCGGTCGCATCGCCTACGAGCGCGAGGAGTTCTGCGAGCGGCTGTCGGACAAGGCCTGGCTCAACACCTTCGGCCCCGGAACGGTGGGCGAGGCCTATCGCAACTTCATCGCGCCGCGCGGCCTGACCGCCGAGGGCCTGGCCGAGGAGAGCCGCAAGACCGCCGAGGGCGAGATCGACGCGAAACATCCGCTGGCCTGGTACGGCCGCCGCATGCGCGACGTGCACGACGTCTGGCATGTGCTGACCGGCTACGGCACCGACGGCCTGGGCGAGGCCTGCGTCGTGGCCTTCTCCTACAGCCAGACCAAAAGCCTGGGCTTTGCCCTGATCGCCCACGCCGGGGCATATCAGTACCAGAAGATCGGCAACGGCCATCCCTATCGCAAGGCGGTCATGGAGGCGTTCCGCCATGGCAAGGCGGCGGCCTGGCTGCCCGCGGTCGACTATCCGGCCCTCTTCGCCGAGAACCTCGAGGCGGCCCGCGCGCGGCTGAAGATCACCCCGCCGACCGTGTACCTCAGCATCCCGGAAGACTGCCGTGACCGTCCGCTGACCCGGAAATTCGACGCCTGAGGCGCTGTCGCGACCGGCTCGCGCAAGCCGGCCGGGACTGGCGTCAATGTCTAGCGCCCCTTCTGGATGGCCGGCAGCAGCAGGCCGGTGGGCTTGGGGCTGGGCGGCTTGACATCGCGGCGGCCGGCCGTGCGCGAGTCGGTGCGTCCGTCACCGGAGATGTCGCCCACGGCGATGTTGGGACGGCTGGTCAGGCGCTCGGGCTTCGACCGTTCGGGCTTGGCGGGCCTGGCCGCGCGCGCATCCGGCTTGGGCCGCGGGGCGGTCTCACCTTCGACGCCGTCATACTTGATGTAGGCTGGCATGACGGCGGCGGCGGGGGTTGCGATCGAGGCGATAAGCAGGCCGGCGACCGCAAGGCCGGTGATCAAGGCGGTTCTCATTGTAGCTCCTGAGGCTTGGGCCGGCGGAATGGCCAGCGGCCTCCTTCAACCCGATGACCGGCGGTGCGCTCAGTTGCATAGTCCGGCGGCGGACAGCGCCATCATGCAACCCCGTTGCACGAGCAGGCCGCGGCGGGCATGTTCCGCCGATGACCGCCACCGCCTTTTCAAGCAAGCTCGACCTGGTTCTGAAGGCTCTTTCGATGAGCCGCGCGCGCATGGCGGCCGACCTGGCGGTGGACAAGTCCCTGGTCGGACGATGGGCGTCGGGCAAGATCATGCCGTCGGCGCATAACCTGGCCCGGCTGACTGAGCTGATCGCCACGCGGCGCCCAGGCTTTACCCTGCTGGACTGGGAGCGCGACCAGGAGTCGCTGGCGCAGGCCCTGGGCGTCGAGGCGGCCGTCCCGGTGCAGGCCTTTGACTGGGTGCCACCGGCGATCTTCGCCGAGGCGGTGCAGTGCGTCTCCGCGCGGGGCGCGGTCTACGAGGGCATCTGGCGGTCGACCCGGCCCTCTAGCGACCTGCCCGGCCGGTTCCTTCATGACCACCTGCTCATCCGGCGCGCCGACAACGGAATCCTCAGCTTCCAGACCGGAGTCGAGGGCGTCAGTTTCGAGGGCTGGGCCATGCTGTTGCAGCATCAGCTGTTCAGCGTCGCCGCAGATCGCGCGCATGGCACCCTGTTGTTCAGTATTTTCAACGGCGTGGCGCGGCAGAAAGCCCAGGTTCTGGACGGCATCACCCTGGCCTGCCTGCGCGACGCGGGCGGTTCGCCGGCTGCCTCGACCTGTCTGCTTGAGCGGGTCGCCGAACTGACCGGAGACCGGGCCGAGGACGAGCATCGCTATCAGACCCTCATCAAGGCCCAGGGCTCGCCACTGGCTCCGGAGGGCTCGGTGCCGGAAGCCGTGCGCGCCCACCTCACGCGGGAAGCCGATCCTGCCTCGATGGGGCTGGGCGGCTTGCTGCGCATGTACTTCGGCCAGTCGATGGCGCGGGGATCGAGCCTGACCGACGAGCGGTAGCCGGGACGGCGCTCGCATCGCTTGCTGGTGTTTCCGGGGCGCCTGGAGCCTGAATCAGGCTCCAGACCTTTGTTCCCAGAGTACGATTCAACGGTCGGCCGGTTCCGTCTGACCCATCGTGCTGTAGCGCGGGGCCCGCTCCAGCGCGAACACCCGGCATGCGCTCGCCAGCGGCCGGTCTCCGCGGCCTTCGTCGATGCGGGCGATGAGGCCTGACAGGCTGAGGCCGTCCGCCGCCGCCGCCGCGTCGAGCACGGCCCAGAACTCCGGCTCCAGCGCCAGGGAGGTGGCGTGGCCGGCGAGGTTCACCGAGCGCTTCTTCAACCCGCCCGCCATCAGGGCTCGCGCTTCTTCGCGTCGAGCTCGCGGGCGGCCTTTTCCCGACGCGCCTCGGCCAGGGCCTTCTCCGCCCGGGTCCGGCCGAAGGCGACGCGATTCTCGGCCGCTCTGGCCTTGTCGTCGGCCTTCGCCCGGGCCTTGCGGAAGCGGTTGAGGTTTACGGGGTCCGTCATGGCTTGCCGGCCATCACTTCGCCGCCGGCCGCACCACCAGGGCCGTCTCCAGCTTCAGCGGCCTGCCCTTGACCAGCGCCACCGGCGCGCGGCCGGGCCAGACGCAGTTCTGCATCGACAGTTCCTTGCGCAGGATCCACTGGGTGATCGGCTTGCCGTCGACCTTGCAGGAAAGGCCCACGGCCCACTGCGACAGGCCCGGCTGGCTGGGCCAGGCGAAGCCCATGGAACTCCCGGCCGTCACGGGTCCGACCTGCGGCACGACGCCCTTGCCCTGCGATCCGAAGACCAGCCGGTCCGGCGCGATCAGCCGCATGGAGAAGCCGCCGTAGCCCTTGGCGTCGTCGCTGCCGCCCAGCGACAGGCCGTCGACGGTCGGGGTGATCACCGTCGCGACATCGATGCGCCGCGCGCCCTTCTTCAGCGGCTGGACGCGGACGGTCGTCGTCTCGGTGGCGACATAGACCAGCTCGGGTCCCGAACTGACGATCCAGTCGACATCCAGCACCAGCTTGCCGGCGCCCGTGCGGTCGGTGGCGAAGCGGGTCTTCTTCACCACGAAGGTCAGACCCTTCATGAACCAGCCGTCGGCCACGGTCCGGTCGCCCAGCCGCACCTGGTGCCAGCTCCAGAACAGGCCGCGCTGGTGCGGGTGATCGGCGGGACGGTCCTCGGTCAGAATCGTGCCGTCGGGGGCGTAGAGCGGATGCACATAGTTCAGCCGGCCCGGTTCGGTCGCGGGGTCCGCCGGCCTTGTGCGGTAGAAGAGCACCGGCCTGTCGTCCTCGGTCACGGTCACCCCGTCCGGGCCGATCACGGCATCGAGCAGCTGTGGCCGGGCCAGGGCCTGGGCCGGTCCAAAAAGGCCGGCGGCGAGGATCAGCGCGGCGGCGAGGAAAGCTCTCATACGTCGTCCTTCTCCAGGGCCCGCGCGAAGGCGGGGCGCGCCTGCGCGCGCTCCAGCCAGCGATCATAGACCGCGTGGGGCGGAAGCGCCTGCCGGGCGAACTGCAACAGACTGATAAACAGGATGTCGGCCGCCGAGAAGGTGTCGCCGAGCAGCCAGGTCCCGCGCTCGAGCGCGCCCTTGAGCTGACCGTCGAGGATCTCGTAGGCGGCCTTTTCGGCGTCGGTCATGCCGTCCCGGAAGTAGGCCCCGATCACCGGCTCCAGCACCCCGGCGTAGTAGGCCAGCCAGGTCAGGTACGGTCCGCGCTGCGGATCGCCGACGGCCGGCCCGATCGGGTGGTCGCGAAACCTGTCTGTCAGATAGAGCGCGATGGCCGCCGACTCGGTGATCAGCACGCCGTCGTCGACGAGGGCCGGAACCTGTCCGTGCGGGTGGGGGTTGGCCGGGTCCCGCGCGCCCAGACCGTCCTGGCGGGCGATGTTCACTGTCCGGACCTCGTAAGGCGCGCCGAGCTCCTCGAGCAGCCAGATCATCCGTGTCGAACGGGACCTGGGCGCGTGAAACAGGGTGAGCATGGCGGCCTCCACAACGTCCGGGTGAACATAAGCAGAACATGAGCGCCCGCGCAACCCGGTCCGGCGCGATGCGTTTCCCCTGCCGTCGGGACGGGGCGCTCACAGTGACCTTCAGGGAGACCGCACGATGATCGACGCGACGCACATCAAGGAACATATGGAAGTCAAAGGCTCGGACGACCGGCACGTCGGCAAGGTCGACCATGTGCTGGGCACGGACATCGAACTGGCCAAGTTCGACCTCGGCGCCGGGCTGAAGCACCACCTCATCCCGCTGTCCTGGGTCGACCGGGTGGACGACAAGCACGTCCATCTGACCCTCACCGCGGATGAGGCCAAGGCGGCCTGGTGCGAGAAGCACTAGCCCGGTCCGGAAGCCGGCGCGGAGACAGGACCCCGCGCCCTCCCGGACGCGGGGTTTTCCCGTGCGACTGGATCAACGCCGGAACCTCCGCTAAGACCCGCGCCACAGTCCAGGGTCTGAACACCACCATGAGCGACACGCCTCCCGACCGCCTCGCGAGCAATCCCAAGAGTCCCTTCTACGACGAGGCCGTGCTGGCCCGCGGCGTGGGCATCCGGTTCAAGGGCGAGGAAAAGACCAACGTCGACGAATACTGCGTCAGCGAGGGCTGGGTGCGCCTGGCCGTCGGCAAGACCCTCGACCGCCACGGCAATCCAATGACCGTCAAGTTGCAGGGAACGGTCGAGCCCTACTTCCGCAACGACGCCGGCGAGTAGCCCCCCTTTTTCGGGTGGGCGGCGCGAAGACGGCCCTCCAGTCTCTCCATGTGGTTTGGAGGGACCGTGAATGACTGTTCTCGGAAATACGGCTCGCGCCGTGGCGATCATCGTCGCCCTGGCTGTCGCCCCGTCGGCCCAGGCGCGCGGCGAGGTCGAGGACTACGCGCTGGACACCTTCACGCCGGCCGAGCGCGGCAAGATCAGTCCCTACGCGGGATTTGCCCGGCGGCTGATCGACGAGAACGGCTTTTTCGCCGCCATACTCAGTTCCGCGGAGACGGTCGACCATCCCGGGCCGAACGTCTGGAGGATCACGATCCCGGGCTACACGGCCGCCGAGACGCCCAACGTCTGCATCGCGGCGATTGATCCCAAACGCCGTCCCGGCATGACCATGGCCTCGATCCAGGCCCGTATCGGCGAGGTGATCGCCGCAGGCTCGCCTTTCGAGGCCTATGCCGCCGCCGAGATGGACTCGATCCAGTCCCGCACCGTCGAGACCATGAAGAGCGTGTCGGGCAAGCCGGGGCCAAAGCTGGGGGTCTGGGTCGGGCCCCGTGGCGGCCGGTTCAATGCGGTCGGCGCTTTGCCGGCGCCGGCAGGAACGCTGCTGATCGGCTGCACCGGACGGACGGCCGCCGATGCCCGTGACGAGATGATCCGCCAGTTCAAGCCCGCCGCCGGGCTGCTCTGAGGCTCACGACACGAGGCTGGTGGCGCGCCGCGGCGAGCGGTGGTGAAATGGCCGCATGGCCCGGACCCGCGTGATCGCTGGACGTCTGGCCGTCGGCGCCCTGGCGCTGACGGTCGGCGCCGCCGTGCATGAGCCGGTGATCTGGGACAGCGGCCTCAGCCCGCCGCCGGCCATCTCGCTAGCCCCGCGCACCCAGCGGCATATCCTCGACGAGGACCTGCAGACGCTGGGCGGGGCCTTCGGCGGCAGCGTCGGGATCGCGGTCTACAATGTCGACGCGGGCTGGGCGGTCGACTTCAACGGCGCGGAGATCCAGCCCCAGCAGAGCGTCAGCAAGCTGTGGGTCGCGCTGGCCGTGCTCGATGCGGTTGATCGCGGGGCGCTGTCGCTGTCGACGCCGGTGACCATCCGCAAGGCCGACCTCAGTCTCTTCCACCAGCCGATCCGCGAGCGGGTGGGGGAGGGCAGCTACACCACCACGGTCGCCGCGCTGCTGAAGAGCGCGATCACCCAGAGCGACAACGCCGCCAACGACGCCCTGGTGCGGACGGTGGGCGGTCCCTGGGCCGTGCAGGTGGCTGTGGTCGGCAAGAACCTGGGCGAGATCCGGTTCGGCCCGGGCGAGCGCGAGATGCAGACCCGGGCCGCCGGCCTGACCTGGAAGCCTGAATACAGCTTCAAGCGCGCCTTCTGGGAGGACCGCGAGGCCCTGCCGCCGGAGCAGCGCCAGAAGGCGCTCGACGCCTATCTCGCCAACCCGCCGGACGGCGCCAGCGCGCTCGACATCGCCGAAACGCTCGGCCGCTTGAAGCAGGGCGAGCTGCTGTCGCCGGAGTCCACCGAATATCTGCTGACCCTGATGGGCCAGACCGTGACGGGGTCAAGCCGTCTGCGGGCGGGCCTCGCCCCGGGCTGGACGCTGCGCCACAAGACCGGCACCGGCCAGGTGAACGGACGCCTCGCCACCGGCTACAATGACGTCGGCCTGCTGACCGCCCCGGACGGGACAGTCTACGCCGTTGCCGTGCTGATCGGCTCCACCCGCCGATCCTTCAACGAACGCAGCGCCCTGATCGCCGAGGTGGCGCGGCTGGTGATCGCAAGCCATCCGGCGGCGGATGCCCCCCGAATGTAGGGTGCCGGCGGCGCTGGACCTGACACTCTGCCGGCCTCACGTCAGCCGAAGTGGAGGTCGGTCATGTCGTCGCGCACCCTGGGGGGCTCGCCCCTCGTCCGTCTGGCCGGTCTGCTGGCCATCAGCCTTCTCGCCGCGCCGGGCCTGGCGCTCGCGGCCACCGTCGGCGGCTATCTCTTCGTCCCGGCGCCGGCCGCCGAGCGGGGCGTGCTGCGGCCTATCGCCGGCGATCCGACCTATGGCTACAGCTTCATCGATGAGCGGGGCTGGTACAGCGCCACCTTGCCGAGCGGCGGCAAGACCCAGGCCGGAAGCCGGCCCGGCACCCGAACATTCGAGTTCACCAGCGGCGGCAACACCGCGCTCTGCAGCGCCGCCACGTTCGAGGGCTGGAAGGGGCGCTCCTTCGAGCAGCTCCAGGCTGCCATACCGCAGTTGCAGGCCAGTTTCGAGTCGGCGGCGGCGAAGCAGTTGACCGTTCAGGAGTCCGGTATCCTGGACCTGCGCGACGACGGCCCCAACAACGTCCGCGGGGCCTACTGGGCCGGTCTGTCGGCGCGGAACCTGTACATCACTATGATGGTCATCGAGGTTCCGCGGGGCAACATCATCATCGGCTGTGAAGCGAAGACGATCCGTCTGTCGAAATACCTCACCACCATGGTGTTCCGGCTCGCCGAGGGGGCGCTGTGAGACAGGGCTTCATGGTGGCGCTGGCCTGCGGCGCCGCTTTCGCCGCCGGACCGTCGCAGGCCCGGGCGCCGACCTGGATCCCGCAGTCGTCCAACGGCAATCCTGTCGCGGCCATCGGCGTCGGCGGCGGGACCAGTATCCAGGTGTTCTGCTACGCCCGGCCCTCGCCGCGCTATGTCCTCGTCGCCATGGGGCCGGCGCGGGGCCTGAAGCCTGGGCTCGGCGTCATGGGCAGGGTGCAGGGCAAGTCGACGGTCAAGGTTCGGTTCGACCGGGTCGAGCTTGCGCCGGGCGGCCTGGCGGTGCGGACGGTGCAGGGCGGCCTGCGCGGCACGACCGGCGACCAGCCGCGCGCCCTCTTCAGCATCGAGGCCATCCGGGCGGCGAAGACGCCGATCACCGTGTCTTCCGGCCCGTTCAGCATCACCGTTCCCGAGACCGGCACCGCGGCGGCCATCGCGCCGCTCGAGAAGGCCTGCGGCGATGTGAAGGGGATGGCCAGGCGGGCCGAAGGCCGCTTCGGCGAGGTCAACTGAACAGGCCGCCACGACCTCCCGACGCGGTCCTTGCGTGCTATAGCCGGGGCGTCGATAACGGAGGATCAGGCCATGGCGCGCGAGAAGATCGGAGCGGCGGCGGCGACGGCGAAGCTCAAGGGCTGGTCTGTGGGGGCTGGCGAGCGTGACGCGATCACCAAGACCTTCCGGTTCGACGACTTCAACGCCGCCTTCGGCTTCATGACCCGCGTGGCGCTGAAGGCCGACCAGCTGGATCATCATCCCGAGTGGTTCAACGTCTACAACCGGGTCGAGGTCCTGCTGGCCACCCACGACGCCGACGGGGTCACCGACCTGGACGTCGAACTGGCGACGTTCATGGACAGGATCGCGGGGTAGGGTACCCGCGCGCCATTTTCTCTTTTAGATAGCAAAAGTATACAAATCGTGTATAGATAGATTCGCTAGAATTGCGCGCCAAGGGCCTGTTCGGTGGCCGATCCCCAATCTGTTGAAGAGTGGCTCCAGAAAGCCCGCGCTCACGAGCAGGCTGCTCGGCTATTGTGTGAAGACAGGATCGCCGCAGGCGAAGCGCTCTTTCATGTAGGATTGGCGACGGAGTGCGCGCTCAAGGCGATGATCATGAGGAGAATGGGTCTGAACGGATGGCCTTCTCGTGACCTCCGGCCAGAGTTGTACACACATAACCTCCGCGAGCTCCTGGCCCAGGCGGATGTTCAACTTTCGCCCCGGGATCCGCGTGCAGCCTCTTGGAAAGTCGTTTTGGATTGGGATCGAAATCAAGGGTATGATCCAAAGCCGATGCCCAGGAAGGTTGCAAGGGATTGGGTGAAGGCGGCGTTTGGAGAGGAAGGAGCGGTGACATGGATCAGAATGACCTTGGCCTAGCCCGCTACGACGCTGGCGCTGACTATCTTGCGTCCCTGAACCGGCTCGACCTCTCTCCGGAAGCTCTGTTTTGGGCATACGACAAGACGATTGAGCAGTTCGTGCTCGTGCTCGTCACCCGCTTCTTCGACTACGCCGGGCCGCTCGCGGTGACCGAGGCGTTATTCAAGGCCTATCGGGCCTCGGCGACACCGGCCGAGATCGACCCTTTCATCATCCGCGTCCATAGTCCTGAACAGCGCGTCTATAAGGAACTGCTCTTCGCGCTTCGCAGCACAGGTACAATCGCAGCTGGCTGGACCCGTGATGATTATCACCGTGCTGTCCTCGCCGGGGAGGTAGAGCAGGCAGGCGTTTTCGACTTCACTTATGCGGATCTAAGCGGATTTGGGGCCTGGATTTACAAGGCTTCCGAGGGCCCCCGGAAGTTGATCGATGTGGCCAAGCCCTGGACACGCTTCAGCTCAAAGGTGCAGATGCTGGCAGCCTAGTCCGCCGCCTTCGGCAGCGCTTCCCGGAACGCCTCGACGTCCAGCGTTATGCGCCGCGGGCGAGACCTGACCACGAACGTCAGGAGCACTGGCAGCATCGCCGCCACCAGCGCCAGCTTCACCCAGACCATGCCGCTGAAGCTGACCGGCAGAGCAATGACCACCATGGCCAGCAGCGAGAAGGCGGCGGCCACGAACAGCAGCTGCGCCCAGTAGGCCAACGGGGCCGAGCCAAGGCGCGCCGTCGCGCCCGGGGCCAGGGCGGCGACGCGCGTGACACAGGCCAGCACGAAGGGGGCGAAGGTCGCGGTGCGGTCCTCGAAACTGCCGACGCCGGCGAAGTGGACGTTGTCGATCACCCAGGCCCCTGCCGGTCCGCGCAGCGTCAGCTTGTGCCGCCAGGTCTTGAACCGGGTCGGGGCGTAGGTCAGCCGGATCTCGCGGACGTCGGCCCAGCGCAGCAGCAGCTCGCCGCCCTGCGGCCAGCACTGCCGCAGGCCCTCGTCCTCGACGATCCAGCGACGCTCGCCCTTCTCGAAGAGATTTTCGCGCCGCGCGTAGGCGATCATGGTCGTGCCCCCTTGCCGAACCATGTTTCACCCCTGATCAATGATCATCCACCCCGCAAAGGGGGGACGCCGTGGGAGGCAGGTTTGGCAGTGGAAGCAGAGACCGGTGGCGTCGCCCCGACCGCGACGGCGGTGAGTCACGGCGGCGGCATCGCCACGCCGCCTCTTAGCCGCTGGAGACTGGCCGCGTTCGCCGCGCCCTGCATTCCCGTCGCGGCGATGATGATGCCGGTGACCATCTACCTGCCTGACTACTATACCCGGGACCTGGGCCTCAGCTGGCTGGCCATCGGTTTCGCCTTCTCCGCCGTCCGGCTGTTCGACCTGTGGCTCGACCCGGCGCTGGGCTTCATGATCGACAAGACCAACACGCGGTTCGGCCGCTTCCGGCCCTGGCTGGTCGCCGGGCTGCCGATGGCCGTGCTGGCGATCTGGATGCTGTTCATGGCCGGCCCGGGGATCACGGGCCTGCAGATCCTGGGCTGGCTGATCCTGGGCTTCCTTGGGCAGTCGATGGCGTCGATGGCCCATGTCGCCTGGGCCGCCCGCGTCGCGCCGGACTACAAGGGCCGGTCCCGCGTCTTCGCCTGGTGGCAGGCCTTCACCGTCATCGGGATGCTGCTGGCGCTCAGCATGCCGATCCTGGCGTCAAGGCTGTTCGGGCTGGACCACGGTTCGGGCGTCAAGGCGATCGGCTGGTTCGTGGTCCTGACCCTGCCGGTGTCGATCGCCATCGCCGTGCTGGTGATGCGCGAACCGCCGTCCCCGCCCAACCACACCCCGCCGCACTGGCGCCAGTACCTGCCCCTGCTGAAGCGAGGGTCGGTGGTCCGCCTGCTCCTGGTCGACATCGCCGTCGGCACCGGCCCTGTCCTGGCCGGCACCCTGTTCTTCACCTACTTCTTCGCCATTCGCGGCTACGAGCGCGCCGACGCCGGGGCCCTGCTGCTGGTCTACTTCTTCAGCGCGCTTCTCGCGGCTCCCCTCTGGTCCTGGCTGGCCAACCGGATGAGCAAGCACAGGGCGCTGATGATCGCCTGTATCGCCTACGCCGTGGCGCAGGGCGGGGTGCTGTTCGTGCCGGACGGCCTTGGCTGGGGCATCGCGATGATGGCGCTGGCCGGCATCCCCTTCACCGCCGGGTCGATCCTGCTGCGGGCGATGATGGCCGATATCGCCGATCAGGAACGCCTCGAGAGCGGCGTCGATCGCAGCGGGCTCCTCTTCGGCCTGCTCAGCGGCACCGTGAAGATCGGGTCGGCCACCGCCGTCGCCGGGGCCGGCATCCTGCTGACGACGGCCGGCTTCGACGCCAAGCTGGGTCCGCAGAACGACTCTGACGCGCTGATGATGCTGCAGGTCACCTTCGCGCTGATTCCGGCGGCGTTCGGCCTGCTCGGGGCCTGGATCATCGCCGGCCACAAGCTTGACGCCGAGGCTCACGCCGACATTCGTCTGCGGCTCGCCGCGCGCGATCTCGAGCACGAACCGCAATCCCCGGCCCAGGAGGCGACACGCCTGTGACCCGTTCCAACACCCTGCAGATCGAACCGCTCAGCCCGGCCATCGGCGCCCTTCTGAAGGGCGTCAACATGGCCGAGCGGGCGTCCGACGACCTGATCGCCGACATCCGCCAGGCCCTGCTGGACCATCAGGTGATCTTCTTCGAGGGGCAGGATTTCACCCCGACCCAGCAACGGGACTTCGCGATGCGGTTCGGCGACCTGCACGTCCATCCGCTTTACGACCGAAACGACGCCCATCCCGAGATCATGATCATCGACAACCACGTCGATAATCCCACTGACAACAACTTCTGGCACACCGACGTCACCTTCATCGACACGCCGCCGATGGGCTCGATCCTGGCCGCGCGCCAGCTGCCGCCGGTCGGGGGTGACACGATGTGGGCCTCGACGACGGCCGCCTACAGGGCGCTGTCGGAGCCGATGAAGCGCTTCCTCGAGGGGCTGGAGGCCGTCCACGACTTCGCCTACGCTTTCACCGCCGACGGACTGGCCGGCTCGCAGGCGGGTCGTGAGCAGTATGACAAGGCCGTGGCCGCCAACCCGCCGGTGACGCACCCGGTGATCCGCACCCATCCGGAGACGGGCGAGCCCTGCATCTTCGTCAACTCGGTCTTCACCCGCCGGATCAAGGGCTTGCGCCGCGAGGAGAGCAAGGCGCTGATGGCCTTCCTCAACGCCCATGTGCAGCAGCCGGAGTTCGTCGTCCGCTGGCGCTGGCGCCCGGGCGACGTGGCCTTCTGGGACAACCGCTGCACCCAGCACCGCGCGGTCGACGACTTCCTGCCGCACCGCCGGGTGATGCACCGGGCGACGGTGCTGGGGGACAAGCCGGTTTTCAAGGCGGGATAGGGGCTGCAACCGGCCAATCCTCCCCGCATCGCGGGGAGGGGGACCGCGCGGAGCGCGGTGGAGGGGAGTCGCCGCACTGACTAACGCCCAACCGCCTCGCTGATCATCCGCAAGGCGGTCTCCATGTCCCCAAGGACCAACTCGCCTGGAATCCTCACGACACGCACACCCTGCCGACCGATCCACAGGTCCCGCTCCGCGTCGCGGTCAGCGCCGGCCTCGCTTGAGTGAACGGCGCCGTCCACTTCCACTGCGAGCCGATGAGCGGCGCAGTAGAAGTCGACGACGTACGGACCGAGCGGATGTTGCCGGCGGAAGCGAAGGCCCTCCAGGCGCTTGCCGCGCAACGCCGTCCACAGCGCGACTTCTGACAGAGTCATGGTCTTGCGAAGACGGCGGGCGATCGTCACTGAGCGGAGTGCATTCTCCATGAGTGCAACTGATACGATATTCTCTTTGCCTGCGCAAGTCTGGTGCGAGCGTCTCCCCTCCACCGCGCTCCGCGCGGTCCCCCTCCCCAGCAGAGCTGGGGAGGATTGTCTTCAGGAACACACCGCCACGCACCGCGCCGCCAGCAGGGCGCCGGCGTCGAGGAGGGGGATGGTCAGTTTCGCCGGGTCGAGGACCAGCGGGACTTCGGTGCAGCCGGCGATCAGCGCCTGTGCGTCCATGCCGGCGGCCAGGTCGGCCATGCCGTTGCGAACCTCCTCGCCCAGGTCCCCGGCCTTGATCCGGTAGACCAGCTCCATGAACCGCGCCTGCTGCGCCGCGTCCGGAACCACCGGCTCGAGCCCCAACCCGGCCAGTCGCGCGCTGTAGAGCGCCACCGCCGTCGGCGTGCCGAGCACCCCGACCCGCCGCGCGCCGACGTCGCGGGCCGCCTCGCAGGCGAGGTCGATCATGTCGATCAGCGGCAGTCCCGACGCCTGGCGGATGATGTCGGCATAGGCGTGGGCGGTGTTGCAGGCGATGGCCAGCACCTCCGCCCCGGCGCCGGCCAGCCCGGCGGCCATCGCGCCGAGCACCGGCCCGGCCGCCGCGCTGTCGGTGTTGCGGTCGGGAATGCGCGGGTTGATGTCGACCAGCACCCGGATGTGGTCCTGGTCCCGCGTCGCGGGCGTGGCCGCCTGCAGCCGGGCGAGGAACTCCAGCGTCGCCGCCGGTCCCATGCCGCCCAGTACGCCGAGGGTTTTCACAGCATCGAACCCAGTTCGCCCTGGTAGCCGAACAGGCCCTGGGCGCCGCCGGTGTGCAGGAAGACCACCGTCTGGCCCTCGAACGCGCCCTTTTTCGCCAGCGCGATCAAGCCCTTCATCGCCTTGCCGGTATAGACCGGATCCAGCAGCAGGCCCTCGGTGCGGGCGGCCAGGGCCAGGGCGTCGGCCACGCCCTGATCGATCAGGCCATAGCCCGCGCCGACGTAGTCGCAGTCGGCGACCACCATCGCGCGGCTGACCCGCTCGCGGTGTCCCAGCAGGGCGGCAGTCTCGACGGCGAGGTTGAAGACGTTCTCCTCCTGCCTGTCCTTCGGCGCCCGCACGCCGATGCCCAGCACCGGGATGTCCGCTCCGCTGACCGCCAGCCCGGCCACCAGGCCCGCATGGGTGCCGGCGCTGCCGGTGGCGGTGACGATGCGGTCGATGACCAGACCCTCGTCATTGGCCTGGGCGGCCAGCTCCAGAGCGCAGTCGACATAGCCCAGCGCCCCGACCGCGTTGGAGCCGCCGCCGGGGATCACATAGGGCGTCCCGCCGGCCGCGCGGACCTCCTCGGCGTCCAGCGCCATCTCGGCGTTCATGTCCGAGCCGGCCTCCACGGTGCGGATGCGGGCGCCCAGCAGCCGGTCGAGCAGCACGTTGCCGGACCACAGGTAGTCCTCGGCCTGGTTGCCGGTGCGGTTCTCCAGCACGACCCGGCAGGCCATGCCGAAGCTGGCCGCCGCCGCCGCCGTCTGGCGCACGTGGTTGGACTGCACCGCCCCCTGGGTGATCAGGGTGTCGGCGCCCTGTTCCAGCGCCTCGCCCAGCAGGAACTCCAGCTTTCGGGTCTTGTTGCCGCCGCCGGCCAGCCCGGTGCAGTCATCCCGCTTGATCCACAGGTCGACGCCCAGCTCCGCGCTCAGCCGGGGCGCCGGCTCCAGCGGCGTGGGCAGGTGGGCGAAGCGTGCGCGGGCAAACCGGGCGAGGTTCATAAGCGGCGTCCTTGTCTGCGAAAGTCGTGATACTATCTGACAGCAAATCACCGCGCTGGGGAGGAGACTCGCATGTCCGCCAAGACAGTGTTCGCGTTCGCTGCTGTTTCAACCGCCGTTCTGTTCTCCGCGGGGTCCGCCTCGGCCGCGGCTTTCGTGCTGGGCGGCGGCATGGCCAACGCCTGTTCCAAGGCGGCGATCGAGGGGCGGGATGACCGCGAATCCCTCGTGCTCTGCGACATGGCGCTGGAGAGCCAGCCGCTGCTGCGGCGGGATCGCGCCGCCACCTTCGTGAACCGGGGCGTCATCCAGCTGCGCCGCAAGGACTACCTCGAGGCGCGGGCCGATTTCGATACCGCCGTGAAGCTCGATCCCACCATGGGCGAGGCCTTCGTCAATCGTGGGGCCGCCCTCGTCGCGCAGCGCCGCTTCCAGGAAGGGGTCGTCGAGATCGACCGTGGTCTGGCGCTGGGCGCCGACGAGCCGGAGAAGGCCTACTTCAACCGCGCCCTGGCGCATGAGGGTCTCGACGACATGAAGGCCGCCTGGCTCGACTACCAGAAGGCGCTGGAGATCCGCCCCGACTGGGACGCGCCGCGGCGGGAGCTGACCCGCTTCACCGTCACCCGCGAATAGGGGAAGGTCGCCATGCGCCCGCTCCCGCTTCTCGCCGCCGCCGGCCTGGCCCTGGCCGCCGCGACGCCCGCCGCCGCCTCGGTGATGGTGGTCGGCAACGATATCGCCGTCGACTGCTCGAAGGCCGCTTTCGCCGGACGCTTCGACCGTCAGTCGATCCAGACCTGCACCCGGGCGCTGCAGGAAGATCGCCTGGATCGCCGCGACCGCGCCGGGACGCTGGTCAATCGCGGTGTCATGCTGACGCGGGCGAAGGACTACGGCGCCGCGCGCGCCGATCTCGACAAGGCCGCGGATCTGGAGCCGACCCTGGGCGAGGCCTTCGTCAACCGCGGCGTGGTGATGATGGCCGACCGCGACTACGCCCAGGCCCTGGCCGAGATCGAGCGCGGCCTGTCCCTGGGCGTGGATGAGCCGGCCAAGGCCTACTACAACCGCGCCCTGGTCCATGAGTCCCAGGACGACGCCAGGTCCGCCTGGCTCGACTATCGCCGGGCCCAGGAGCTTGCGCCGGAGTGGGAGGCGCCCCGCCGCCAGCTGACCCGGTTCACGGTCTCGAAGCCTTAGGGCTTTTCAAGCCTCCAAATCCCCGCCCGTCCCCGACCTGACCGGGGACGCCGCTCGCAAGGACGCGCTGATGGCGCAGGCCATGGCCCGCTCGACGGCCCGCGTCCGGGCGATGACGGCCGACATCCCGCGCTGGACGCCGCCGATTTTCCGGGCCAGCGTGCCGATCGACAATAGGCAGTGAGGCAGGACCATGCGTTGGCGCGGCGGACAGCGGTCCGGCAACATCGATGATCGCCGGGGCCTTGGACCAACCGGCGCGGCCGGCGGCATCGGCATCGTCGGCATCATTGTCGCCCTGGTCGGCATCTTCGTATTCGACGTCGACCCGGGCCAGATGCTCAGCATCGTCAGCCAGGGTGCGCCGGGACAGGAGCAGGTGGTCGGCCGGCAGGGCAGCCCCGAGGACGAGGCCGGCGCCTTCGTCGACGTCATCGAGACCTCCACGACCCAGGTCTGGACCGAGCTGTTCTCGAAGTCAGGCGAAGCCTACCGCCCGCCCGCGGACGTGGTGGTCTACGATGAGTCCACCCCGACGGCCTGCGGGCAGGGGCAGGCCGCCATGGGGCCGTTCTATTGTCCGGGTGATCAGAAGGTTTACCTCGACCTCGCCTTCTGGAACGAGCTGGAGAGCCGGTTCGGCGCCAGGGGCGAGTTCGCCCGCGCCTATGTCATCGCCCACGAGATCGGCCACCACGTCCAGAACCTGACCGGATCGCTGGGCAAGGCCCGCGCCGGCGCCCAGGGCGCCGACGGCGGCCAGGTTCGCGTCGAGCTGCAGGCCGACTGCTACGCCGGCGTCTGGGCCGCCCGCGCCTCGGCGGCGTCCGGCGGCCAGGTGGCGCTGGAGCAGGGCGATCTGGAGGACGGCCTTGGCGCCGCCGCCGCCGTCGGCGACGACACCATCCAGCGCCGCACCCAGGGCCGCGTGGTCCCCGACGCCTTCACCCACGGCACGGCCGAACAGCGCATGCGCTGGTTCCGCCGCGGCTACGAGACCGGCGATCCCGGGCAGTGCGACACCTTCTCGGCGCGGACGCTGTAGGCAAGACCTCCCACTGCCTTCCTGTCGTCATGGCCCGGCTTGTCCGGGCCACCCAGGCGCGGTGAGTGAGCAGCAAAGAGGGCGCGACCGATCGGCCGCGCCCTCATTCTGTCGTCGGTGTTCATGGGTGGCCCGGACAAGCCGGGCCATGACGAACGAAGGGGCGCAGGCGACCCGCTGCCGAAGGGGACACGCACCGAAGACGGTACATGTCCCCGTCGGCATTACCCGCCGAACCGCTTGGTGAAGCGGACGCCGATGGCGCGCGGCGGCAGCACCGAGGTGTAGAAGCTGCGCGCATAGACGTTGCCGCCGATGTCGTCCTTCACAACCTGGTTGTGGAGCGGCGTGCTCCGGGCTCCGGTCTCGGCGTAGGTGTCCCAGACGTTGTTCACGAACACCGTGGTGTCCCAGGTGTCGCCTGACAGCCTGACCGACATGTTGTGGATGTCGTACGAGTCAAGCGTGATCCCGCCGCCCTTGCCGCCCATCCGCGTCAGCACGTCGCCCGTGAAGCTGGCCCCGTAGGCGAAGTCGAGCTCCAGGCCGTTGGCCAGCGGCAGGCGGTAATCGAGGTAGATGCTGGCCTCGGTCTCCGGCGAACCCGGCAGTCGGTCGCCGGCCACGCCGTCAAGGTACACGATGGTCTTGTTGAACCCCGGCGGCTGGATAACCGGAATCAGGTTTGTGGTGGTCTCGGTCAGCTCGGCCTTCGAGTAGGAGTAGTTGCCCCGCACGGTCAGATCCGGCGTGATCTTGTAGGCGAAGTCGACCTCGAAGCCCTTGCTCTCGGCGGCCTCGCCGTTCTTGGTGATCGGCAGCTGGCCGTTCAGGGTGGCGGCCGCGACCTGCGGGTCCTTCCAGTCGACCAAGAAGATCGCGCCGTTCAGGGTCAGGCGGCGGTCCATCCACTGGCTATGGATGCCGAGCTCGTAGTTCAGCGTCTTGTCCGGGAAATAGGCCATTTCGTTGGGCAGGGCGCAGACCATCGGGTTGACCGGGGGGCAGGGGCCCACGCCGTTGGAGTTGCCGATGCGATAGCCCTCGCTGATGGTCCCGTAGACCATCACGTCGTCGGTCATGTCATATGAGGTATTGAACTTGAACAGCCAGCCCTGGTCTTCCTGGCCGCCGTTCTCGAAGTTCAGCGTGATGGCGTTGGGCGCGGCGCCCTGCGACGTGTTGTACAACGGCAGATCGACCGCGCTCGCGGTGGTCAGTTCGTACTGGTAGTACCGCGCGCCGAGCGTCACCTGCCAGGCGGGCGTGATGCGGTAGCTGGCCTCGCCGTAGGCCGCCATTTCAACCAGCTCGGTCTGGTCGACCGAGTAGTATTCCAGGGCGTCGGGGCGGTTGATGCCCCAGTAGGCGGGCAGCCCGGGCGTGAACTCCTTGCTCGAGGCGTCGGATTCGAAGCGGTTGTAGAAGCCGCCGACGATCCAGCTGAGCGGGCCCTCGGTCGTCGAGACGAGTCGCAGTTCCTGGTTGAAACTGTCTTCCACCTGATCCTCACGCGTGAAAGCGGTGAAGCTCGGGAAGCCCTCGTAGCCGTATTGGAGGCCGATCAGCAGGTCGGTCTGGTCGCGCTGACCGCCCTCCTCATAGCGCGACACGCCAGTCGCCGAGGTCAGGGTCGCGAAGCCGAGGTCGGCGCTCATCTCCAGCGCCACAAGGTTGTTCTTCCGGTCGTTCGGCTCGACCACGCGCAGCGCGCTTTCGTACTCGCCGACAGCGACGGGCAGGGTCGTGACGCGAGCGCTGCTGACCTGGCGCGCGCCGACCTTCTGGTCCTGGAAGTACCAGGTCAGATTGGCGTCGAACCAGTCGGTCGGCGCCCACCGCATTCCGAGGCGGCCGGACAGGGTCTCTTCGGTGTTCGCGTCCTCGACGCGACGGGTGTTGGCGCTGTTGAACACGTCGGGGTTCGAAACGCCGATGTTCTTGACCACGTAGGCGTAGTCGATGAAGCCGCTGTCATCGAGATAGTCGAGCGAGCCGCGGATCGCGAAGGTGTCGGCCAGCGGCAGGTTGAACGTCAGCCCGAGGTCGGAGCTGGCCGAGTTCGCTTCGCCGTACTGGTAGCCCGAACCCCGCACTTCGAGCATCGTCTCGGAGAACGACGGGCGCTTGGGAATGTAGCGGATGGCCCCGGCCATCGTGCCGGCGCCGTAGAGCGTGCCCTGCGGGCCGAGCAGGAATTCGACGCGCTCCAGATCGTTCAGCTTCAGGTCCACGACGATCGGAATTTCGCCGAGGTAGGTGGCCACCATCCCGCCGGTCGAGTTGCCGACGCCTTCGGAGCTGCCGAGCGGGTCGGCGTTCAGGCCGCGCACGACGATGCGGTTGCCGTCGCGGCCGCCCTGGTCGACCAGGTGGACGCCGGGCACGAAGGCGGCGATGTCGGCCATGTCGGAGAAGCCCCGGGCCTCGATCGCCTCGCCGCCGACCGCGGCGATGTTGATCGGCGCGTCCTGCACCGTCGTGTCGCGGCGGGTCGCGGTGATGATCACCTCGTCGACGGTGGTCGTGTCCTGCGCCAGAGCGGGCGCGGCGATCGGCAGGGCGAGCAGGCTGATCGACGCGAACAGCGAGGCGCGGGTGAATGACATGGATACCCCCAGAGTGATGACTGACTTGAACCGGACACTGAGGCCGCCGCCGCCTGGCCCGGAAGCGGGCGCCGCCGACTCGACCGAAACTCAACGCAATTGACGCAAAACGCGGCGTCGCGGGGCGACCGCGGACGCTTCGATGTGCAACATGAGACGGTTGGGCGGTTCGGCCAACATCAAATTGCGCGGCGTCCGGACGATCCGGGCAAGGGGGAGGCATGGGCGCCACAGGTAACAGTCTGGATGAGGCCGAGCGCCTGATGGCCCGTCGGGCGTGGCGGGAGGCGCACGCGCTTTGCCTCAGCGCGCTTCAGGCCGGAGCGTCAGGGCGGCCCCTGTTCCTGCTCGGCGTCATCGCCGCCGAGCACGGCAACCTGTCCAGGGCCGCCGAGCTGTTCGGCGAGGCGGCGCGGCTGGAGCCGGACGTCGCCCGTCACCATGCCCAGCTCGGCCGCTGCCTGATCGCCTTCAACCGGCAGGACGAGGCTCGCGCCGCCGCCGACCGCGCCCTGGCGCTGGACCCCGCCGACGCCCTGACCCTGGACACCATCGGCGTGATCTACAGCCGCTCGGGCCTGCACGAGCAGGCGCTGCCGCTGTTCGACCGGGCCGTGGCGCTGGAGCCGGCCAACGCCTCCTTCCAGCAGAACCTCGGCACGGCCCGCCAGTTCGCAGGCGACTTCGCGGGCGCCGAACAGGCGCTGCGGGCGGCGGTCGGGCTGCAGCCGGACCTCTACCGGGTCTGGTGGGCGTTGACCCAGATGTCGGCCCTGCGGTCGGACGACGCTCCGGAAGCGCGGCTTGAGCCGCTGTTCCCCGCCGACCCGGACGCCGACCCCGACCGCGCCCTGCACGTCGGCCATGCGCTGGCCCGGCTGGCGGAGGACGCCGGCGACCCGCCGCGCGCCCTGGCCTGGCTGGCCCGGGCCAAGGCCGCCCGCCTGCGCGAGGTGGCCTACGACCCGGCGCGGGATACAGGCCTGTTCGCCGCCGCCCGCGCCACCGTCGGCCCCGTGGCGAGCGACGCGACCGACGCCGCCCCGATCTTCATCGTCGGCCTGCCGCGCACCGGCACCACCCTGGTCGACCGCATCCTGTCCAGCCACCCGGACGTGGTCTCGGTGGGCGAGAGCACCGACTTCGCGCTGATCCTCAAGCGGATGGCCGGCACCCCTTCCCGGCTGGTGCTGGACGAGGCGACCCTGGCGGCGGCGGCCGGCGGCGGCGTCGATCTGGCCCAGGCCGGACGGCGCTATCTGGAGGCCGTCGCCCCGCTGGCCGGCGCTGCGCGGAGCCTGGACAAGATGCCGCTCAACGTCGTCTACGCCGGGCTGATCCACCGGGCCCTGCCGAACGCGCGGATCGTCTGCCTGCGCCGCCATCCGATGGACGCGGGCCTGAGCAACTATCGCCAGCTGTTCGCCACTCGCTTCCCCTACTACGACTACGCCCTCGATCTGGAATATACGGGCCGGTATGTCGCCGGGTTCGAGGCCCTGGCCGACCACTGGGCCGCCAGCCTGCCCGCCGACCGCTACATCAACTTCCGCTACGAGGATCTGGTCGCCGACCAGGAGGGCCAGACCCGCCGCCTGCTCGCCCACTGCGGCCTGGACTGGGACCCCGCCTGCCTGGCCTTCCATGAGAACGCCGCCCCGGTCGCCACCGCCAGCGCCGTCCAGGTCCGCAGCCCGATCCACCCCGGCTCCGTCGGCCGCTGGCGGCGCTACGGCGAGGGCCTGGCGCCGATGCTGGCGGCGCTGAAGGCGGCGGGGACGCCCCTCTAGCCGCCTTGCCCCCGTAACGCCCCCGGCCTAGTCTCCTCCCTGTTCTCCGCGGGGTGGCGCTCAAGCCACTGAGATTCGGCTGACGCCGTGACGCGCCGAACCTGATCCGGGTCATGCCGGCGAAGGGAGAGGAGCCATTCTCCGTCCGTTTTCCCGGCGCAGGCCGGGATCCAGAAGCGAACCTGCCGTGCGCGGGATCGTCATGGGCCCCGGCCTTCGCCGGGGACACGGGCAGGGGAAAGCCATCACCGGAGCCGCGTGGCCTCAACACCCGAGGACCGCCCGATGAACATCCACGCCCCCGTTTCCCCAAAGACCGACGACGTCGCGGTCGGCCCGCGTCTGGGCAGCCGCAAGGTCTATGCGTCGGGCGAGCTGTTCCCGGACATCCGCGTGCCGTTCCGCGAGGTCGAGCTGCACCCGACGGCCAATGAGCCGCCGCTGACCGTCTACGACCCCTCCGGCCCCTATACCGACCCGGACGCGGTCATCGACATCGAGCAGGGCCTCCCCCGGATTCGTGAGTCCTGGATCACAGCGCGGGGGGATGTCGAGGAAGTGCTGGAGCCGCGCGAGGTCAGGCCCGAGGACAACGGCTTCGCCCAGGGCAAGCACCTGGCGCCGCAAGTCACCGCCCGCCGCCCGATCTTCAAGGCCCGCGCCGGGGCGCCGGTCACCCAGCTGGAATACGCCCGGGCCGGCAAGATCACGGCGGAGATGGAATACGTCGCCATCCGCGAGAACCTGCGCCGCGAGCAGAACCAGCCCTGCGTCCGCGACGGCGAGGACTTCGGCGCCTCCATCCCGGACTTCGTCACGCCCGAGTTCGTGCGCCAGGAAGTGGCCCGCGGCCGGGCGATCATCCCGGCCAACATCAACCACGGCGAGCTGGAGCCGATGGCCATCGGCCGCAACTTCCTGGTCAAGATCAACGCCAACATCGGCAACTCGGCGGTGCTCTCCACCGTCGCCGACGAGGTCGACAAGATGGTCTGGGCCACCCGCTGGGGCGCCGACACGGTCATGGACCTGTCGACCGGCCGCAACATCCACAACATCCGCGACTGGGTGATCCGCAACAGCCCCGTGCCCATCGGCACCGTGCCCATCTACCAGGCGCTGGAGAAGGTCGGCGGCGTGGCCGAGGGCCTCAACTGGGAGGTCTTCCGCGACACCCTGATCGAACAGGCCGAGCAGGGGGTGGACTATTTCACCATCCACGCCGGCGTCCGCCTGCCCTTCATCCCGATGACCGCCAAACGCGTCACCGGCATCGTCAGCCGGGGCGGCTCGATCATGGCCAAGTGGTGCCTGGCCCACCACAAGGAGTCCTTCCTGTACACGCACTTCGAGGACATCTGCGAGATCATGAAGGCCTACGACGTGTCCTTCTCCCTGGGCGACGGCCTGCGCCCAGGCTCCATCCACGACGCCAATGACGAGGCCCAGCTGAGCGAGCTGCGCACCCTGGGTGAGCTGACCCAGATCGCCTGGCGCCACGACTGCCAGGTGATGATCGAGGGCCCGGGTCATGTGCCGATGCACATGATCAAGGAGAACATGGACCTGCAGCTGGAGCTCTGCCACGAGGCCCCGTTCTACACCCTCGGGCCGCTGACCACCGACATCGCTCCCGGCTACGACCACATCACCTCGGCCATCGGCGCCGCCATGATCGGCTGGTATGGCACGGCGATGCTGTGCTACGTGACCCCGAAGGAGCACCTCGGTCTGCCGGACAAGAAGGACGTCAAGGACGGCATCATCGCCTACAAGATCGCCGCCCACGCCGCCGACCTGGCCAAGGGTCACCCGGGCGCGCAGGTGCGCGACAACGCACTGTCCAAGGCGCGCTTCGAGTTTCGCTGGGAGGACCAGTTCAACCTGGGCCTGGATCCGGACACCGCCAAGGCGTTCCACGACGAGACCCTGCCCCAGCAGGGGGCCAAGCTGGCCCACTTCTGCTCCATGTGCGGTCCGCACTTCTGCTCCATGAAGATCACCCAGGACGTGCGCGACTTCGCCCGCAGCCAGGGTATCGGCGAGGCCGAGGCGCTGGAGAAGGGCATGGAGGTGAAGGCGGTGGAGTTCGTCAGGCAGGGCGGCGAGATCTACCGCAAGGCCTGAGCATCGAGGACGGTCTGATATCGTCGCCGCATGGATGCCGTCGTTCTGTTCAAAGCGCTGGTCCTCGGGATCGTCGAAGGGCTCACGGAATTTCTCCCGATCTCGAGCACCGGGCACCTCATCATTGCCGAGCAGCTGCTCGCCTTCACCGGCGAGAAGGCCAAGGTGTTCGCCATCTTCATCCAGCTGGGCGCGATTCTGGCCATCTGCTGGGAGTACCGGCGCAGGCTGGCGACGGCGGTCGGCGGCCTGGCAACCGACCGCCGGCAGCAGCGCTTCGTGCTCAACCTGGCCGTCGCCTTCCTGCCCGCGGCCGTGCTGGGCCTGGCGTTCGGCAAGCACATCAAGGCACACCTGTTCCAGCCCCTGCCGGTGGCGACCGCCTTCATCGTCGGCGGGCTGGTGATCCTGTGGGTGGAGCGACGCCAGCGGCGAGCGGTGGTGCACGACGTGGACGACATGCGGCTCACCGATGCGCTCAAGGTCGGGCTGGCCCAGGCTTTCGCACTGATCCCCGGCACATCACGCTCCGGCGCCACCATCATCGGCGGGATGATGTTCGGTCTGTCGCGACGGGCGGCGACGGAGTTCTCGTTCTTCCTTGCCATCCCGACGCTGAGCGCGGCTGCCGTGTACGACCTCTGGAAACACCGCGGGCTGCTGGTGTCCGATGACGTGACTGTCTTCGGCATCGGCTTTGTGGCGGCTTTCGCCAGCGCCCTGCTGGCCGTACGGGCGCTGATCCGCTACGTCGCCCGGCACGATTTCGCCGTCTTCGCCTGGTACCGGATCGCGTTCGGCGCGCTGGTTCTGCTCACGTCGGCCACCGGCTGGATCAACTGGGTGGCCGACTGACGCCGGCCCTGCCGCCAGGCAGGGCCATTCCGGACGGGATCAGCTCTGGACCCAGGGCAGACCCGCCAGCCTCCAGCCACCCACCGCATTGCGATGGCCCGAGGCGTCCTTGTCACCCTCGAAGCCCTCGAGGATGTTGTACACCTCGGTGTAGCCCTCCGCCTTCGCCGCCATGGCGGCGCCATGGGACCGGCCACCGCTGCGACACAGGAACATCACCAGCGACTCCGGATCCACCTGCTGGGTCAGCGCAGCCAGGAAGTCCGGGTTGGGCTGGCCGCCCGGGTAGGTCTGCCACTCGATTTCGACACTGCCCGGGACGCGACCGACCCAGTCCCACTCGGCCCGGGTGCGCACGTCCACCAGCTTTGCGCCGGGCGCCAGACGCAACAGTTCGTGCGCCTCCGCGGGGGTGAGCGCACCGTTATAGGGCACACCCAGCGAACGGGCGCGTTGCTGGGCATTTTCCAGAATCTCGGTCAGTCGGCCCATGGGCATCTCCTGCAAGAAGTCGTGATGGACGGCTTCGGCCGTCGGCTCCGGGAACCCAAAACGCACTCAAGTAGTGCAATCTCCCGCGATCATGCTCGTCCGTGGTGCATGCACCCTGTCGGCCGAACACCTAAGGAATTGTGGCACAATGCTTTTTTGCCATGAAGTCGTGGCATGGAATCTGCACCACGATCTTCGACCACGGGTGAGCGCCGGCTCGACCCCGATTCGATCAACATCATTTCCAGCGTTAGGAGAACTCAGGATGTCCCCAGCCGACGTCATCAACATGGTCAAGGACAACGAAGTCCGTTTCGTTGATTTCCGCTTCACCGACACCCGTGGCAAGGAACAGCACGTGTCCATCCCGGCGAGAGCCCTGGACGACAGCAAGTTCGTCGACGGCCACGCCTTCGACGGCTCGTCGATCGCCGGCTGGAAGGGCATTCAGGCTTCCGACATGCAGCTGAACCCGGATCCGGATACCGCCTACGTCGACCCGTTCTTTGATGAAACCACCATCGTCCTCACCTGTGACGTGATCGATCCGACCGATGGCCGTGGTTACGACCGCGACCCGCGCTCCATCGCCAAGCGCGCTGAAGCCTTCCTGAAGTCCTCCGGCCTGGGCGACACCGCCTTCTTCGGTCCGGAACCCGAATTCTTCATCTTCGACGGCGTCGAATGGTCGGTCGACATGTCCGGCTGCGCCC
>JBEIDC010000018.1:0-34117 GCA_040383665.1 Caulobacter sp.
AACAGCGGCTCGATCCGAACCCACTGCGCATCGCTCAGTTCATACCGCTTCACGCCCATCACAGACCTCCGCCAAAGCGGAGACCTATGAATCACGCATCCCGCGGCCCGTGAATCCCTGAATGTCGATTGGACCTAGCGGCCCGCCCGCGCGAGGCCCAGCCGTTCGGCGTCCGCCGTCGCGCTGAGACCCAGGGCCTCGAACATCTCCGGGCGGCGCGGACCCAGCCGCGGCGGATAGTGTTTGGCCTTCGCCGGCTTCGGCATGGCCCAGACCTTCAGCACCTTGGCGATGTTGGCGGGCCGCTTGAGCCAGTCGTTGCTGGGCTCCAGCATGTGGAACCCGCGCATGAACTCCCGCAGGAGCGCCGGGTCCGAGCGCAGGGCCGGGGTCAGAGCGTCGTTGGCGAAACTGCGCGCCATCAGGGCCTTCAGGCCAGGTTGCTGATCGCCGGTCAGGGTCTGGCGGGCCCGCTTGATCGCCTGGCGGTCCTGGAAGAGCATGCCGTCGTAGAAGGGCCGAAGCTCGGTCTGCACCGAGTCGCGATAGGCGACGGCGCGCGCGGCCGGGTGGCTGTGGGCGGCGAGGACGTCGCGCAGCAGATGGGCCTCGACAGCGGCGAACGAGCAGCCGCGGCCGTAGAGCGGGTTGGTCCGGACAAGGCCATCCCCGACAACGAACAGGTTGAGGGCCGCCGGCCTGCCGTCGGTGACGGTGTCCCGCCAGCGGCTCTTCAGATCGCCCATGCCGAACACCTTGCTGATCGGCTCGGCGCGATCAGGGTCGGTCCAGCGGGCGACTCCGGGAATCTGCTGGCAGATGCGCTCGAAGATCTCCGGCCGCATCACCGCCTGGCGCAGGGTTTCCTCGATCTCCGGCACCGCCAGGGTGATCGAGAAGCAGCCGTTGTCGGCCGGGAAGACGCCGTACTTGATGAAGCCGATATCGCCCGCGCCCGGCGGCCCGCCGCGCGGCGGCTCCTCCTGTCCCGGCCGCAGCCGCCAGTGGCGGGTGTAATAGAGGATGCCGGCGTCCTCGCTCTCCTCGGCGACCTTGACCCCGGCGTCTTCCAGCCAGTCAAAGGTCTGCGACAGCCGGCCGGCGCCGTCGACGACGATGTCGGCGAGCTCGCCCCTCCGGCCGGCGGCGTCTTCGAGGGTCAGGCCGCGACAGACAAATCGGCCCTCTTCATCCACCTCGCCAAGCAGGCCGACGACATTGACGCCGCTGTGGATGCGGACGCTGTTCATGCGCTCGACGTAGCGGCGCATGACAAGTTCCAGGGTCGTGCGGCGACTGGTCAATACGGTCAGCTGGCTGTCTTCCGGCATCGGCCGGTACTTCTCGCGGGCGTGGGCCGTCAGCCCGTCGAAGAAGTTCAGCTCCTGCACGCCGGCCGCGCGGAGATCGTCGAGAAGGCCGGGATGATTGTCGGAAATGACCCGCCGGAGCCGGGCCAGGAAGGCATGGCTGTGTCGCAGGTGCCCCACGCCGCGGCGGCTCCAGTTTTCGAAGGCGTCGTCGGCGCCGCCGTCCGGCGCCGGCGGATCGCGCTCGAGCACATCGACGCGCCAGCCGGCGGCGCCCAGGGCCAGTGCGGTGAACAGACCGGCCATGCCGGCGCCAACCACCAAAACGCGTTCCGTCATCCCTGACCCCCTGGATCCAGCAAGACTATGACTCGCAGGTGGTGGAGCTGCCAGTGCGTCGCTAGGTCAGGCCCGCGAATTTCCCTTGAGCGCGACATAAAGCGCCCCCTCGCCGCCGTGCCGACGATCAGCCTTTGACACCCCGGCGACGATGGCCCGGAGGGGCGGTGCGGCCAGCCATTCGGGCGTCTGGCGGCGAAGGATCCCTTCCCCCAGCGTGCCCTTGCCGGTGATGACCAGAACCTCCCGCACGCCTTCGGCATGAGCGCGCAGCAGGAACGATTCCAGCGCGGCGCGCGCACGATCATGGGTCATGAAGTGTAGGTCTATGCGCGCCACCAGCGGGTCCCGGCCGCGCACGATGCGGCGCTTGCGGCCTGGCTCGATCGGATCCGGCGGCGGCGTGGCCCTGGAGCGGCTCGCCTTGGCCGGCGGCGCGACCGGCAGATGCGCCGGTGCGGCCTTGGGGTCGATCTTGGGCTTGACCGCTTCAACCTCCGCCGAAGGCAGGGCCATGCCCGGGCGCGGCTTGACGGTGGACGCTACATGGCTCCACAGCCGCGCTTCTTCCGCCTTCAGCTTTCGGGCCATGCTCTCACCCGCCGGCCGGGACGGGGACGAGGCGCCACATGCGCAGGGTGTGGCGGACGCGGCCCGCCTCGACGCCGGCGGCGTCGCCGCTGCCGATGTAGAGGTCGGCCCTCACCTCGCCCTTGATCGCCCCGCCAGTGTCCAGCGCCACGGTCAACCGGCGATAGGTCGGGAAGGCGCCTGTGAGGATCGGGGCGCTGGCGTCGATCCAGAACAACTCCCCGACATCATGGCGAGACAGGTCCACCGCGATGGCGCGACCGGCGGGTAGCGGCACCCCGGCGGCGCCGCTCGCTTCCTTGCCGTCGTCGTCGCTCATCCGGAAGAAGACGTAGCGTGGGTTGAGACGCATGATCTCGTCGGCTTCCGGGCCGCGGTGCTCGGCGAGCCATCGGCGGATCGCGTCGCCCGAGGTGTCGGAATCCTTGAGCAGACCCCGCTCGCGCATCGGCCTGGCGATGCCCAGGAAAGGCTGGCCGTTGTGCGCGGCGAAGGCGGCGCGTTTGCGGGTTCCGTCGGGAAGGACCAGGATGCCCGACCCCTGGATCTGCAGGAAGAACAGATCCTCCGGGCGCATCCAGGCCAGGATGACCTCCGGCTCGGTCGCCTCGATGGCGGCCCGGTCGGGGTAGGGTTCTGCCCGGCCGTCGACAGTGCGTGTGACCTCGCCCGATCCCTTCATGTCGAGGTCGGCCGGGCGGCCGCGCACCGGTGCGGTGAACCCCTCGCGGCGCGAGAACCGGGCCTCGTACTCCGGTGCGAAATAGGCGGTGAGCAGTCCGGGGTCCTGCAGCGCGACCGGCCGGAAATTCGCCTCCAGAAAGGCGCGGGCGTCAGCGGCGTCGACGGGACCCAGCGCCCGGACCTTGCGGCAGATCGCTGCGGCGGCCTGGTCACGGTTGACGCCACAGGTCGCCCGCCATGCCTCGAGCGCGGCGGCGTGGTCATCGCTCTCCCAACCGGGCAGGTCGGCGAACGAGACCGTGGACGGCGGCGGGACCGGGGGAACGGCAGGCGCCGGGACAGGCGCCGGGGCCGGCGGCGCGACGATGGGGCCGTCCGTTTTCGGGGTGGCGCAGGCGGCCAGGATGAGAAGCAGCGCCGCCGCGCCGGGAACCCGAATCCGCATCACGCCTCCGCGGCGTCTACATGAACCAGAGTCCAGTTGGGGTCGCGGCTGTTAAGATTGCGTTCGAATGTCCACAGCTCGGCCGTGCGACGGTCGTCGACGCCCTCGCCCTCGGGACCCTTGGTCCGAGACCGGAACTCGCCCAGGAAGCGGACGATCACGTGGGCCACGTCGTCCTTGACCTCGATCTGTTCCAGGTCGGCGCGGGGAGCGTGCAGAAACTCGACGGTCTCGGTGCGACCCTCCGCCTCGCGGGCGTCGATGGCCGCCTCGAAACTTTCGGCCACGGCGGGCGACAACAGGTTCTGCAGCGTCGCCCGGTCGCCGGCGGCGAAGGCGATGACGATCATCTCATAGGCCTGGCGTGCGCCGTCCAGGAAGCGGGCCGTGTCAAAGCCGGGATCCTTCGCGCGAATGGCGTTCAGGCCGGTGGGCGCCGGCGCGTCGATCGGCGGCGCCTCGGCGACGGTCACGGGATCGGCGTCGACAGGCGCGACCACCGGTTTGGGCGGGTTGTCTTCGGGCTGTCGACCAATGCGGCGGCCGAGCACGGCGTAGAGCTGATACAGCACCACGGCGGCAAACACGGCGAAGATGACCAGTTCGAGATATTTCACGGCAGACCCGGCTCCGGTTGTACTCAGGGGAATATAGGTCAGGCTTCCGCCCGCGTCAGGGGCCTGCCGTTGCACAGGCAGGGAGCGCGTGATAGCAGCGCGCCTCAATATTGTCGCGCTCATGCCCGGGCGGCGGCCCTGTACAAGTCCAGGAACCTGATTCCCCCATGAGCGATACGTTCACCGCCCCGGCCGAGAACGGCGCCGAAGCCCAGCCCGGCTTCCGCATCCTCGCGCAGTTCGTGCGCGACTTCTCGTTTGAAAACCCCCTGGCGCCGGAATCGCTCCGCGCCGACGTGTCCGGCCTGCAGCCGCAGATCGACATCGGCGTGGAGATGAACGCCCGTGGTCGCACCGACGGTCTTTTCGAGGTCGATCTCAAATTGTCGGCCCGGGCGATGCGGGGCGACAAGGTCGCCTTTCATGTCGAACTGCTCTACGGCGGCCTGTTCGCGATCAGCGGCGTGCCGCAGGACGAGATCGAGCCGGTGCTGATGATCGAGTGCCCGCGATTCCTGTTCCCCTACGCCCGTCGCCTGATCTCGGACGTGACCTCGGAGGGTGGCTTCCCGCCGTTCCAGCTCGACCCGATCGACTTCGCCGGCGTCTATGCCGCCCGCAAGGCGCAGGGCGACGGCTCGCTGGTCGGCAACGCCTGACCGGCTACTGAATTCCGAACCTGGCCCAGACGGCCTTGTCCTTGAGTACGCCGCGCACGAAGGCCTCGTGCGCGGCGCGTTCGTCAGCGGTCGAGCGCGGCGGCAGCGGCCGCGGCCTTGCACCGTAGACGATGGTCTGGATCGTCTGGCTGGCGCGCTCCACGGCGCTCATGGTCAGGTCGAGCGCCCGCTCCTTGCCGCCCTGAAGCTCCAGATAGACCGCCGCCAGAAGCTCGGCGTCGATCAGCGCCCCGTGCTTGTCCCGCGCCGCCAGCGAGATCTTCATCCGCTTACAGAGGGCATCCAGGGAGTTGTACATTCCCGGGAACTTCTTCTTGGCCAGGGCCAGGGTGTCGATCCACTGGTCGTCCGGCGTCAGGGGCAGACCGCAGCGGCTGAGCTCGGCGTTGACGAAGCCGCGGTCGAACGGGGCGTTGTGGGCGACGATCGTGTCCTCGCCGATGAAGGCGAGCAGCCGGTCGACGATCTCCGGAAAGCGCGGCTTGTCCCGCAGTGAGGCCAGCGAGATGCCGTGCACCCGTTCGGCATCGGGATCGATCTCACGGTCGGGATGGACGTACTCGTGGAACGACTTCCCGGTCGGCATGAAGTCGATGACCTCGACGCAGGCGATTTCGATCAGCCGGTGACCGCTCCGGGGATCGAGGCCGGTGGTCTCGGTGTCGAGGACGATGTGGCGCGCCATGGCCTCTTCATTGACCCGGTTCGGCGGGAGCGACAAGCGGGGCGAAGGGTCGCGCCGTGGACGGATCTCGCAGAACCCTGAGCACCTCGCGGACCTGTTCCCGGGCGTGATCCAGGCCCTGGCCGGTATCGATCACGAAGTGGGCGCGGGCTCGCTTTTCCGCATCGGCCATCTGGCGAGCGAGGATGGCGTCAAGCTTGGCTTCGTCCATGTCCGGGCGAGCCAGCACCCGCTGGCGCTGGACATCGGCCGGGGCTGAAACCACAACGACGGCATCCATTCGCTTTTCGCCGCCAGTCTCGAACAGCAGCGGGATGTCGAGGATCACGATGTCCGCTTTCGCCGCGGCCGCCCGCTCGAAGAAATCGACACGGCTCATGCCGACGAGCGGGTGGACGATCGCCTCGAGGCGTTTCATCTCGTCAGGCTTGCCGACGACCTGGCGGCTGAGCAGCGGGCGGTCGATGGCGCCGTCGACCACCACGCCGGGAAAGGCCTCGCCAACCGGACCGACGGCCGCGCCGCCTTTCGCGTAGAGCGCATGCACTTCAGCGTCGGCGTCATAGACCGGAACGCCCTGCGCCGCGAACATCGCCGCCGTGGTCGACTTGCCCATGCCGATGGAGCCGGTAAGGCCGACGGTAATCATGCGGTTTCTCCGATGGTCTTCAGGGCCAGGGCGCGGACATGGACTTCGGTCGGCGGCGCGACGCCGAAGAAGGCCTCGAAACTCGGGACCGCCTGGCGGATAAGCATCTCCAGGCCGTCGACCGAGCGCAGGCCCCGCGCCTCGGCACGGGCGAGGAATTCCGTGCGCAGCGGTTTGTAGACCATGTCCAGGACCACGGCCGCGTCCGGTGCGAGGGCCAGGTCGGCCTCCGGCCCCGGTCCGCCGTTCAGGCCCAGCGAGGTGGCGTTGATGATGACGTTGGCGCCGGCGAGCGCCGCCTTGAGATCGGCCGCCTGAACCGGGCCGCCGACATCCGCCGCCAGGGCGAAGGCGCGGTCGGCGGTGCGATTGACGATCCGGATATCCGGCGCGCCGGCCAGAACGAGCGCGGCCGCCGCGCCCCGGGCGGCGCCGCCGGCCCCGAGGATCACCGCCGGCCCCGCCTTGGGATCAAATCCCGGCGCCTGGATCGCCAGCGCCGCCAGCATGCCGAGGCCGTCGGTGTTGTCGGCGAAGATGGATCCATCCTCCCGAAACAGCAGCAGGTTGGACGCCCCCGCCAGTCGGGCGCGGTCGCTGGCCTCGTCGGCGTAGGCCAGGGCGTCTTCCTTGAAGGGGATGGTAACGTTGACGCCCCGGATCACCCCGCCGCGCAGGCCTTCGGCCAGGGCGGCGAACCCGCCGGCCGCCGGCGCCAGGGGCACATAGGCGGCGTTCAGCCCGGCCGCCGCGATCCAGGCGTTGTGCAGCACGGGGCTGAGGGAGTGGGTGACGGGACGGCCGACGATGCCGGCGACAAGGGCCGCGCCTGTGATCCTGCTCACGCGTGCAGCTCCCCGTGCAGGCGCAGGAAGTCGAACAGACCCATCAGCGGCAGACCCAGGATGGTGAAATAGTCGCCCTCTATGCGCGAGAAGAGCTGAACGCCCTCGTTCTCGAGCTGGTAGCAGCCGACCGAACCCAGGATGTCGTCACCCCGGGCGGCCAGATAGCGGTCGATGAAGGCGTCGCTGACGTCCCGCATGGTCAGCCTCGCCGGCGGGACCTCTCGCCAGATCGCCTCGCCTCCGCGCGCCACGACGACGGCGGAGTGCAGCTTGTGGGTCTTGCCGCGCAGAAGCTGGAGACGCTCGCGGGCCTGCGCCAGGGTCTCGACCTTGTCGAAGAGTGCGCCATCGAGATCGAGCGTCTGATCGGCGCCGATCACCAGATCGCCCGGGCGGGCGCGGGAGACCTTCACCGCCTTCAGCTCGGCCAGGGCGTCGGCGACCTCGCGCGGGCCGTGGCCTTCGGCCAGCAGACCTGTCTTCACCGCGGCTTCATCGACGCCGGCGACCTGGGTCTCGAACGCGACGCCGGCGGCGCGCAGGACCGCCGTGCGGGCCGAACTCTTCGATGCCAGAATGATCATCCCAGGACCTCCACGGCGCCGCGTCCGCCCGACAACAGGTTGATGATCGCCGCCGCCGTTTCCTCGACCGAGCGCCGGGTGACGTCGATGACCGGCCAGCCCTGGCGTTCGAACAGCCGCCGGGCGGCGATGATCTCCTCGCGAACCGCTTCCTGGTCGATATAGGTGCTTTCGCGATTCTCGTTCAGCGAGAGCAGGCGGTTGCGACGGATCTGGATCAACCGGTCCGGCGATGCGATCAGGCCGACGACCAGGGTCTTCTTCAGCTCGAACACTTCCCTAGGGAGCGGTACGCCCGGGACCAGCGGGATGTTCGCCGCCCGCACACCGCGATGGGCGAGATAGATGCTGGTCGGGGTCTTGGAGGTCCGCGACACGCCGATCAGCACGACATCCGCCTGGCTCAGGTCCTGGCCGAGCTGGCCGTCGTCATGGCCGATCGCGTAGCTCAGGGCTTCCATGCGGTTGAAATAGTCGGTGTCCAGCGCGTGCTGGGCGCCGACCCGGCTGGAGATCGGCGCGCCGAGGTAACGGGACATGGCGGCGACCACATGATCGAGCGCCGCGATGCAGGGGATCTCGTGTCGCCGGCAACCTTCCTCCAGGGCCGCCCGCAGGGCGCCGTCGACGATGGTGTGCATGACAACCCCCGGCGCGCCGGCGATCTCCTCCAGGGCCCGCTCCAGCTGGCGGGGCGACCGGACCAGGGCGTAGATGTGCTCGATCGGCAGGATGTCGGTGAACCGCGCGCAGACAGCGCGGGCCATGGCGTTCAGGGTCTCGCCCGTGGAGTCGGACACGAGATGGATGTGGAAATAGGTGGCGACGCGGGACGCTGTGGTCATCACCCCTCCATAGAGCCAGGTCGGGTCTTCAACCAAGCCTGTGCATGGACCGTTAATGTTCTCTTAACCCTTCGGGGACCGTTTCGAACGGTTTTGTGGCTGTTCAGGCGGTGCGGTGAGTTGCGGGGACGCCTTGCCCATTCAGGAGCAGCGCTGTCCCCAGGTTCGAGTCGAAACGGCGGGTAAGGATTTGTTAACCTTCCCCCGTCGGGGACGGACGTCGGCCGCCGCGACCTGGATGCGCCCCGGGCCGTTAGGGTTTTGTTAAGGATTTCGACGCCCTGCCGATGTGTCCCCAGAGTTAACAGGCCGTTGTTCCGCTGTGGGCCGCCAGGGGGCAAAGTCTGTATCGCGAAGGGATATCGTACCGTCGGACCAGACTGTCCCATCGGCGCCCCGTCCCTACGCCTACCCCATCATCCTTCTTAACTTTCAATAAGGGAGTAAGGGGGCCTTGCCTCTCACGGTGCGGAGCCTATCAAGCGGGCGATGAGCGAACATTCAAAACCCGACCTCCTGAAGGTCCTCTCGGGCGAGACCCTCAAGCGGCCGCCGGTATGGTTCATGCGTCAGGCGGGCCGTTATCTGCCCGAGTACCGCGCCCTGCGGGCGACGGCGCCGGACTTCATCTCCTTCTGCCTCAATCCGGAGATGGCCGCCGAGGCCACGCTGCAGCCGATGCGGCGACTGCCATTCAGCGCCTCCATCGTCTTCGCCGACATCCTGTTGATCCCGGGCGCCCTGGGTCAGAAGGTCTGGTTCGAGGCCGGTGAAGGTCCCAAGTTGGGCGAACTCCCGTCGCTCGACGCCCTGGAGGGCGAGATCGAGGCGTCGACCTTCAAGCTGACGCCGGTGGGACAGACCCTTTCGCTGGTCCGCGCCGCGCTGGAGCCTGACCGGGCGCTGATCGGCTTCGCGGGCGCGCCATGGACCGTCGCCAGCTACATGATCGAAGGCGGCTCCTCGGACCGCAGCAAGGCCCGCACCTTCGCCTATGAACGTCCCGAGGACATGGACCGGCTGCTCGACATCGTCGCCCGGGCCAGCGTCCGGTATCTGGCCATGCAGGCCGAGGCCGGGGCTCAGGTGCTGAAACTGTTCGAGAGCTGGGCGGAAGGTCTGCCCGAGGACCTGTTCGAGCGGATCGTCTGCAAGCCCCACCGGACGATCATCAAGGGTCTGCGCGAGCTGGGCGTCGAGACTCCGGTCATCGGGTTCCCGCGCGGGGCCTCGAGCATGGCCGAGTACTACGCCGAGACCGTCGAGGTTCAGGGCGTGGCGCTGGACACCGCCTGCCCGGCCGCCGTCGGCCAGCGTATCCAGAAGACCAGGGCCATCCAGGGCGCGCTTGACCCGCTGCTGTTGCGGGCCGGCGGGCCGGGGCTGGATCGCCGCGTGCAGCAACTGCTGGACCAGTGGGGGGACGGGCCCTACATCTTCAACCTCGGCCACGGCATCCTGCCCGATACGCCGATCGCGCATGTGGAACAGGTGCTCAAGCGGGTGAACGGTCAGTGACAGATGTCAGCCACGACGCCCGCAGGGTCGCCGTCGTCCTGTTCAATCTCGGGGGCCCGGACGGTCCGGAAGCAGTCCGGCCGTTCCTGTTCAACCTGTTCAATGATCCCGCGATCATCAGCCTGCCGGGCATTGTCCGAACGCCGCTGGCCGCACTGATCAGCAGCCGGCGCGAAGAGTCCGCCAAGGCCAACTACGCCATCATGGGCGGCGGCTCGCCGCTCCTGCCCGAGACCCGCAAACAGGCGACGGCGTTGGAGGCGGCTCTGGGCGCCCGGCTGGCGGCGGACGAGGTTCGCTGCTTCATCGCCATGCGCTATTGGCATCCGCTGACCGACGAGACCGCCAGGGCTGTCGCCGCGTTCGCGCCGGACGAGATCGTGCTTCTGCCGCTCTATCCGCAGTTCTCGACCACCACCACCCTGTCCTCGGCCAAGGCCTGGGCCAAGGTCTACAAGGGTCCGGGCCGGACGCGCACCGTCTGCTGCTATCCCCAGGAGCCGGGTCTCGTCGAGGCGCACGCCCGGTCGATCGTCCGCACCCACCGCGCCGTGGGCGCGCCGGGCCCGTTGCGGCTGTTGTTCTCTGCCCACGGCCTGCCGGAGAAGGTCATCACCGGGGGCGATCCCTACCAGGCGCAGGTCGAGCGGACCTGCGCCGCCGTGGTCGCCCAGCTTGGCCCGGACTGGGCGCCCGACTGGGACTGGAAGGTCTGCTACCAGAGCAAGGTCGGACCGCTGAAATGGATCGGTCCGTCGACGGAGCAGGCCATCGAGGACGCCGGTCACGACGGGCGCGGCGTGCTGGTCACCCCGATCGCCTTCGTCTCCGAACATGTCGAGACCCTGGTCGAGCTCGACCATGAGTATGCTGATCTGGCGCGGTCGCTCGGACTGCCGTTCTATCTTCGGGCTCCGGCGGTCGGCACGGACCTGGCCTTTATCGAGGGTCTCGCCGAGGTGGCGGTCGAGGCGCTGGCGCGGACCGGCGTCGCACCGTCCGGAGCATCCTGCGGCCGTGGTTTCAAGCAATGTCCCTGTCGGGAGAGGGCCGCATGAGCTGGTTTTCGGAACACTACGACCTGTTGCGCGGGATCCACATCATCGCCGTCATCGCCTGGATGGCGGGGATGCTCTACCTGCCGCGGCTGTACGTCTATCACACCAAAGCCATCCCGGGCGGAGAGCTCGACAGCGCCCTGCAGGTGATGGAGGTGAAGCTGCTGAGGATCATCATCAATCCGGCGATGATCCTGACCTGGCTGTTCGGCCTCAGCCTGATGGCCGCCCGGCCGGACGTGCTTGGCCAGCCGTGGATGTGGGTGAAGCTGGCCGGGGTTCTGTTCCTCACCGGCTGGCACGGCTTCCTGGCCGGGGCGCGAAAGACGTTCGCCGCCGGCACGAACACGAAGTCGGAGAAGTTCTGGCGCATGACCAACGAGCTGCCCTTCCTGGCGGCCGTCGTCATGGTCCTTGCGGTTACGACCGAGTTCCTGGCGCGCTAACCCGCGCCGCGACAACGGATTCCTTGACGGGGCGGGGGCGGTGTGGTTCCCCTGCCGGTGATGCGAACCGGTTCGGTTCGCGTTCTCTCCTTTCGCCGGATCCGCGCCCGTTGGCGGCGCGCCCATGATCCGGCTCCCCGAACGTCCTTTCGCGCTTTCCGCAAGCGCCTTTCACTCGCCGCCCCGGGACCGTCAAACGTCCAGTCCGGCGTCTGTCTACCCAGGGGGCCGCCACCGGCCCTCACGACCAGAGTCTGTCCATGTCCGAAGACAACACCCCCGAGAACGACATCCCCGCCGCCGCTGACGCGACCGACACCGGCGCCGAGGGCCACGATGGCCATGATGGCGATGAGTCCCAGGTTTCCGCGGTCGTCGCCGCCCTGGGCGTGACCCGCATGTCCCTTCAGGAGCTGAAGGAGACCTCTCCCGCCGACCTGCTGGCCCTGGCTGAAAAGCTGGAGCTCGATAACGCCAACTCCATGCGCAAGCAGGACATGATGTTCGGCATCCTCAAGACCGTTGCCGAGGAAGGCATCGAGATCTCGGGGTCGGGCACCATGGAGGTGCTGCCGGACGGCTTCGGCTTCCTGCGCAGCCCGGAAGCCAACTACCTTCCCGGTCCCGACGACATCTATGTTTCGCCCTCGCAGATCCGCAAGTTCGGCCTGCGCACCGGCGATTCCGTGGTCGGCGCCATCCGCGCGCCGCGCGAGGGTGAACGTTACTTCGCGCTGGTCAGCGTCGAGCAGATCAACTTCGAGGCGCCCGAGAACGTCCGCCACAAGGTCCACTTCGACAACCTGACGCCCCTCTATCCCGAAGAGCGTTTGAAGATGGAGATCGAGGATCCGACGCTGAAGGATCGCTCGGGCCGGATCATCGACATCGTCTCCCCGCTCGGCAAGGGCCAGCGCTGCCTGATCGTCGCCCCGCCGCGGGTCGGCAAGACGGTGATGCTGCAGAACATCGCCAAGTCGATCGCCGCCAACCACCCGGAGTGCTACCTGATCGTCCTTCTGATCGACGAGCGCCCGGAAGAAGTCACCGACATGCAGCGCACCGTCGTCGGCGAGGTGATCTCCTCGACCTTCGACGAGCCTGCCACCCGCCACGTGCAGGTCGCCGAAATGGTGATCGAGAAGGCCAAGCGCCTGGTCGAGCACAAGCGGGATGTCATCATCCTGCTGGACTCGGTGACCCGCCTTGGCCGCGCCTACAACACCACGGTGCCGTCCTCGGGCAAGGTGCTCACGGGCGGCGTGGACGCCAACGCCCTGCAGCGGCCCAAGCGCTTCTTCGGCGCGGCGCGGAACGTCGAGGAGGGGGGGGCTCGCTGACCATCATCGCCACCGCCCTGATCGACACCGGCTCGCGGATGGATGAAGTCATCTTCGAAGAGTTCAAGGGCACCGGGAACAGCGAAATCGTCCTCGACCGCAAGGTGGCCGACAAGCGCATCTTCCCCGCCATCGACATCCTCAAGTCCGGCACCCGCAAGGAAGAGCTCATCACGCCGAGGGATCAGCTGCAGAAGACCTACGTTCTGCGCCGTATCGTCAATCCGATGGGCGCCCAGGACGCGATCGAGTTCCTCATGGACAAGCTGCGGCAGACCAAGAACAACGCCGACTTCTTCCAGTCGATGAACACCTGATCCGACGCTCAACGTCGGAACGAGGAAGGGCGCGGATCACTCCGCGCCCCTTTTTCGTGTCCGACGGTGGTTGCTGGTCGTCAGGGGATCAGAAGTGTCGAGCCGACCGTACCCCGACCCTCCAGCGTCTCGTGCGCCAGGCGGGCCTCGGCGAGCGGGAAGGTCTGGCCGATGTCGACCTTCACCGCACCGCTCGTCAGCACCTCGAACAGGGCGCCGGCGCTCTCGTCCAGCTCCTCGCGGGTGGCGATGTAGTCGAACAAGCCGGGCCGCGTGAGGAACAGCGATCCCCCCTGCGCCAGGCGCGAGGGCAGGACGGCGGCGGCCGGTCCGGAGGCATTGCCGTAGCTGACCAGCATGCCGCGCCGGGCCAGGGCGCCCAGGCTTCCCTCCAGGGTCGCCGCGCCGACGCCGTCGTAGACCACTGAGACTCCCTGTCCGACCGTCATCTCGCGCACACGGGCCGCCACGTCCTCGTCACGATAGAGAATGACCTCGTCGCAACCGAGCGACCGGGCCAGGGCGGCCTTGTCGGCGTCGCCCGTCGTGCCGATCACCCGGCAGCCGAGATGCCTGGCCCACTGGACCAGGATCTGTCCCACCCCGCCGGCCGCGGCGTGGACCAGGATGGTCTCGCCGGCCTTCACCGGATAGCACCGGCGAAGCAGGAACTCGGCTGTCATGCCCTTGAGCATCGCGGCGGCCGCCACCTCCGACGAGATGCCCTCCGGGAGTTTCACCGCCCGGTCGGCCTTGTAGACCCGGGCCTCTGCGTAGGCGCCCAGCGGCCCTCCCGCGTAGGCGGCGCGGTCGCCGACCTCGAAGCGCGTCACGCCTTCGCCAATCGCCTCGACGATGCCCGCGCCCTCGACTCCCATCACGCCGGGCAGCCGCGCCGGATACAGGCCCGTGCGGTAGTAGGTGTCGATGAAGTTCAGCCCGATGGCCTCATGCCGGATGAGGATCTCGCCCGGCCCCGGCGTTGGGACGGGAAGATCGACGGCCTCGAGGACCTCCGGGCCGCCGGTGCGGGTCGCCTGGATCGCCAGCATGAGCCCTACCCCAGATGTTCGGCGAAGAAGGCCAGCGAGCGATGGCCCGCCGTCGCGGCGTCCTCGGCGTGGAAATGCTCGCCGCCCTGGCGGGCGAAGGCGTGGTCCCGGCCCGGATAGTCGTGGATGGTGATCAGCGGATGATTGTCGAGCGCCGCGTGAATGGCGGCCTGCGCCTCCTTGGGCACGAAGCCGTCCTCGCCGGCGATGTGCAGCATTACCGGGCGGGTGAGCTTTTCCGCCTCCGGGGTCAGGGAATCCAGGCCGACGCCATAGTAGGAGACGGCGGCGTCGACATCGGTGCGGGTGGCGGTCAGGAAGGCCATCTTGCCGCCGAGGCAGAAGCCCACCGATCCGACCTTGCCGGTGCAGCCGGGGTCGGCGCGGATGGCGGTGATGGTGGCCTGCAGGTCCTCGGCCCCCTTGTCGGCGTTGAAGGCGTTGAACAGTTCGAAGGCCTTGTCCCATTCAGCCTTGGACTGGTCGGTGATGTCGATGCCCGGCTCGATCCGCCAGAACAGGTCGGGGCAGATGGCCAGATAGCCCTGTCCGGCGAGGTCGTCGGTGATCTCGCGCATCACGGCGTTGACGCCGAAGATCTCCTGGATCACGACCACGGCGGGGGCCTTGGCGGCCGCCGGACGGGCGACATAGGCCGAAAACTCGCCGTCGGGCGTCTTGATGGTCACGCGTTCTCCGCTCATCGTCGGTCTCCGTTTTGTGTCAGGATGTGGTTGTTAGCGCGGTCGCGCGTCTCGCGGCCATAGGTAACCCTGCCCGCGAGCAAGGAAAGAGCGAACCATGAAGGTCACCGTCGAGATCGACTGCACCCCCGTGGAGGCCCGCACCTTCATGGGTCTCCCCGATGTCACCGCCCTCAACGACCATCTCGTAGCCGAGATGCAGAAGCGCATGGACTCCAACATGGCCGCCCTGGCCCCTGACGAGCTGATGAAGAGCTGGATGGCCTTCGGGTCCGGCGCCCAGGAGCAGTTCCGCAAGCTGATGACGGCGGCCATGCCGGCCGCGGCAGGGTTCGGGACCAAATCGGGCGAATGACCGACACCATCTTCGCGCCGGCGACCGCGCCCGGTCGGGCGGCGCTGGCGGTGGTGCGGATTTCCGGCCCCCGATCAAGGGCGGCCGTTGTCGCCCTGGCCGGGTCCGCGCCCGCCCCGCGGCGGGCCTCGCTGCGAAAGCTGGTCGGGGCGGACGGCAGTCTCATCGATGAGGCTCTGACCCTGTGGTTTCCGGGGCCGTCCAGCTACACGGGCGAGGATTGCGCGGAGTTCCATGTTCACGGGGGCCTGGCGGTGGTCGACACCCTGGTCACGGCTCTGGCGGACCTGGGCCTGCGGCTGGCCGAGCCGGGCGAGTTCACCCGGCGGGCCTTTCAGAACGGCCGGCTGGACCTGGCCCAGGCCGAGGCGGTGGCCGATCTGATCGACGCGGAGACGACGGCCCAGGCCCGCCAGGCCCTGGACCAGCTCGGCGGCGGGCTGTCGCTCCGCTACGACGCCTGGCGCGAGGCGCTGATCGAGAGCCTGGCGGTTCTGGAAGCGGCGGTTGATTTCCCGGATGAGGATCTGCCTCAGGACGTCGCCGCCAGGGCGCGGCCACATCTGGCGCGGCTCTTGTCGGAATTGAACACGGCCCTTGCTGACGCCGACCGCGGCCGGCGGGTCCGCGAGGGGTACCGGGTCGCGCTGATTGGCGCGCCCAACGCCGGGAAGAGCAGCCTGCTCAATGGTCTCGCCCGCCGGGATGCCGCCATAGTCACCGCCACCCCGGGCACCACGCGGGATGTCATCGAGGTTCCTCTGGTGCTGGGCGGCTACAAGACCCTGCTGGCGGATACCGCAGGGGTGCGCGAGACCGAGGAGGTTATCGAGGCCGAGGGTGTTCGGCGCGCCCGGGCATGGGCGTCGGGCGCAGACCTGAGGCTCTGGGTCGTTGACGGCCACGCCTCCGACGGCAGCTGGCGGTTTGCCAGGGATCTGGTGCAGCCCGGCGACCTGTGCGTGATGAACAAGGCCGACCTGCCGGAAAGTCTCGACGGGAGCCGCGCTCGGGCGGCGGCGGCTGAACTGGGGCTCGCGATCCTCGATGTTTCGATGAAGGCCGGGGGCGCGGCCGCGGTAGCGCTGGCCATCGAGGCGCGTGTCGTGGCGGCGCTCTCGGCGGCGGAGTTCCCGGCGGCCACCCGGCTGCGGCATGCCGAGAGCCTGAGCGAGGCGGCGGTGCGCGTGGAGCGGGCGCTGGCCCAGGGCGAGCCCGAGCTGGCGGCCGAGGACGTCAGGCTGGCCGCCCGAGCCCTGGAGCGGGTGTCCGGCCGGGTCGACCCGGAGGCGGTTCTGGATCGGGTCTTCTCGAGCTTTTGCATTGGTAAATGAGATGTTTCACGTGAAACATCGCCAGGCGCTATCGGTCCGCGTCCCCTGACCCGCAGCCGGGCGCCGCCCCAATGACCATGTCAGGCAGGCGCCTCCTCCCGTTGTCGTGAGCCGCCGCGAAGCGATCTGTCGAAGGACGCGGGGACTCCCGGTCGCCAGCCTTCTGCGCTATATGACCCCCCTCGCCCCCGCTCGTCGGGGGCGTTCGCGTTCGGACCCGTGAAGATGACCCAATCCTGGGACGTGATCGTGATCGGCGGCGGCCACGCCGGCTGTGAAGCCGCGGCGGCTTCGGCGCGCTTTGGGGCGCGCACCCTTCTGCTGACCCACAAGCTCGAGACCATCGGCGAAATGAGCTGCAACCCGGCCATCGGTGGTCTGGGCAAGGGCCATCTCGTGCGGGAGATCGATGCGCTCGACGGCTTGATGGGTCGGATGGCGGACAAGGCCGGCATCCAGTTCCGCATGCTGAACCGGTCCAAGGGTCCGGCCGTATGGGGCCCCCGCGCCCAGATCGACCGCAAGCTCTATCGTGAGGCGATGCAGGCCGAGCTGGCCGCGACGCCGAACCTCGACATCATCGCCGAGGCGGTGGAGGATCTGCTGGTCGAGAACGGCGCCGTGGCCGGCGTTGTCGGCGGATCGGGGACCGGGTACCGGGCTCCGAAGGTCGTCCTGACCACCGGCACTTTTCTCAAGGGCGTCATCCACCTGGGTGAGCAACGCATCGCCGCCGGTCGGGTCGGTGACGCGCCGGCCATCGGCCTGTCTGACCGGCTCTACAGTCTGGGTCTCGACATGGGTCGGCTGAAGACCGGCACCCCGGCCCGCCTCGTCGGATCGACGATCGCCTGGGACCGGCTGGAAATGCAGGCGGCGGATGCTGACCCGATCCCCTTCTCCTTCCTCAACGACCGGATCGATGTTCCGCAGATTCAGTGTGGCATCACCTGGACGACGGAAGAGACCCACCGGATCATCGCCGAGCGGCTGACAGAGTCCGCGGTCTACGGCGGGCGGATCGAGGGTCGTGGTCCCCGATACTGCCCGTCCATCGAGGACAAGGTTGTTCGCTTCGCCGACAAGACCGCCCATCAGATCTTCCTGGAGCCCGAGGGCCTGGACGACGACACGGTCTATCCGAACGGCATTTCGACGTCGGTTTCGGAAGAGACCCAGCTGCTTTTCCTCCGCACCATTCCGGGGCTCGAAGCAGTCGAGGTTCGGCGCTACGGCTACGCCATCGAGTACGACTACGTCGATCCGCGTGAGCTGTTCCCGACTCTGGAGGTCAAGCGGCTGCCCGGGCTCTACCTGGCCGGCCAGATCAACGGCACGACAGGTTACGAGGAGGCGGGCGCCCAGGGCCTGATGGCCGGGATGAACGCGGCCCGGGCCGCGTCGGGCGCCGAGCCGGCGACCCTGGCGCGGGACGAGTCCTATATCGGCGTGATGATCGATGATCTGTTCACGCGCGGTGTGACAGAGCCCTACAGGATGTTCACCAGCAGGGCCGAGTTTCGGCTTCTGCTGCGCGCCGACAATGCCGATCAGCGGCTTACCCAGCGCGGGATCGACCTCGGGATTGTCGGCTCCGCCCGGGCCGGAGTGTTTCACGTGAAACAACGGGCGCTCGACGAGGCCCGCGCCCAGGCCCGTTCATGGTCCCTGACCCCGGCTGCCGCCCAGAAGGCCGGGCTCGCCGTGAAGGCCGACGGTCAACGCCGTGACCTGACCCAGCTCCTGGCCTATCCGGAAGTGACCCTGGATGTGCTGGCCGGTCTGTGGCCGGAGATCAACGACTGGTCCCCGGACGTTCGGGAGCAGGTCGAGATCGACGCCGCCTACGCCGGTTACCTTGATCGCCAGGCCGCCGACGTCGAGGCCTTCCGCCGTGACGAGGCCCTGCGCCTGCCCGCCGATCTGGACTACGCCGCCATCGGCGGCCTTTCCAACGAGGTCCGCTCGAAACTGACCGCTGTCCGCCCGTTGACCCTTGGCCAGGCGGCCCGGATCGAGGGTGTGACCCCCGGCGCCCTGACCGCCCTGCTCGCCCATGTCAGACGCCCCCGCGCCGCCTGAGGCGGCTGGCGCGGCGCTGGACGCCGCGGGCTTTCAGGCCCTCACCCATGCCACCGACGCCCAGATGGCGGACCTTGGAACCTTCCTCGGGATGCTGACCGCCGGCAACGCGGTGATGAATCTCGTCGGCCCCGCCACCTTGCCCGATTTCTGGAACCGCCACGCCTGGGACAGCGCCCAACTGCTTCGCCTGGCGCCGGCGGCCAAGACCTGGGCGGACCTGGGCGCCGGGGCCGGATTTCCGGGGCTGGTGCTGGCTATCCTGTTCAAGGAGGTCCCGGGCGCGACCGTGCATCTGGTCGAGAGCATGGCCAAGCGCTGCCGGTTCCTGACCTCGGTCTCCGAGGCGCTGGACCTTCCGGTGGTCATTCACAACAAGCGTGCGGAAGACCTGTCCCTGTCTGTGGATATCGTCACCGCCCGGGCTTGCGCGCCGATGTCCCGCCTGCTGGGGTATGCCCGGCCCTACCTGAAGCGAGGCGCCACCGGCCTGTTTCTGAAGGGGCAAGACGTGGTATCCGAACTTGAGGACGCCGCGACATCCTGGACGTTCTCCAGCCGCCTGATCGAGAGCTTGAGCGATCCCCGCGGTCGCATTGTCGAAGTGAAGGGACTTTCCCGTGCCTGACAGGCCTGACCCGGTGCTACCGCCGGCGCCGATGCGCGTTCTCGCCATCGCCAACCAGAAGGGCGGCGTCGGCAAGACGACGACGGCCATCAATCTTGGCACCGCCCTGGCCGCGGTCGGCGAAAAGGTGCTGCTGATCGACTCGGATCCTCAGGGCAACGCCTCCACGGGTCTCGGCATCACCCGCCAGCAGCGCAAGTCCAACCTCTATGACGTGCTGATGAACGAGATGTCCGCGGCCGAAGCCGCGGTGCCGACCGCCCTGCCCGGCTTTGACATCGTGCCGTCCGATCCCGACCTGTCGGGAATCGAGCTGGAGCTGGGCCAGGCGCCGCGCCGGTCATACCGGCTGCGTGACGCGCTGGAGCCGCTGCGCGCCGCCGGGCACTACGGCTACGTGCTGATCGACTGCCCGCCGTCGCTGAATCTGCTCACGGTCAACGCCATGACCGCCGCCGACGCGGTGTTCGTGCCCTTGCAGACCGAGTTCTTCGCGCTCGAAGGCCTGACCCAGCTGATGCGTACGGTCGATCTTGTGCGCGGCAGCCTGAATCCCACCCTGGAGATCCAGGGGGTGGTGCTGACGATGTTTGATCGCCGCAACAGCCTGTCCGAACAGGTGTCGCGCGATGTGCGCGCCCACTTCGGATCGAAGGTCTACGAGACGGTCATTCCGCGCAACGTGCGGGTGTCGGAAGCCCCCTCCTTCGGCAAGCCGGTGCTGATCTACGACCTCAAGTGCGCCGGCTCACAGGCCTACCTCAAGCTGGCCCGGGAAGTCGTGGGTCGCGAACGCGAACGGCGCCTGCGGGCCGCCTGACCACGGAATGAACGGAGTGACGACATCCATGGCTGAAGGTCGCAGGGGACTGGGACGCGGTCTGTCCGCGCTGCTCGGCGAGGCCGAGGCGGAGAACGCCGCCGCGCCGGCCGGAGAACCGGCGGGCGTGCGGGAGATCCCGATCGAGCTCATCCACCGCAATCCCGACCAGCCGCGTCACCGCTTCGGCGAGGTCGAGATCGGTGAACTGGCCGATTCGATTCGCGAGAAGGGGGTTCTGCAGCCTGTCCTGCTGCGCCCGGCCCCCGGGCTGCCGGGCGAGTACCAGCTGGTTGCGGGTGAACGCCGCTGGCGGGCCTCGCAACAGGCAGGCCTGCGAGCCATGCCGGCCCTGGTCCGCGACCTTGACGATCGCCAGGTGCTCGAGATCGCCATCGTCGAAAACGTCCAGCGGGCCGACCTCGGCGTTGTCGAGGAGGCGCTGAGCTACAGGGCGCTGATGGAGCGGTTCGGCCGAACCCAGGAAGAGGTGGCCCAGGTGGTCGGCAAGAGCCGGCCGCATGTCGCCAACGCCCTGCGTCTGCTGACCCTCCCCGAGTCCGTCCAGCTGCTGCTGGCCGAGGGGCGGCTGACCGCTGGTCATGCCCGGGCGCTGGTCGGCCATACCGAGGCGGTCAGCCTGGCGCGCGAGATCATCGACCGCCAGTTGAACGTCCGCGAGACCGAGGCGCTGGTGAAACGCGGCGCGCCGGAGACAAAGTCGGCGCGGCCGCAGGTCGGGGCCCGCCCGGGCGGCAAGGACGCTGACACCCTGGCGCTGGAGGACGACCTTTCCGAAGTGCTCGGCCTTCCGGTCGAGATCAAGGATGCGGCGGGCGTGGGTGAGATCCGCATCCGCTACAAGACCCTGGAGCAGCTCGACGACCTCTGCCGGCGTCTGACGCGGGGCGGCTGAGCTGCAGGGAGCCGTAGCCAAGGGTGGTCGGCGCGGCTAAATCCGCCACAGAGCCAATTTTGAAATCTGGCTCGATAAGTCGCTGAAATACATAGAGAAAATTCAGCCTAAAGACCGAGGCGACGCGCCCTGCCGGCGATGGTCAGGGCCAGCCGCTCGGCCAGCAGGTCGTCCGGCGCGCCCGCGGTCTTGCAGGCCGTGTCGGCGGCCAGCACCTCGGGGTGCAGGGCCAGCAGATGCTCGAGCGTCCAGGCCCGGGCCTGGCGCAGCATCTCGCGCTCGTTCTTCCAGAACACCCCGGACGCCTTCGCCGCTTCCGCCAGACTGGCGCCATTGCCGGCCAGGGTGAGGATGCGACGCAGCCGGGCCAGGTGCATGCCCATCGCCCGGACGGCGGCCGGACCGCCCTCCCCTTCCGCCGCCGCGCGTCGCAGCCCCGCCTGTGCCGCCGCCAGCTTGCCGCCGAAGGCATCGGTGGCCGCGTCGGTGAGGGAGGCTTCCGGCTCGACGCCCAGGAAGTCCTCAAGGTCGGCCGGGGTGGCGATTCGGCCGCTGCCCGGGCCGAGCCATAGCGCCAGTCGTTCCATCTCCTGCCGCGCCACGCCGCGCTCGCGGGGCAGCCGGGAAACGAACAGCTCCAGCGCCTGGCTGTCCAGCCCCACCTTGTCGCCGGCCAGCGACTCGCGGACCAGACGGGCGACATCGCCGGGCTCGTCGTCGTAGCAGGGGATGGTCGCGCAGGCGGCGACCTTCTCGGCGACCTTGCGCAGGGTGGAGTCGCGACCCAGGGCGCCGGCCTCGATCAACAGAAAGGCGTCGGGGTTGAGCCGACCCTCGGCATGGGCCGTCAGGGCTTCGGCGGCGGTCTTGTCCGGCGCGGCCTTCTCACCGGTGAACCGCACGCGAACCAGGCGGCGGCCGCCCATCATCGAGATGGCGGCCAGCTCGCCCTCGAGCCGGCCGTCGCCGAGCTCGTCGTCATTGAGCAGGGCGGTGTCGAAGGGGTCATCGGGGTTGGCCGTGACGACCCTGGCTAGCTTGTCGGCGCGCTCGCGAACGCCGCCCCGATCGCGGCCGTAGATAAGCGCGGCGCGCACGCCGGAGTCCGGTCCCTTGAGGAAACGCTCGACGTCGGGGCGTTTGGAGATGATCACGGCGGGGCCCTACCCCGCCCGGCCGCGCGCCATCCAGATCGCCAGCTGCAGCTGGATCTTGCGGGCCAGCTCTGCGGCGGCGCGTTGCTCGGCGTCCTGGTGACCGGCGATCGAGGCATAGGGTTGGTCGGCGCGGTCGAAGGTGACTTCCGTGCTGGTCTCGCCTGTGAAGGCGACGGCTCCCGTGGCGACCTCGGTCAAGGTCCAGCGGGCGTCAAGCACCAGCTCGTAGCGGCTGGCTGCGGAGTCGACGCGCCGACCGCGCGGCGTTCGAATCTGCTTGAGGTCGATCTTCAGGGTGTAGGCCGCCGGAATCGCGGCGTCCCGAGCCAGGGCGTCATCGAGGGATTCCCGCAGCAGATAGCCGGTCCGACCCTCCGGCGGCACGGTCTCGATAGCCGAAAGGCCCGGACCGACGCCGGGCTGGGCGTACAGGGGCGTGAAGCCGCAGCCGGCCAGGACCGGAGTCGTGACGATCAGAACCAGTGCCAGCAGACGCGCCGTCATGATCACCCCGCGACGATGTTCACGATGCGACCGGGCACGACGATCACCTTGCGCACGGTCTGACCTTCAAGGTGGACCGTAACCGCCGGGTCCGCCAGCGCCTTCTCGCGCACGGCGGCCTCGTCCGCGTCGGCCGGGACCCGGACCTCGGCGCGCCGCTTGCCGTTGATCTGCACCGGCAGCACCAGTTCGGCGTCGACGGTCAGGGCCGGATCGGCCACCGGCCACGGCGCGTCCACGGCCATCCCTTCGCCGCCGATCCGCACCCAGCATTCCTCGGCCAGGTGAGGCGTGAAGGGCGCGATCAGCCGGGCCAGCACCGAAAGCGCCTCGGCCCGGGCGCCCGCCACACCGGCATCGTCGGCCTGGAAGGTCTTGAGAATGTTCAGGAATTCGTACAGCCGGGCGATGCCGCTGTTGAACCTGAACTGCTCGATCGAGTCCGTGACGGCCTTGATGGTCTTGTGGGTCGCGCGGCGCAGGTCCTCGGCGCGCGGGTCTGTGTCGGGCGCGGCAGGCGCGGCGCCATCGGCGTCGAACTCGGCCCAGACCCGGTTGACGAAGCGGCCGGCGCCCTCGACGCCGCCCGTGGTCCACTGCACATCCCGCTCGGGCGGGCTGTCGGACATCACGAACAGACGTGCGGCGTCGACGCCGTAGGTCTCGAAGATTTCCTCCGGGGCCACGACGTTCTTCTTCGATTTCGACATCTTCTCGATGTCGCCGATGACCAGCGGCTCACCCGTCGCCGCCACCCGGGCGCGGCGCGTGGCGCCCTCGGTCTCGATGATGATCTGGGTCGGCTCGACCCAGTCGCCCGCCTGGCTTCGGTAGGTTTCGTGGGTGACCATGCCCTGGGTGAACAGGCCCGCGAACGGCTCGGCGACCGACAGCAGCCCTTCATCCTTCAGGGCGCGGGTAACGAAGCGGGCATACAGCAGGTGCAGCACCGCGTGTTCGACGCCGCCGATGTACTGGTCGACCGGCAGCCATTTGTCAGCGGCGGCCTTGTCGATCGGCGTTTCGCTGTCGGGATTGGCGAACCGGGCGAAGTACCAGGACGAGTCCATGAAGGTGTCGAGCGTGTCGGTCTCGCGCTCGGCCTCGCCGCCGCAGGTCGGACAGGCCACGAACCGCCAGGTCGGATGGTGCAGCAGCGGATTGCCCGGCCGGTCGAAGGTGACATCGTCAGGCAGGAGGACCGGCAGCTGGCCGGCCGGAACCGGCAGGGTGCCGCAGGACTTGCAGTGGATGACCGGGATTGGACAGCCCCAGTAGCGCTGGCGCGAGACGCCCCAGTCCCGCAGGCGGTAGACGGTGGCGCCCTTGCCCTTGCCCATCGCCTCGATGCGGGCGACGGCGGCGGCCTTGGCCTGCTCGATGGTCAGGTCGTCCAGGAAGCCGGAGTTGAAGATCTTCCCGGGGCCCGTGAAGGCCTCGGATCCAACCATGAAGGTGGCGGGATCGGCGTCGCCGGGCAAGACCACCGGCTTGATCGGCAGGCCGTACTTGCGCGCGAAATCCAGGTCCCGCTGGTCATGCGCCGGGCAGCCGAAGATGGCGCCCGTGCCGTAGTCCATCAGGATGAAGTTGCCGATCCAGACCGGCAGGGTCTCGCCCTCGACGAACGGGTGCTTCACCCGCAGGCCGGTATCCAGTCCCAGCTTCTCCGCGCCCTCGATGTCGGCTTCCGAGGTTCCGCCCTTGCGGCATTCGGCGACGAAGGCGGCGACCTTCGGTTCGGCGGCCAGTCGCTCTGCCAGCGGGTGATCAGGCGCGATACCGACGAAGGCCGCACCGAACAGGGTGTCTGGACGGGTGGTGTAGACCTCCAGCCCCGCCTCGAAGCCCTCCGGCGCCCGGCCCTCGAAGTCGAAGGAGAACTGCAGACCGGTCGAACGCCCGATCCAGTTCTCCTGCATGGTCCGGACCTTGTCCGGCCAGCGGTCCAGCGTCTTCAGGCCCTCGATCAGATCATCGGCGTAGTCGGTGATCCGCAGGAACCACTGGGTCAGTTTCTTCTTCTCGACCACAGCGCCGGAGCGCCAGCCGCGGCCGTCGACCACCTGCTCGTTCGCCAGGACGGTCATGTCGACCGGGTCCCAGTTGACGGTGGCCTCCTTGCGGTAGACTAGGCCCCGTTCCATCAGCTTCAGGAACCAGGCCTGCTGCTGACCATAGTACTCCGGATCACAGGTGGCGAACTCGCGGCTCCAGTCGATCGACAGGCCCAGCGCCTTCAGCTGCTCCCGCATCCCGGCGATGTTGTCGTAGGTCCAGCCCTTGGGGTGGACGCTGCGCTCCATGGCGGCGTTCTCGGCCGGCATCCCGAAGGCGTCCCAGCCCATCGGATGCAACACCGCATGACCCCGGGCGCGCCGGTAGCGCGCCACGACGTCGCCCATGGCGTAATTGCGGACATGGCCCATGTGGATGCGCCCCGACGGGTAGGGGAACATCTCCAGGACATAGTATTTCGGCCGCGGATCGTCGTTGCTGACGCGGAAGACGTCCTTGCGGGCCCAGGCTTCACGCCAACGGGGCTCCGCGTCCTTCGGATTGTATCGGGCCATAGAGGCTTTCAGGCGGTCCGTGCCGGCTTAGCCGGCCATGTTGGCCAGACGCAGCTGGCGGGCCTTGGTCAGGATGGCGTTCTCGATATCCGTCTCGGTCTGGGCCGCCGTGGGGGCGTCCACCCAACCGCCGGCGCCATCGGCGACCTGCTTGAACACGGTCACATTGAGGCCGTCGGCCCTAAGTCGGGTGTCCAGAATGTAGACCGTCGCCTTGAAGCGCTCGTCGGGCTTCTCGGGATTGGTGTACCAATCGGTGATCACCACGCCGCCATAGGGGTCCGCGGAGGCGAGGGGCATGAAGGACAGGGTATCCAGGGCCGCCCGCCACAGGTAGGCGTTGACGCCGATCTGCGCCGCCTCGCCACCCTTCGGCGCGCTGTCGCGACCGAACGGCGACCAGCCTCCGCCGTCGTCGACGTTCCGTGAACCGCCCGTTCCGCAGCCGGCCACGCCCACGAGCGCCAGGGTGAGAACCCCGACGGAGGCCACCCGCATCCAAGACCCGCGCGCAAACGCCATATTCCATCGCTCCACTTACGTTTCGGGCCGCGCGTGCCATGCTCGCGCGGCGGCGTACACCCCCGACGCCTCGACAGCCCGTCTACAACAGGGCCGCCTCGCCGCCAAACGGGAATCTCGTGGCCTTCGCGCAACAGGCGACCGGGGAAACCATGGACTCTCCCCCGCGAGTCCGACCGCAGCCAGTTGACCCCGGCCCCAAGCCGCCTTTAATCGCGGTTGAAGCTCACCATGTTTCTTCAGGAATGATGGCAAGAGCGAGACGGCCGGGACAAGCCGGTAGGGCGATATGACCAAGCTGCTGACCACTGTCGCGATTTCTGCGCTGGCCCTGGCGGGCTCGGCGACGTTCGCGTTCGCCCAGACAGCGCCCGCCAAGGCCAAGCCAACGCCGCCGTTCACCGTGCGCAGTGACTTCAACGCCGCCGACGCCCAGTTCGCGCCACAGGACAGCCGCCGGCTGGTCTGGGACGCCAACAAGGGCCGCTGGGGCCTGACCCTCGATATCAAGCCGCGCACCGACATCGGTCCTTCGGGCCGAGACGTCGAGGCTGGCGCCTTCTTCAAGGTCACGCCTCGCCTGCGCGTCGGCGGCGCCGTCGGTGTCGGTCCCAACCAGCCCGCGCCGATCCGCAAGAGCGATGGTCGCGAAGAGACGCCACGCGTGCGTCTCGAGACCGCCTTCAAGTTCTGAGGCCGTCCACCATCGCGAAGCCCGCGGCGCCCGAGTTGACAAGCTCGCGCGCCGTTTTCACGTTCACGCCGCCCAGCGCGTAGACGGGCAGTGGCGCGGACGCCACGAAGGCTGTGAAGGTCGTCGCGCCCATCGGCGTCCCGGCAGACGGACTGGCGCTTGCAAACACCGTCGAAGCCAGGACCGCATCGCAGCCGAAGCTCGCCGCAAGCCGGGCGGCGTCCAGCGAATGGGCGGCGCCCGTGACGATCCAGCCGGGATGCCCGGCTTTCAGGCCGACCGCGCGGGGAAGGTCCCGTTCAGGCAGATGCACCCCGCCCGCCCCCACGGCGGCCGCCAGGGCGGCGTCGGCGCCGATCAGCAGCACCAGACCCCTGGCGCGGGCGATCTCGGCCAGGCGCGCCGCCTGCGCCCGTGCGTCTGGCGCTCCGAAAGCGCGGTAGATGATCCCCGCGCCCGCCGGCAAACGCCCCGCCACGGCCTCCGCATCAGGGGTCCGGGCCGGATCGGTGAGGAAGATCAGCCGGGGCAGGGGCTTTGCGGACGGCAGGCGGGGTCGTAAGGACGCCGCAAGGTCCGCCAGCCGCTGGAGATCACCCGTTGCCTCATTCATCCGCAGTCGCCGACGCGCGCCTTTCCGTGCTGGACCGTATCGCGGAAGCGGCGCGGGAGGCCGGACGGTCGCCCGCGGATGTGACCCTTGTCGCCGTCTCCAAGCAACAGGCCGACGAGAAGATTGACGCCATGCTCGCCGCCGGCCAGCGCGTGTTCGGCGAAAACCGCGTCCAGGAAGCCATGGGGCGGTGGATCCCGCGCCGCGAGGGCGTGGAACTGCGCCTGATCGGGCCGCTCCAGACCAACAAGGTCCGCGAGGCCGTCGCACTGTTCGACGTCATCGAGACGGTGGATCGCGAGAAGCTGGCGGCGGCTCTGGCGAGGGAGATGGCGCGGTCGGAGACGGCCGTCCGTCTCTATGTCCAGGTCAACACCGGCGAGGAGCCCCAGAAGGCCGGCGTGGCGCCGCGCGAGGTCGATGCCTTCCTGGACCTCTGCCGGGATCTCGGCCTGACGATCGAGGGGCTGATGTGCATTCCGCCCGAGGGGGAGCCCGCCGAGCCACACTTCGCGATGCTGGCCGCCCTCGCCGCCCGCAACGGCCTGACGCGGCTGTCGATGGGCATGAGCGCCGACTACGAGACGGCGGTGCGGCTGGGCGCCACCAGCGTGCGCGTCGGCTCGGCCCTTTTCGGCGGCCGGAGCTGATCCAGGCACACGACCGGGCCGTGAAATCGCCCAGCAGATGCCCTATCTAAGGGCCGCGCCTCGCCCGCCTGTTGGCCAGAGGCCGCGAACCGGTGCATGGTCTGTTGATGGCGCAACGCAAGACACTCCTCATCGTCGATGACGACAACGACCTCCGGGGCGCTCTGGCCGAGCAGCTGCAGCTCCATGAGGAGTTCGCGGTGGTCCAGGCCGAGACGGCCGGGGAGGGCGGTCGCCTGGGCCGCGAAGTCCGACCAGATCTGATTCTGCTCGACGTCGACCTGCCCGACATGGACGGCCGCGAGGCCTGCCGCCTGATGCGCAAGGGCGGGGTGACCGCCCCGATCATCATGCTGACGGCGGCGGCGACCGACGCCGACACCATCCTGGGCCTCGATTCCGGCGCCAATGACTATGTGACCAAGCCGTTCCGCTTCGGGGTACTGCTGGCCCGCATCCGCGCCCACCTGCGCAGCCACGAGGCGTCCGAGGACGCCGTCTTCCGCATCGGCCCCTACGAGTTCCGCCCGGCCCAGAAGCTTCTGGTCGACGACAAGGCCAAAAAGGTGCGGCTGACCGAGAAGGAAACCAACATCCTCAAGTACCTCTACCGCAGCGGGGCCAAGTCGGTGTCGCGCGAGGAGCTGCTGACCGAGGTCTGGGGCTACAACGCCGGGGTCACCACCCACACGCTGGAAACCCACGTCTACCGCCTGCGCCAGAAGATCGAGCCCGACCCCGCCAACGCCCGTCTGCTGCTGACCGAGGCGGGGGGGTATCGGCTCCAGCCCTGATTGCGGTCGCCCCGACACCTGCTGGTCCTCGTCGCCCTCGGGGCGACGGCGATGACGGCCGGCGTCGCCGACGCCCTGTCCTGGTCCAGGGCCAGCTGCGAGGCTTTCCGGCGGTCGGTTCTCGCCCATGACGCCTTCGTGCGCGTCAGCGTCGTCACAGCCCGGGATCACCGCGCCGGCGAGGACTGGTCGAGCGCAGAGGTCGAAGCCAGGGTGGACGAGACGATCCTCGGTCGGGTTCCTCGCGGCATGACGATGGTGTTCACAGCCACTGTGAGCGAGATCAGCGGCGTCCAGTTCGGTTCCATCCCCGCCGAGGGTGACGAAGCCGTCCTCTTTCTTGACCGGGATCGGGATCGCCGCTGGCTCGTGAAGTTCGCGATGGCCGCGAGGGACTATGAGCGCGACTGGGCCCTGCGCTGCGGCTTCTGAGAACGGCCTTCTTGCGATGTCCGGGGACGCAGGCAAGGCGTCAAAACGGGCCGGGCCGCTTCGAGATCGAGTAGTCTTTATAGTCTCATTTGACACACTCCTAAGTCTACAAGTAGCTTATGTGGCTGCCTGGGGGTCGAATGAGCAAGTATGCGCCGCTGACGACATTTCTCGCGGAGTCCGCGCAAAGCGAGATACCGCTTGGCTTTGCCGAGATCGAGGGCGTCATCGGCCATCCCCTGCCGGCCTCGAAGAAGTATGCCGCCTGGTGGAGCAACAACCCGTCGAACAACGTCATGACCCGGGCCTGGCTCGCGGCGGGCTACCAGACGGAACGGGTGGATATCGCCGGAGAACGCCTGGTCTTTCGCCGAACCGTGGAGGGGGCAGGGCCCCGCGCCGCGGCCGGAACCCTGCTCGAGCGCATCCAGGCGCGGCTCGGGGGAACCGTCACCGTCTCTTCCGGCGTCGATCTGGCCGCCCCGGTGGGCGAGATGTGGGACGCCGAGCGGTGAGTATCTCGCCCATACTCCTCGATACCTGCGCCGCGATCTGGGCCACCCGACCGGATGGACTTTCGCCCGCCGCGCAGCACGCCCTTGCCGAGGCGGAACGGGCAGGCGCGCCGGTCTATGTTTCGCCCATCAGCGCCTGGGAGCTGGGCATGCTGGTCGCCCGGGGGCGGATCGCGCTGCTGGAGCCGCCGCTCAGCTGGTTCGCGGGCCTGGTCGAGGCCGGCGTCCGACTGACCGACCTCAGTCCCGCCATCATGGTCGATGCGTCCTTCCTGCCCCAGTCGCGCCTGCGGGATCCCGCCGACCGGGTGATCGCCGCGACTGCCCGCGCCCTGGGGTGCCGGATCATGACCCGCGACCGGCCGCTGCTTGAGTACGCCGCCGCCGGCCACATCAAGGCGATCGCCTGCTGAGCTAGACCTGTAAGTCGGCGGTCACCGGGGCGTGGTCGCTGGGCTTGTCCCAGCCGCGCACGTCGTCGTGGATGCGGGCCTGGACCTTGCCGGTGGCGAAGGCGGCGTCACGCAGGCCGGGGGTGACCAGGATGTGGTCCAGCAGCAGGCCACGGTTCGACTCGCGGAAGTCGGCGGCCCGATAGCTCCACCAGCTGGCCAGCTTCTCCGGCTCGGGGCTGGCCTCCCGCATCAGGTTGATCAGGCCCAGCGACGCCTGCATGGCGCGGAAGGCCTCGATCTCCACCGGGGTGTGGCTGACGATTTTGGACATATGGCGGTGGTTCCAGACGTCGAACTCGCCCGGGGCCACGTTCAGGTCTCCGGTGACGACCAGTGGCGCCTTCGGGTCGCGCTTGGCCAGCTCGCGGGTCAGGCTCTCGTAGAAGTCCAGCTTGTGGTCGAACTTGGGGTTCAGGGCCCGGTCGGGGACGTCGCCCCCGGCCGGGATGTAGAAGTTGTGGATCTCGATCCCGGCGATCTTCGCGCCAACGCAGCGGGCGTGACCCTCGCGGCAGACCTCCAGCGGCTTGGCGTCCTCGATCGGATAGCGCGAGGCGATGGCCACGCCGTGCCAGCCTTTCTGGCCGGCGATCCGGAAGTGGGAAAAGCCCAGATCCTCGAACATCTGCCTGGGGAAGTCGGCCGTCTGGCACTTGATCTCCTGCAGGCAGAGGACGTCGGGCGCGACCTCGTCGACCATCCGGCCGATGAGCTCGCCGCGCGGGCGGACGGAGTTGATGTTCCAGGTGGCGAGGCGAAGGCGCATGGGCATCAGATACGGGGTTTCGGGGCAAAAGAAACGCCCGGATGCATGAAGCATCCGGGCGCCAAAGGTGGTCTCTCATGCCGCGGCCGGGAGGGGATAGGTTCCGGCACGGTGCGACGGTATCGCGAGGTCGGGCGCGCCACCGTTATGCGTGGCATTATTGCAACGAGAGCGCAGAAACGTCAACGGGTTGAATCGAGGTATTTGCCTGTTGCGAATGTGTCACAAACAGGCTCGGTGTCAGCCGCGGCGCGCGGGGCTCGGGTAGGGGGCCTGGAACAGGGCCGGATCGAGGCCGGAGGTCCGCACCAGACTGGTCAGCCGCACCCGCGTCGGGGCGTTGCGGGCGTCGGTGACCGTCCAGCCGAGAAGCTGCAGCGGGCTGCCGCCGAAGGTCATGATGATCTGCCCCTTGGTCTTGCCGGCGCGGTCCTGGGCGGTGATCTCGAAGCCGTCGTTCAGGGTTTTCACCCCGGCGATGTGAACGCCGCGGTCCAGCCGGATCTCGTCGGCCAGGAACAGTTTCAGCGGCGTCTGGCTGAGGAAATAGCGGTTCACCGTCTTCAGACGCTTGTCGGCGACCGAGACCACCCGCCCGTCGGACACCACCAGAAGGCTGGAGGGCGCCTCGTACTCGAAACGGGCCTTACCCGGGCGCTGCAGGTACAGCATCCCGGTCGTCTGGGAGCCGCGGGCGTCGGTCTGCACGAACTTGCCGCGAGCCGACGACAGTCCTTGCAGGTAGCTGGTGGCCTTGTCGACGAGGGCCTGGTCGGCGGGCGACAGGGCCGCGTGGGCGAGGCCCGGGGCCAGCAGCAGGGCCGGAGCGGCGGCGAGAAGGGCGCGTCGGGTCGTGGACATGGCATCCGTCTAGCAGGGCGTAGCGGCGAATTCTTGACCGAAACCGCATCTAGGGCGGCGGAGGGGCCAGGATCTCACGCTTGCCGGCGTGGTTGGCGGCTCCAACAACGCCCTCCTGCTCCATCCGTTCAATCAGCGAGGCGGCGCGGTTGTAGCCGATCTGCAGCCGGCGCTGGATGTAGCTGGTCGAGGCCTTGCCGTCGCGGGTGACCACGGCCACGGCGCGGTCGTAGAGGCTGCTGTCGTCGCCGTCGCCGCCGGCCGAGCCATGGCCGCCGCCGTCGCCGTCCTCGTCATCGCCGCCGGCGGTAACCTCGTCCAGGTACTGCGGCGCGCCCTGCTCGCGCAGGAACCTGGCGACCGCCGCCACCTCTTCGTCGGCGACGAACGGGCCGTGCAGGCGGGTCAGCCGGCCGCCGCCGCCGCCGGCCATGTAGAGCATGTCGCCCTGGCCCAGCAGCTGTTCGGCGCCCTGCTCGCCCAGGATGGTGCGGCTGTCGATGCGCGAGGTGACCTGGAAGCTGATCCGGGTCGGGAAGTTGGCCTTGATGGTGCCGGTGATGACGTCGACCGACGGGCGCTGTGTGGCCATGATCAGGTGGATGCCGGCGGCGCGGGCCATCTGGGCCAGCCGCTGCACGGCGCCCTCGATATCCTTGCCGGCCACCATCATCAGGTCGGCGACCTCGTCGATGACCACGACCAGGTAGGGCATGTGTTCGGGGCGAATCTTCTCGCTCTCGAAGATCGGCCTTCCGGCCTCGTCGAAGCCGGTCTGGACCGTGCGCTCGAAGTGCTCGCCCTTGTCGATCGCCTCCTTGGCCCGTTCATTGTAGGCGGCGATGCCGCGCACGCCGATCTTGGCCATGCGGCGATAGCGGTCCTCCATCTCGCGGACGGTCCACTTCAGGGCCACGATCGCCTTCTTGGAATCGGTCACGACCGGCGCCAGCAGGTGCGGAATGCCGTCGTAGACGGAGAGCTCGAGCATCTTGGGGTCGATCATGATGAACCGGCACTGCTCGGGGCTCAGCCGGTAGAGGATCGACAGGATCATGGCGTTGACCCCGACCGACTTGCCCGAGCCGGTGGTGCCGGCGATCAGCAGGTGGGGCATGCGGGCCAGGTCGGCGATGTAGGGCTCGCCGCCGATGGTTTCGCCCAGCGCCATGGGCAGGGTCTGGGAAGCCTTCTCGTAGTCGGCGCTGGCCAGCAGGTCGCGCAGATAGACCGTCTCGCGCCGGGCGTTGGGCAGCTCCAGCGCGATGGCGTTGCGGCCCGACACCACCGAGACCCGGCAGGCGGCCACGCCCATCGAGCGCGAGATGTCGTCGGCCAGGGCCACGACCCGCGCGTGCTTCACGCCCGGGGCCGGCACCAGCTCATAGAGGGTGACCACGGGTCCGGGGCGGATCTGGTCGATGGCGCCGCGGATGCCGAACTCGCTCAGCACGCTCTCCAGCAGCCGGGCGTTCTGGCGCAACGCCTCCTCGTCGAAGCCGCCGACGCGGGGCTTGGGCTTGGCCAGCATGGCCAGCTCCGGCAGCATGAAGCCACCGGGCGCCACGAAGTCGAAGGTCTTCTGCTGCTCGCGCACCTCGCGGCTGCTGTTCTTCGGCGCGGGCTTAGGCGGCTTGATGGCCGGGGCGCCGGCGCGGCCGGGGGTGGCGATCTCCGCCTCCTCGCCGGCCTCGACCGGCGGATCGTCGGCGAAGCGCAGCGGTTTGGGCGTGGCCGCCGCCTTCTCGGCGCGACGACGGGTGGCGGGCGCACGGGCGGTGACAGGCTCGGGCTCGCGCGGCGCCGGGCGCCGGGCCAGCAGGGACTCCAGCGCGCCCTCGGCGGCCCGGGCCATGCCGGCGCGGCTGACGCCCAGGGCCCAGGTGGCGGCGAACCCGCCGACGGCCAGCAGCACCAGCGACGCGATCAGTTCAGCGCCTGGAATGCGGGCGAAGGCGATGATACCCGACAGGCCGCTCAGCAGGCCATCGCCCCAGAAACCGCCAAGCCCCCGGGCCAGGGCCCAGCTTTTCGGCGGGCTCGGCGCGGCGATGGCCCCCGCCAGGGCCAGCACGGCGGCCACCCCGACCAGCGCCCGCAGGCGGGTGACGCGGCGGTGGGCGTCAGGCTCGGGATCGACCGCCCGGGTCAGGCCGAAGACGACCATCAGGAGCGCCAGGCCCCAGGCGGCCAGGCCCAGCGACTGCACGAAGATGTCGGCGACCACAGCGCCCGGGCCGCGCAGGACATTGCTGGCCGGCAGGGCGGAGGCGACGTTGAGGCTGGGATCAGCGGAGTTCCAGGTGGCGAAGGCGGCGATCAGGGCCAGACCGGCCGCCGCGACCACGCCGCCGCGCAGGCGCGCGCTGAACGGCTGGGTCCAGGCCCAGGCCGCCAGCTCCATCGCCATGTCCAGCCCGGTCCGCCTTGCCGCCCGCGCCATCCGCGCCCCCGAAATCGTTCTTAGCCGCCTATCTGGCCCGCGGAGGGTTAAGGGGCGTTTACTTCGATGCCCGGAAGGCGCTGCCGATTGTCTGGTTGGAAGGGGCACGGCTTCGCCTCCTCTTGCGGCTTGACCCGAAAAGGTTGGGGAGGGGCGGAGCGCCGGGCCTCCGCCCGGCATAGGGGTAGTCATGGGCCGTTTCGACGAAGGTTGGCGCTCCGCGTGGTCGTTCTCCCGCAGGCCCAGGACGCGCAGGGCTGTTCACCCTTTTGTCCCGGACTCTCCCCGCCC
>JBEIDC010000019.1:0-33702 GCA_040383665.1 Caulobacter sp.
GCTCCGTGGGCCGTGCTCATGGGTGGCCCGAACGGGTCGGGCCATGACGATGGTGGGGCTGGGCGCACATAGAAGGCCGTCAGCCCGCCGCTTTCGTCACGAACTGCAGCGTGTAGCCGGCGCGGTAGTCCATGTCCTTCGGGTAGACGCCTTGTTCGGAGGCGACCCGGAAGAACTCGGCCCAGCGGGCGTCGGTCATGACGCCCACGCCGCCGGTCTTTGCGTCGCCGGAGTCGACGATGCCGTAGTCGCGCATCTGCTTGCGGGCGTTGGCCAGCAGCGCCGGCGTCATCTCCGGGTTGTCCTTCAGGATCAGCGCGTCGGCCTTGCTCGCATCGCCGGTCAGGTAGGTCTGCCAGCCGATGGCGCTGGCCTCGATGAAGGCCTTCACCGCCTCCGGCTTGCCGGCGATCAGCGTTTCGGGGGCCAGGACCATGGTGGCGTAACCGGGGTAGCCTTCGTCAGCCAGCAGGAAGGTCGCCGGCTTGAAGCCCGCCTCCTGTTCGATGGTGTAGGGCTCGCTCGACAGATAGCCCTGAACGATGGCCCGCTTGTCGGCCAGGAACGGCGCCAGGCTGTAATTGTACTTGCGGACCTGGGCGTCGGTGAACCCGTACTTGCTCTTGAGCCAGACCCAGAAGGCGGTGACCGAGGCGTCGGCCAGCAGGATCGGCCGGCCCTTCATGTCGGCGATGGAGTTCACGCCGGTGTTCGGGTGGGCGATCAGGACCTGCGGATCCTTCTGGAAGAAGGCGGCGACGGCCTTCACCGGCGCCTTCTCCCTGGCCATGTTCAGCGGGATGAAGCTGTTGGAGCCCATGCCCATCTCGACGCCGCCCGCGGCCAGCAGCTGCGGCACGTTCACGCCGGGGCCGCCCTGCAGGATCTCGACCTTCAGGCCGCGCTTCTCGTACTCGCCGGTGGCCAGCGCCTGGTAGAAGCCGCCGTGCTCGCCCTGGGCCCGCCAGTCGGTGGCGAAGCGGATGGTGGTCAGGGCGTCGGCCGCCGTGACCGCCTTGTCGCCGCCTTTGGGCGAACAGGCCGCCGCCAGGCTCGAAGCGGCGCCGGCCAGCATCAGACGACGTGAAAGCATGGAAGTCTCCCCCGGGAACAACGGGGAAGGTAGGCGCCGGAGCGCAGTTCGTCGAGGGTGAGGTGCTGCAGGGAGCACAGCGAACATTCTTCTCGTCATCGTCGGACCTGTTCCGACGACCCATGAACACGGCTGCGGGCGGGGAGTCGTCGGAGACGCCGGGCCCTACTGGTCCTGCCCACCACGCATGGGTCGTCGGAACAGGTCCGACGATGACGAAGGGGAGGGGAGCGGGAGGAAAGCGATTCCCCATAGAGCAAAGGGACGGTGCTTCCGGTTGCCCGGCCGCATCGCCCCTTCACCCAAGCCTCTTGCGAGACTTGCGGTCTGGAGGTCGTGGATCCGCCGGTCTCCCTGGCTTGCGCCGTGGTCCTTGCTGATCCGCTCCCGGTCCGGTTTTCGAAGGTCTCCCTTCGATCCTGGGCTCCCGGAGCGTCCCGCCCGCCTGGCCTTCCGGTTTCCCGTCTCGCCCGCGCCGCGTTTCCTCTCGACCACTTGACTGTGCTCCCGGACCCGGTATGAAGCAACCGCCCCGAACATCCCCCATGTGAATGCTTGCCCGGCCGGCGGTTGACGGCCTGTGGACAAGGTGTGGATGGACGCGGAATCTTTCCGACAAAGCAGACGCTTGAGTTATCCACAGCAAAGTGGCGGTCAGGCGCAGCGCGCGGCGATGAGGACTCCGGGGACAGATCGTCTGGAGACAAGGCGGGACATTTCGCCCCTTTTTGCCCCCCGCCGGGACGTGTCGGCGACAATCGATCCCCCTGTCCCGTCGGGGGGAGCATACTCTCAGGATGACCAGGCCTGATCGTAGTGACCGCCCCGCCGTTTGCGGGATTTCGCTGAACTTCACGGAATTCCACGCGGGTCTTGCGGTGATCCGCGTCCGCGCCCGCCGTCTCAGACCGATCGATCCATCCCCCCATCCGCTCCGTCGGGATCATCGAACCGAGACAGTGGGGACAAGCCCGCCGCCCGCCGCTATGAACGACGCATATCAAAAGCAACGTCCAGGAAACCGCCCATGTCCCTGATCCTCACCGAGAAGCGCGGCCATATCGCCATCCTGACCCTGAACCGGCCGGACGCGATGAACGCCCTGGGCGCGCCCGGGGACGGCGATCAGGTCGCGGCCGCCTGCGCGGCGATCAACGCCGACCGCGACATCCGCTGCGTGGTTCTGACCGGCGCCGGTCGCGCCTTCTCGGCCGGCGGCGACGTCAAGGCGATGAAGGCCCGCGAAGGCGCCTTCGCCGGCAACGGCGTGGAACTGCGCGACGGCTATCGCAACAACATCCACCGTGTCGTGCGCTCGATCTACGGCCTGGAGGTCCCCTCCATCGCCGCCGTCAACGGTCCGGCCATCGGCCTGGGCTGCGACGTGGCCTGCATGACCGACATCCGTATCGCCGCCGAGGGCGCGCGGTTCGGCGTCACCTTCCTCAAGCTCGGCCTGATCCCGGGCGACGGCGGCGCCTGGCTGCTGCCGCGCACCATCGGCATGAGCCGCGCCAGCGAGCTGCTGTTCACCGGCGATGTGGTCGACGCGAAGACCGCCTGTGACTGGGGCCTGGTCAGCAAGGTCGTGCCGGCCGAAGCCCTGATGGACGAAGCCATCGCCCTGGCCGAACGCATCGCCCAGCAACCGCCGCATGCGCTGCGGCTGGCCAAGAGCCTGCTCAAGCACGGCCAGACCACTAGCTACGACACGCTGATGGAAATGAGCGCCGCGGCCCAGGCGATCAGCCACCTGACTGAAGACCATATGGAGGGCGTCGAGGCGCTGCTCGAGAAGCGGCCCGCCGTCTTCAAGGGCTCCTGACCATGCGGGCCCTGGTCGCGCTGGTCCTCACCCTGGGCGTTGTCGCCTGCACCCAGCCGGCGCCGACGCCGGCGCCGAAGCCGAAGGCCGAGCTGGCGCCGGTTCCGCCCGCGCCCCAGAAGGCGGCCGCCGAATGGGCGTTCGGCAAGGGGCGCAACAGCGTTGAGATCGTGCATCTCGTCGGCGGCGATCCGAAGAAGGCTGACCTGCGGATGGTCTGCGCCGCCGGACAGGGCTTCCTGGTCCTGCTGCCCGGCCTGAAGCAAGTCGCCAGCGAGGAGCGGCTGACGCTCGGGGCCGGCGCGATCGCCCATGGATTCGCCGCGACCGCGGCGGCGCAAGGTGTCCAGGCGACCGGCCCCATCGACGACGAACTGCTGTCTGTGTTCGAGAGCGACGAGCCGATCGGCGTCAACCATGGCTACCAGAACGCCGGGCCCTTCACCCCGCCGGCCGCCCTGCGCCGGGCCTTCGCCGAACAGTGTCGCGAGCTACGGACACGGGGCGCGGTCTGATGGGCAGGGCGGCGTTCGACATTCGGGCGACGCTTCCGGACGGAGAGGACGTCGGGCGTCTGCAGTGGGAAGCGCCGAGACTGGTCTTCCGCGGCGCGTCCCGGCAGGTGTTCGAAGGCGAGGCGCTGAAGGACGCGGCGGCCGAAGGTGGAGATCTGGTGCTGGCCGGGGGCGAGCGGTTCGCGATCGGCGAAGCGCAGGCCGCCAAGTGGGCCCAGGCCATCGCCAACCCGCCCGGCCGGCTGGACAAGCTGGGCGTCAAGGCCGGCATGCGGGCGGCGATCCTAGATCTGGACGATCCCGAGTTCGCCGCCGAACTGGCGACACGGGCGGCCGTGGTCAACGACCTCTCCGGCCTCGATATCCTGATCTACGCCGCCGACAGCGACCAGGCCCTGGCCCGCATCGGCGACCTGGTCCCGGCGCTGGCCGACCGGGGCGCGCTCTGGGTCGTCTCGCTCAAGGGCAAGCTGCTCAAGGTGAAGGACGTCGAGGTCATGGCCGCCGCCAAGGCCGTCGGCCTGGTCGACAACAAGGTCTGCTCCTTCTCGGAAACCCGCACGGCGCTGCGGTTCACGCGGCGGCGCGGCTAGTTCGATGCTTCTCCCACAGCCGGCGAAGGAAATCTGGGTCGCGTTCCGTCACGAAAGGCGTCTAGACCGCAGCCATGGCCCTTCGTGACTTCGGCATCCTTCTGTTCGTCTGCCTGGTCTGGGCGTTCAACAACATCGTCAGCAAGATCGTGGTCGCCGAGTGGGGCGTGCCGCCGCTGTTCTACGCCACGGTGCGGTTCGCGCTGGTGGCGCTCTGCACCCTGCCCTGGCGGTGGCCGGCGCCGCGTCCGACCTGGCGGATCATCACCGTCGCCATGCTGATGGGCGCCGGCAACTTCGCGCTGCTGTTCATCGGCTTCAAGACCGCCAGCCCGTCGGCGGCCTCGATAGTCATCCAGCTGGGGGTGCCGATCACCACGGTGCTGTCGATGTTCATGCTGGGCGAGCAGGTGCGCTGGCGGCGGGGCCTGGGCATGGCCCTGACCCTGGCCGGCGCCGTGGTCGTCATGTGGCATCCGACCGGCATGAGCATGTCCTTCGGCCTGTGGCTGGTCGCCGCCGCGGCCTTCGCCGGTTCGCTCGGCGCGGTGATGATGAAGCAGATGGAGGGCATCAAGCCGCTCCAGTTCCAGGCCTGGGTGGGATTCTCGTCCTTCTGGCCGCTGGCGGCGCTGAGTCTGTTCACTGAACAAAATCAATGGCCTCTGGCCCTCGACGCCGGCTGGGGCTTCCTGGCGGCGGTGGTGTTCTCGGCCGTGGTCGTGTCGGTGCTGGGCCACACCTTCTACTACGGGCTGATCCAGAAGTATGAAGCGACGTTGATCTCGCCGCTGACCCTGATGACGCCGCTGTTCACCATCATCATGGGCGTGCTCATCACCAACGACCACTTCGACGGCCGGATGGCCATCGGCGCCGGCCTTGCGCTACTGGGGGTGCTGATCATCGCCCTGAGGCCCAATCACGTCATGCCCCTGCTCATGGCCATCCGGAACCGCTCGCAATGACGCTCGATATCATCGAGACGCCGTCACCCAACCTCGACGCCCGGACCAAGGTCCCGGACATGCTGGTGCTGCACTACACCGGCATGGAGTCGGGCGAGGCGGCGCTGGCGCGTCTCCGCGACCCGGAGGCGAAGGTCTCGTCCCACTATTTGGTCGAGGAGGATGGCCGCATCTTCCGCCTCGTGCCCGAGGAGCGCCGCGCCTGGCATGCCGGCGTGTCATTCTGGAAGGGCGAGGAGGGGGTCAACCACGCCTCGATCGGCATCGAGATCGTCAACCCGGGGCACGAGTTCGGCTACCGCCCGTTTCCGCAGGCCCAGATCGACGCGGTGATCGCGCTGGTCGGCGACATCCGCAGCCGCTGGCAGATCGACGACAACCGCATCCTCGGCCATTCCGACGTCGCCCCGGCCCGCAAGCAGGATCCCGGCGAGCTGTTTCCCTGGAAGCAGCTGGCGCAGGCCGGTCACGGGATCTGGGTCGATGCCGACCCCGCGCCGGGCGATCCGCTGGTCGAGGGCGCCGAGGGCGTCGGCGTATTCGCCCTGCAGGCCGGGCTGACGCGCCTGGGCTACGACTGCGCGCCGTCGGGCCGGTTCGACCAGGCCACCCGCGAGGTCGTCAGCGCCTTCCAGCGCCACTGGGTCCAGACCCGCTGGGACGGCGTGGCCGACGGCCTGACCCGTGCGACGCTGATGGCGGTGCTGCGGGCGGCGGGGTAGGCCCTGGGTGGTTCGCGACGCCGGCCCGAGAGCCGGCTCCTGACCATGACGAGCTTTGTTGAAGCCCACCTATCTTCGTCATCCTGAGGAGCGAGCTCTTGGGCGAGCGTCGCGAAGGACGCATTGACCTTCCGCCCCCCAGCCCTCACATACCGCCCCGGATCAGATGGCCGGGCGATCGCGGTTCCTTCGGGGGTCGAGGAAAGTCCGGGCTCCACGGCGACAAGGCGGCGGGTAACGCCCGCACGGGGTGACCCGAGGGATAGCGCCACAGAAAGCAAACCTCCGGGCCTGCGGGGCCGGGAAGGGTGAAAGGGTGGGGTAAGAGCCCACCGCGGCTTCGGTAACGCGGCCGGCATGGCAAGCCCCGCCTGGAGCAAGACCGAATAGGGATTCCGCGCCCCGCAAGGGGCAGGGCCGTCGCCGGCCCGAGGCGTCCGGGTTGGTCGCGAGAACCGGTCAGCAATGGCCGGTCCAGAGGAATGATCGTCGCGCGTCTTCGGGCGCGTCACAGAACCCGGCTTACAGGCCGTCTGATCCATTCATCATCAATCCTCCCCGGAGCGCAGCGAGGGGGAGGGGGACCATGCGGAGCATGGTGGAGGGGGCAGCGCAAGCGCCGGCTTATCCCCGCAATACTCAACAGGTTCCATGTATGTTCTGTGGAGCGTTTACAGATGTTAACCTCTGTCCCCCAAGGCATTGTTGTTTTCGAGACGAAACGACACTCTAGTGTCGTTGCATCCCATTTCATCCCATGTTAACCCAGTTCCTGTCGCCGAAGGGGTCGGCGATCTAGGGGCAGGGGACTGGGGCTAGTGTTCCTCTCGACCTTCGAAAAGCAGCTCGACAGCAAGCGGCGCATCGTTGTGCCGCATGAGTTTCGCGCCGCCGTCGGTCAGCCCTTCGAGGGCGTCTTCTGCTTTCCGTCGATTGAAGCCGACTGCCTTGAAGGTGGCGGCAAGGCCTTGTTCGATCGTTACGCCGGGCTGATCGAGGAATTGCCGTTCGGCGACCCCCTGCGCTCGGCGCTGGAGACCAGCGTCTACGGCGGCATGGCGAAGCTCTCCTTCGACGAGGCCGGCCGCATCACCCTGCCGCCGGCGCTTTGCGACATGTTCGGCATCGGCGCCGGCGACTGGATCTCCGTGGTCGGCATGGGCGACCGCTTCCAGGTCTGGCCGCGCGAGGCCTTCCAGGCGCACCGCGCCGCCGAGCGCGAGGCGGCGAAGTCCGGCCTCGCCGATCTGCGCATGGCCCAGCGCGCCCGCCTGTCCGGAGCCGCCGGATGACCGAGGCGCCGCACGTCTCCGTCCTGCTCGGCGAGGTCGTCGAAGCGCTCTCGCCCCGCGCCGGCGAAACCATCATCGACGGCACGTTCGGGGCGGGCGGCTACAGCCGGGCCTTTCTCGACGCCGGAGCCACGGTGGTCGCCTTCGACCGCGACCCGACCGCCCGCCGCTTCGCCGCGCCGCTTGAGACGACCGGCCGCTTTCGCCTGATCGAAGCCCGCTTCTCGGAGATGGGCGACCATTTCGCGCCCGGCAGCGTCGACGGCGTCGCGCTGGATATCGGCGTCTCGTCCATGCAGATCGATGAGGCCGAGCGCGGCTTTTCCTTCATGCGCGACGGCCCGTTGGACATGCGCATGGGCGGCGACGTCCCCAGCGCCGCCGATATCGTCAACACCGCCGAGCAGGCCGAGCTGGCCCGCATCTTCTACGTCTACGGCGAGGAGCGGGAGAGCCGCCGCGTGGCGTCCTTCCTGGTCCGCCGGCGCGCCGAGCGGCCGTTCGAACGGACGCTGGATCTGGCCGAGGTTGTCGAGAAGGCGCTGGGCGGTCGTCGCGGCGCCAAGGTCCATCCCGCGACCAAGGTCTTCCAGGCGCTGCGCATCGCGGTGAACGAGGAGCTCTCCGAACTGGAGCAAGGCCTTGTCGCCGCCGAGCGAATCCTGAAGAGCGGCGGGCGTCTCGCCGTCGTCACCTTCCATTCCCTCGAAGACCGTATCGTGAAAGCCTTCTTCGCCGAACGGGCGGGGCGCCTGCCGGGCGGTTCGCGCCACGCGCCGCCGGTGGCGGGCGGGCCGCCGCCGACCTTCGAGATGATCTTCAAGGGTCACCGCGATCCCTCGGACGCCGAGGTTTCGGCCAATCCGCGGGCGCGATCGGCCAAACTGCGCGCCGGCCTGCGCACCGAAGCCCCCGCCTGGAGGGTCGCGGCATGATCTCGGTCATCTTCACCCATCGCACGCGGGGCTTTCGCACCCTGAACGTCCTGCTGACCTCGGTGCTGGTCGTCCTCGCCGTGGGCGTCAACCTGGCCAAGACCTTCGCCGGCAAGGAGCGGGCAGAGATCGTTCGCACCGAGCAGGATATCCGCAACGAAGCCCGTCAGATCCGCGTCCTGCAGGCCGAAGTCGCCCACCTCGAACAGCCCGAGAGGCTGGAGCGCCTGTCACGCGCCTACCTCGCCATGGCGCCTGTGAACGTGAAGCAGGAAACCACGGTCGACGATCTGTATGCGGCCTCGCTCCGGCGTCCGGGCGTCGAGACGCCGGCGGCTCCGATCCAGGTCAGCACCGAGCCGTTGGCGCCCCCCATCGAGGCCGAGGCGCCGTCCAAGGGGCCGCAATGAGCCTGCCCGACCTGACGCCGCATCGCTATCCTCTCGTCTGGCGCTGGATCATCGAGCGGGTCTGGCGCGTCGAGCACGCCTTCGAGCGGGCCCATGCCGACGGACGGGCCGAGAACGACACCCGCATCCGCATTCTGGTCGTGGCCGCCATCTTCTCGCTGGGCTTTCTGGTGATGGCGGGCGGCGCGGTCTGGTCGGCCACCCTGTCGGACGCCGGCAAAGGCGGACGCTCCTACGCCGGGGCGCCGGAGCGCGCCGATCTGGTTGACCGGGAAGGCCGCCTGCTGGCCGCGAACCTGCCCCACTACACACTGTCGGTCGATACGCGCGAGGTCTGGTCCCGGCGCGAGGTCCGAACGGCGCTGCTCAAGGCGCTTCCGCGGCTCAAGCCGTCCCAGGTCGACCGGGCCCTCGCGGCCGAGCGCCGGGGCGTGGTCCTGCGCGGGCTGACCCCCGGGGAGAAGGCGCGGATCCACGACCTGGGTCTGCCCGGGGTGGTCTTCGATCCCGAACAGCGGCGGGTCTATCCGCTGGGTTCACTGGCCGCCCATCTGCTCGGCTACGACGAAAAGGGCGGTGAGCCGGTGGCCGGCGCCGAGAAGGCGCTGCGGGACGAGATCCTCAAGGCCGGCGCGGAGAGCCGGCCGGTGGCCCTGTCGATCGACGTGCGCGTCCAGGCGGCCCTGGAGGAGGAGCTGGCGCTGGCCGCCGCCCAGTACAGCCCCAAGGGCGCGGTCGGCGTGATCACCAACGTCCAGACCGGCGAGATCCTGGGCATGGCCAGCTGGCCCGACTTCGATCCCAACTATCCCGGGCGGGCCAATCCCGAGCAGCTCCGCAACCGGGCCGCGGCCGCGGTCTTCGAGATGGGCTCGACCTTCAAGGCCTTCACCGTGGCCATCGGGCTGGACACCAGCGTGGCGACCCCGGACTCGACCTTCGACGCCCGCACGCCGCTGAAGATGGGCTATCGCACCATCCACGACTTCCACGGCACCAACCGCATCCTGACCCTGCGCGAGGTGTTCAACCACTCTTCCAACATCGGCACAGCCAAGCTGGCTCTGGCGGTCGGCGCCGATCGCATGGCCCGCTACTTCGCGGCGCTGGGCCTGACGAAACGGGCCCAGGTCGAACTGCTGGAGTCCACCCGTCCGCTGACTCCCAAGAAGTGGGATGAGGACGACATGGCCAGCGTCTCGTTCGGCCACGGCATCAACGTCTCGCCCCTGGCCCTGGCCCAGGCGATGGGCGCTGTCCTCAACGGCGGAAAGATGGTCCCGCTGACCATCCGCAAGATGGAGGCCGGCAAGCGTCCGGACGGCCCCCGGGTGATGTCGGAGACGACCACCCTGTCGATGCTCCAGCTCATGCGCGGCAACGTCGTCGACGGCACCGGCCGCAAGGCCGACGCGCCCGGCCTGATGGTCGGCGGCAAGACCGGGACCGGCGAAAAGTACGATCCGGAAATCCGCGGCTACAGCACCTACAAGCAGGTCGGCTCCTTCGCCGCCGTCTTCCCGACCGACGGCCCGGCCGACGCCGAGCGCTACTTCGTACTGATCCTGATGGACGAGCCCCAGGGTGGCATCCGCACAGGCGGCTGGGTCGCCGCTCCGGCGGTGGGCAAGATCGTCGATCGGGTCGCGCCGTTCCTTGGCGTCAAGCGTCGACTGCCCGCGCCGAGCCTGCCCGCCACGCCGACCTACGTCGCCAGCGCCCGCGTGGCCCAGACGGCGGGAGGCCTCTGATGCGCCTGTCGTCGCTGGTCGCCGATGCGCCGATGGACGATCCGGAGATCACCGGCGTCACCGCCGACAGCCGCAAGGTCCGGCCGGGGTTCCTGTTCGCCGCCCTGCCGGGCTCCACGGTCGACGGGCGCAAGTTCATCCCGGTCGCCATCGAGGCGGGCGCCGCCGCCGTGCTGGCCCCGGACGACGTCAGCGGTCTGGGCGTCCCTGTGGCGCACGCCGCCGACCTCCGCCGCGCCTACGCCCTGGCCGCCGCCGCCTTCTGGGGCGCCCAGCCGGCGACCTGCGTCGCGGTGACCGGCACCAACGGCAAGACCTCGGTGGCCACGTTCTGCCGCCAGATCTTCGCCCGCCTTGGCCACACGAGCGCCAGCATGGGCACGCTGGGCGTCACCGTCTCGACGCCGGGCAGGCCCGACAGCCAGATCACGCCGCCAGGCCTGACCACGCCCGACGCCGCCGATATCGCCGAGCTGCTGGCGCGCCTTGCGTCAGAAGGCGTCACGCACCTGGCGCTTGAAGCGTCATCCCACGGCCTCGACCAGCGGCGCCTCGACGGGGTGAAGCTCACGGCGGCCGGGTTCCTGAACCTGACCCAGGACCACCTCGACTACCATGGCGACATGGAGGTCTATCGCGCCGCCAAGCTGCGGCTGTTCAACACCCTGCTGCGGCGTGGCGCGACGGCCGTCCTGAATGCCGACAGCGACCAGTACGCGGCCTTCGCGGCCTCGGCGGTCGCCGCGGGCCAGACGGTGCTGTCGACCGGATCGGCGGGGGAGAGCCTTCGCGTGGTCGACCGGGGTCTGGCCGCTGATGGCCAGCGCCTGACTCTGGCCTACGCCGGGGCCGCCACCACAGTCCACCTGCCGCTGGCCGGGGTCTTCCAGGCCGACAACGCCCTGGTCGCCGCCGGGCTCTGCATCGCCGCCGGCGGGGCGCCCGCCGCCGTGTTCGCCGCGCTGGAGCAGCTGAAGGGGGCACCCGGTCGTCTGCAGCGCGTTGGAGCCCGGGCCGGCGGCGGGGAGGCCTATGTCGACTACGCCCATACGCCCGACGGCCTGGAGACGGTGCTGAAGGCGCTTCGGCCACATACTGAGGGGCGTCTTCTGGTCGTCTTCGGCGCCGGCGGCGACCGGGACCGCACCAAGCGCCCGCTGATGGGCGAGATCGCCGCGCGCCTCGCCGACGTGGCCATCATCACCGACGACAACCCGCGCTCCGAGGCGCCGGCCGCCATCCGCGCCGAGGTCCAGGCCGGCGCGCCGGGCGCGCTCAACATCGGCGACCGCCGCGAGGCGATCCGCGCCGGCGTGGCGATGCTGACCGCCGGCGATGTGCTGGTCGTGGCCGGCAAGGGTCATGAGCAGGGTCAGACCATCGCGGGCGTCACCCATCCGTTTGACGACGTCGTCGAGACCGCCACAGCGCTCGGCCTGGAGGCTGCTCATGTCTGACGCGCTCTGGACATCGGATGAACTGGCCGCCGCCACCGGCGGGACCGTCGTCGGCGGCCCGTTCAACGTCAGCGGCGTGTCGATCGACAGCCGGTCTGTCGAGACCGGCGACCTGTTCGTGGCCCTGGCCGGGGTCCGCGACGGCCATGAGTTCGCGGCCGGGGCGCTCGGCTCCGGGGCCGCCGCGATCCTGGCCAGCCGGCCGGTCGAAGGTCCGCATCTGCTGGTGAAGGACACCTTCGCCGCGCTCGAGCAGCTCGGCGTGGCCGCGCGCGAGCGCAATCATGGCCGACGCGCCGCGATCACCGGGTCTGTGGGCAAGACCAGCGTCACCCAGGCCGTGGCCGCCTGCCTGGCCCTGGCCGGGCGCTGGCACGCGTCGGTGAAGTCCTACACAACCACATCGGCGTGCCGTTGACCCTGGCGCGGATGCCCCGCGACACCGAGAGGGCGATCTTCGAGGTCGGCATGAACCACTCGGGCGAGATCACCCCCCTGTCGCGGTTCGTGAGCCCTCATGTGGTGGCGATCACCACGGTCGGGCCGGTCCACATCGAGAACTTCCCCGACGGCGAGGTCGGCGTGGCCAAGGCCAAGGCGGAGATCTTCGCCGGCCTCCTGCCGGGCGGCGTGGCCGTGCTGAACGCCGACAACGCCTGGTTCGACCTGCTCAAGGCCGAGGCGCTGAAGGTCGGCGCGACTTTGCGGTCGTTCGGGTCCGGAGAAGGCGTCGACGCGCGCCTTGTCGACTTTATCGCCGGCGAGGAACGCGCCACGGTCCACGCGGTGATCGATGGCGAGACCGTTGTGTTCCCGCTGCTGCAAACGGGCCTTCACTGGGGCCTCAACAGCCTCTGCGTGCTGCTGACCGTCGAGGCGATGGGCGTCTCGCGGGAGACCGCGCTGGCCGGTCTGGCCGGCTTCGCGCCGCTGGCTGGGCGGGGTGCGGAGACGACGGTGGCCGTCGCCGGCGGGGCCTTCACCCTGATCGATGAGAGCTACAACGCCAATCCGATCTCGATGAACGCCGCCTTCCGTACGCTGGGCGGTCGCAAGGCGACGGGGCGGCGGATCGTCGCGCTGACCGACATGCTGGAACTGGGCGGCCAGGCGGCTGACTTCCATGCCGGACTGGCCGCGCCGATCGACGCGGCGGGAATCGATCTGGTGTTCTGCGCCGGACCGCTGATGAAATCGCTCTGGGACGCCCTTCCGCCGACTCGTCGGGGCGGCTACGCGGACACGGCGGCCGAGCTTGCGCCGCAGCTCGCCCTGGCCGTTCAGCCGGGCGACCTGGTGATGGTCAAGGGATCGAACGGAAGCCGGGCCAGCGTCATCGCAGCCGCCCTGGCGTCAGTCGGCCATGGGGGGGACAAGGCCTGATGCTGTATCTGCTGTCGGAGATGCGCGACGCGCTCCCGGTGCTCAACCTGCTGAAGTATCTGACGTTCCGGACCTTCATGGCGACCGCGACCGGGTTCATCATCGCCGTCGCCATGGGCTCGCGCTTCATCGCCTGGATGCGGGCGCGGCAGGGCAAGGGCCAGCCGATCCGCGAGGAAGGCATCGAGCGGCATGTGATCGAGAAGGCCGGCACGCCCACGATGGGCGGCCTGATGATCCTGGCCGGGATGGTCGGCGGCACCCTGCTGTGGGCCGACCTGCGAAACATCTATGTCTGGGTCGTTCTGATGGTGACCCTCGCCTTCGGAGTGCTGGGGTTCCTCGACGACTACGACAAGGTCACCAAACAGACCACGGCCGGGGTCTCGGGCCGGGTGAAGCTGGGAATCCAGGCGCTGGTGGCGGTCGCCGCCGTCACCGTGCTGGTGCTGTTCGGGCAGGTCTCCCCCGATACGCCGCAGCTCTCCACCTCTGTCGCCTTCCCGATCTTCAAGCGCCTGCTGCTCGACCTGGGCTGGTTCTACATCGCCTTCGGCGCCTTCGTGATCATCGGCGCGTCCAACGCCGTGAACCTGACGGACGGGCTCGACGGCCTGGCTATCGTGCCGGTGATGATCGCGGCGGCCACCTTCGGGCTGATCGCCTACCTGGTCGGCAACTACAACTTCGCGCAGTATCTGCAGGTCCACTTCGTGCCGGGCACCGGCGAAATCGCGGTCTTCTGCGGGGCCATCATCGGGGCCGGTCTCGGCTTCCTCTGGTACAACGCGCCGCCCGCCAAGATCTTCATGGGTGACACCGGCTCGCTGGCCCTCGGCGGGGCTCTGGGCGCCGTGGCCGTGGCCACCAAGCACGAGATCGTACTGGCCATCGTCGGCGGCCTGTTCGTCGCCGAGGCGCTGTCGGTGATGATCCAGGTCGCCTACTTCAAGCGCACCGGCAAACGCATCTTCCTGATGGCGCCGATCCACCACCATTTCGAGAAGCTGGGCTGGGCGGAATCAACCGTCGTCATCCGCTTCTGGATCGTCTCCCTGCTCCTGGCCGCCATCGGCCTCGCAACGCTCAAGCTCAGGTAGGGAGGCGGGTGCGGTCATGATCCCCGTTCGCGGTTTCGAGGGACGCAAGGTCGCCGTTCTCGGTCTGGGCAGGACCGGGCTGACGGCCGCGCGCGCTCTCGTGGCCGGAGGGGCGCAGGTCGCGCTCTGGGACGAAAACCAGACCAGCCGCGAGGCCGCCGCGGCGGAGGGCTTCGCTGTCGAGGATCTGAAGGCCGCCGACTGGTCCGACATCGCCGCCCTGATGCTGTCGCCCGGCATCCCGCTGACCCACCCCAAACCGCACTGGTCGGTCGAGAAGGCCGCCGCCTCCGGCGTCGAGGTGCTGGGGGACATCGAGCTCTTCGCCCGCACCGTCAACGCCGCCCCGCCGCACAAGCGGCCCAAGATCGCGGCGATAACCGGCACCAACGGCAAGTCGACGACCACGGCCCTGCTGGGTCACCTTTGCGCCGCCGCCGGCCGGGACACCCGGATCGGCGGCAACATCGGCTACGGCGTGCTCGGCCTGGAGGACATGCACGGCGGCGCCGTCTATGTGCTGGAGACCTCGTCCTACCAGCTGGACCTGACCAGCAGCCTCAAGCCCGACGCGGCGGTGCTGCTGAACATCTCGCCCGACCATCTGGACCGTCACGGCGGCATGGAGGGCTATGTCGCCGCCAAGCGCCGCGTGCTGCTCAACCAGGACAAGGGTGACACCGCCATCATCGGCGTCGACGACGCCTGGTGCCAGCGCATCTGCACCGAGATCACCGCCGCCAACCGCCGGACCATCTGGCCGATCAGCGCCAGCCGCTCGATGGGGCGCGGCGTCTACGCCATCCAGGGCGTGCTCTACGACGCCACAGGCGACCGGGTGATCGAGGTCGCCGATCTGGTCCGCGCCCGTTCGCTGCCGGGCCGCCACAACTGGCAGAACGCCGCCGCCGCCTACGCCGCCGCCCGCGCCCTGGGCATCCCGGCCGAGGTCGCCGCCGAAGGGCTGATGACCTTCCCGGGTCTGGCCCATCGCATGGAGACGGTCGGAATTCGCGGCCTGGTCCGCTTCGTCAACGACTCCAAGGCCACCAACGCCGACGCCGCGCGCCAGGCGCTGAGCAGCTACCCGCGGGTCTACTGGATCGCCGGCGGGCGGGCCAAGTCTGACGGCATCGCCCCGCTCAAGGACCTCTTCCCGCGTCTCGCGCGGGCCTATCTCGTCGGCGAGGCCCAGGACGATTTCGCCCGCACGCTCGAGGGCAAGGCTGACTACCTCAAGACCGGCACCATCGAGGCGGCCGTGGCCGCCGCCTGGGCCGACGCCGACGCCAGCGGCGAGGACGCCGTGGTGCTGCTGTCCCCGGCCTGCGCCTCATTCGACCAGTTCAGCGACTTCGAGGCCCGGGGCGAGGCGTTCCGCGCCGCCGTCGAAGGTCTCGGCAGACCAGCCCTCAAGGGAGCACGCGCATGACCGGCAGCGTCCACCCCTTCGCCCGTTCGGACCGCACGGCGCTGGGGCGCTGGTGGTGGACGACCGACCACTGGCTGCTGGGATCGGTCGCCATCCTGATCACGCTCGGCGTGCTGCTGTCGTTCGGCACCAGCCCGGCCGCGGCGGCCCGGCTGCACTATGACGCCTCCTTCCACTTCGCCATCCGCCAGAGCGTGTTCGGCGTCGCTGCCCTGGCCATCCTGATCGTCAGTTCGATGCTGACGGCGCGCGGGATCCGGCGGACGGCCTTCATCGTCTACGCCCTGACCATCCTGATGATGGCGGCGCTGCCGTTCCTCGGCCACGAGGCCAAGGGCGCGACGCGCTGGATCAACATCGCCGGCTTCACCCTGCAGCCGTCGGAGTTCATGAAACCGGCGCTGATCGTTCTGGTCGCCTGGATGTTCGCCGAGGGCCAGAAGGGCGAGGGCGTGCCGGGTGTGTTCATCGCATTCTGCCTGTACGGCCTGGCCGTGGCGCTGCTGCTGGTTCAGCCGGACGTCGGCCAGACGGTGCTGATCACCGTCGCCTTCGGCGCCGCCTTCTGGATGGCCGGGGTGCCGATCAGCTGGATCATGGGGCTGGGCGTGACCGCCGTCATAGGACTGGGCAGCACCTACTTCCTGATCCCGCACGTCCATGCCCGGGTCGACACCTTCCTGAGCCCCGACAAGGCCGACAAGCACCAGATCAGCCAGGCCTCCGAAGCCATCGCCGCAGGCGGCCTGTTCGGGCGGGGTCCGGGCGAGGGGGTGATGAAGCGCGGCGTGCCGGACATGCACACCGACTTCGCCTATTCCGTGCTGGCCGAGGAGTACGGCCTGATCTTCTCGCTGGCCCTGATCAGCCTGTTCGCCTTCCTCGTCGTGCGCGGCCTCTACCGCTCCCTGAGGCTGTCCGATCCGTTCGAGCAGGTGGCCGCCGCCGGACTGTTCGTGCTGGTGGGTCAGCAGGCGCTGATCAATGTGGCGGTGAACCTGAACATGATCCCGACCAAAGGCATGACGCTGCCGTCCATCAGCTACGGCGGTTCCTCGATGCTGGCCATGGGGCTGACGCTGGGCATGGCCCTGGGGCTGACGCGCAAACGGCCGGGAGCGTACGCCGCAAACGAAGGCCTCGCCCGCGCCGGCGCCTTCGCCTAAAGAGAGTTCATGCCCGCCAGACTTGCAGTGGTCGCCGCCGGGGGAACCGGCGGCCATATGTTTCCCGCCCAGGCGCTCGCCGAGGCTCTGACGGCGCGCGGCTGGCGCATCCTGCTGGCGACGGATGAGCGCGGCGCGCTGTACGCCGACAAGTTCCCGGCCGATCTGCGGATCACCCTGTCGGCGGCCACGGCGCGTTCGGGCGACCCGATGGGCATGCTCAAGGCCGGCGCCGCCGTCCTGCAGGGCACGATTCAGGCCCGCGGCTTCTTCAAGCGCATGGACCCGGCGGTCGTCGTCGGCTTCGGCGGCTATCCGTCGCTGCCGTCGCTGCTGGCGGCGCTGAGCCAGGGCCGGCCGACGGTGATTCACGAGCAGAACGCGGTGCTGGGCCGGGTGAACCGCTTCCTGGCCGGCAGCGTCCGTGAGGTCGCCTGCGCCTTCCCGACGCTCGAGAAGGCCAAGCCGAAGGTGAAGGCCGGGGCCCATGTGGTCGGCAACCCCGTCCGGCCCGAGATCCGCGCCCTGGCGGACCTGCCCTATGCGGCGCCGACGGCCGATGGCCCGATCCGCCTGCTGATCACCGGCGGCAGCCAGGGCGCCCGCCTGCTGTCGGAGATGGTCCCCGAGGCCATCCTCCGACTGCCCGAGGAGATGCGCGCCCGGCTGCAGGTCCAGCAGCAGACCCGCAAGGAGTCGATGGACATCGCCCGGCGCATCTATGCGGACGCCCTGGTCAAGGCCGAGGTCGCGCCCTTCTTCCGCGACATGGCCGGCCGGCTGCGCGACGCGCACCTGGTCATCGGCCGGGCCGGCGCCTCGACGGTCTGTGAGCTGGCGGTGGCCGGCAAGCCGTCGCTGCTGGTGCCGCTGAAGATCGCCGCCGACGACCACCAGACCTTCAACGCCAGGCTGCTGGCCGACGCCGACGCGGCGGCGGTGGCGTCCGAGGATGAACTGACGGTCGACGAAATGGCGGCGGCCGTCAAGGCGCTGCTCATGGATCCCGCCTGGCTCGAGAACATGGCCAAGGGCGCCCGCTCGGTGGCCCGGCCGGATGCGGCCGAACGGCTGGCGGATCTGGTCGAGCGGACGGCTCTGGCGGGGTAGACGCGCCGCGCCCTGCGGGCTTCGACACGCGGTCCGCGATCGCTGCTCAGCATGACGGAGATGGATGGCCTTCTGAACACGTCATCCTGGGCAGCCCGCGCAGCGGGCGTGTCGAAGGACGCAGTGACCTCAACGCCCGTATTCCGGCGCCCGCACAAATCGTCTAAGCCGCTTCCCATGATCCAGCGCCGCCGCCCCGTCCCCTTCGAACTCGGTCCCGTGCACTTCATCGGCATTGGCGGCATCGGCATGAGCGGCATCGCCGAGATCATGATCCGCATCGGCTACACGGTGCAGGGCAGCGACCTGAAGGCCAGCGCCAACACCGAGCGGCTGGAGAAGCTGGGCGCCAGGATCTTCATCGGCCAGGCGGGCCAGAACGTCGAGGGCGCCTCGGCGGTGGTCTATTCGACCGCCGTGAAGGCCGACAATCCGGAGATGGTCGCCGCGCGCGAGCGCCGGCTGCCGCTGGTGCGCCGCGCCGAGATGCTGGCCGAGCTGATGCGGCTTCAGTTCTCGGTCGCCGTCGGCGGCACGCACGGCAAGACGACCACCACCTCGATGATCGCCGCCCTGCTCGACGCCGGCGGGCTCGATCCCACCGTGGTCAACGGCGGCATCATCAACGCCTATGGCACCAACGCCAAGGTGGGCGAGGGCGACTGGATCGTCGTCGAGGCCGACGAAAGCGACGGCACCTTCCTGAAGCTGAAGTCCACCGTCGCGGTGGTCACCAACATCGACGCCGAGCACCTCGACCACTGGGGCGACTTCGACGCCGTGAAGAAGGGCTTCCGCGACTTCGTCGAGAACATCCCCTTCTACGGCTTCGCGGCGGTCTGCGTGGACCACCCGGAGGTCCAGGCCATGGCCGCCCGGATCGAGAACCGGCGGCTGGTCACCTACGGCACCAATCCGCAGGCCGAGGTTCGGGCCCAGCACATCACCATGGGCCCCGACGGCGCCCGTTTCGACGTGCTGATCACCCCGCTGGTCGGCGAGCCGATCCGCTACGAGGGCCTGACCCTGCCGATGGCCGGGCTGCACAACGTCATGAACGCCTGCGCCGCCATCGCCGTGGCCCGCGAGCTGGGCGTCGACGAGGCCGGCATCCGGGCGGGCCTGAAGGGCTTTGGCGGGGTGAAGCGGCGCTTCACCACCACCGGCGTAGTGAACGGCGTGCGGATCATCGACGACTACGCCCACCACCCGGTGGAGATCGCGGCCGTGCTCACCGCCGCCCGGGCCATGACGCCGGACCACAAGGTCATCGCCGTGGTCCAGCCGCACCGCTACACCCGGCTGCGCGACCTGATGGCCGAGTTCAGCGCCTGCTTCAACGACGCCGACGTGGTCATCGTGGCCGACGTCTACACGGCGGGCGAGGCGCCGATCCCGGGCATCGACCGCGACGGCCTGATCGAGGGCCTGCGCCGCTTCGGCCACCGCCGCGCCCTGCCGCTGGAGAGCCCGGCGGCGCTGGCCGGGATGATCGCCGAGGAGGCGAAGGCGGGCGACATGGTCGTGCTGCTGGGGGCCGGGGATGTGACCAGCTGGTCTTATGCTCTGCCGGGTCAGCTTGAGGCGATTGGGAAGTGAGCGGCACGATCGGCCGTGCGTCCTTCGCGACGCCCTTCGGGCTCCTCAGGATGACGCGATCAGGGGGCTGCACAAACCTTCGTCATGGTGAGGAGCGGCAACGCCGCGTCGCGAACCACGCAAGGACAGCACCATGACCTGGAAGGCCAACCTCCCCGCCGTCCGCGGCAAGCTGCTTTTCGACGAGCCGCTGGCGCCGTTCACCTGGTTCCGGGTCGGCGGGCCGGCCGAGGTGCTGTTCCTGCCGGCCGATCCGGAGGACCTGGGCGACTTTCTCCGTCAGCTGCCGCAGGGCGTGCCGGTCACGGCGCTGGGCGTCGGGTCCAATGTCATCATCCGGGACGGCGGGGTGCCGGGCGTGGTCATCCGCTGCGCCGGCAAGGCCTGGGGCGAGTTGCTGGTCGACGGCGATCTGGTCATCGCCGGTCCCGCCGCCCTCGACGCCCAGGTGGCCCGCGCCGCCGCCAAGGCGGGACTTGCGGGGCTGGAGTTCTTCGTCGGCATCCCGGGCACCATCGGCGGCGCCCTGACGATGAACGCCGGCTGCTATGGCCGCGAGACGAAGGACGTCCTCGTCTCGGCGACCGGCTACGACCGGTCCGGTGAGATGCGGGTCTGGGAGAATGAGGACTTCGGCTTCACCTACCGCCACACTGTCGTGCCCGAGAACTCGACCTTCTGGGTCCAGGCGGTGTTCCGCGGCATGCCCGATGACCCGGCGGCGGTAAAGGCCCGCATGGACGAGATCACCGCCCGCCGCGAGACGACCCAGCCGATCCGCGAGAAGACCGGCGGCTCGACCTTCAAGAACCCGGAAGGCCACTCCTCCTGGAAGCTGGTCGACGAGGCCGGCTGGCGCGGCAAGCTGTTCAAGGCGACCGGCGGCGGGGCGATGTTCAGCGACCTGCACAGCAACTTCATGATCAACCCGGGCGAGGCGACCGCCGCCGATCTCGAGGGCCTGGGCGACGCCGTCCGCGCCGACGTGAAGGCGAAGACGGGCGTCGAGCTGCAGTGGGAAATCAAGCGGATCGGGCGGGCGGGTTAGGTCGCACAAGGCCTCCTCATGGACCGACCTGTTCGGGCCAACCATGCTCGGTGAGGCAGCAGGCTACCTGCGTGCTTCGACACGCGCTCTTCGAGCGCTGCTCAGCATGACTTGGGTGGGCAGCCTCTTGAATACGTCATCCTGAGCAGCCGCGCAGCGGCGTGTCGAAGGACGCAGGGCACAAGCGGTGTTCATGGGTGGCCCGAACGAGTCGGGCCATGACGGTGTTGGGTTGCGGGCTCCCTCACCAAATCTCCACCGCCTCTGCGTCACCCCTCGCTTGACTTGAGCCGCCGCCTGTCGCACCCGCCAAGGATGCGTGTTTTCCTGTCCGGCCTCGCCGCCGCCCTGACCCTTTCGACGGCTGTTCTCGCCGCTGAGCCCGCCGACACCGCCGCCGTCCTGCGGGACAGGGCGCTGGGCGACGCGACCGCCTGGACGATCCTCGAGGACCTGACGACCGAAATCGGGCCGCGTCCGGTCGGCTCGCCGGCGATGACCCGCGCCAGGGACTGGGCGGTAGAGACCCTGACCGCCTACGGCTTCACCAACATCAAGGTCGAGGAATTCGCCAAGCCGACCTGGCGCCGCGGCGCCGAGTCGGCGTCGATCGTCGCGCCCTATCCCCTGAAGCTGTCGATCATCGGGCTGGGCGGCAGCGTCCCGACCCCGGCCAAGGGCGTCGAGGGCGAGGTGGTCATCTTCCGGACCCTGGCCGAACTGGAAGCCGTGCCGGACGGGTCTCTGGCCGGCAAGATCGCGGTCGTGACCACGCCGATGGTCCGCACCCAGTCGGGCGAGGGCTACGGCGCGGTGGGCGCGGTGCGCCGCACCGGACCGTCCATCGCCGGCCGCAAGGGCGCCATCGCCTACCTCACCCGCTCGGTCTCGACCTCGGACTCGCGCCTCGCCCATACCGGGATCATGCGCTACGCCGACGGCGCGCCGCAGATCCCGGCCGCCGCCCTGGGCGTCCCGGACGCGGAACAGCTGGAACGCCTGGCCGCGCGCGGCCCGGTCCGCGTGAAGCTGAGCATGGCCTCGACCGTCGACCAGACGTCCGTCGCCTGGAACATCTCGGGCGACATCGTCGGCAGCGAGCGTCCCGAACAGATCATCGTCGTCGGCGGTCACCTCGACAGCTGGGACGTCGGCACCGGCGCCATCGACGACGCCTCGGGCATCGCCATCACCACGGCCGCCGGCAAGCTGATCGGCGACCTGCCCCGCCACCCGAGGCGGACGATCCGCGTGGTGATGTGGGGTTCGGAAGAGACCGGCGGGTCCAGCGAAGCCTACGCCGCCGCGCGCAAGGACGAGATGCCGAACCTGGTGATCGCCGGGGAGAGCGACTTCGGCGCCGGACGGATCTACGCCCTGCAGCTTCCGGCGCGCGCCATGACGTCCGCCGCCCTGGCCCCGTTGCCGGGCCTGATGGCGCCGCTGAAGGTTTTCGTCTCCCGCGAGGCGGCCCGTGGCGGCGGCGCCGACACCGAGGGCCTGGAGAAGGCCGGCGTGCCGGCGTTCAGTCTGCGCCAGGACGGCACGCGCTACTTCGACTTTCACCACTCGGAGGATGACACCCTGGACAAGGTCGATCCCGATGAGTTGCAGCAGAACGTCGCGACCTGGGTCGCGCTGCTCTACATGATCGCCGACACCGACATCGACTTCCGCGCTTTGAAGGACGCCAAATGAGCCTGCCGCTCCAGGGCCACCACGTCGCCGTCCTGCTGGGCGGCCTGTCTTCCGAGCGGGAGGTCAGTCTCGTCTCCGGGGCCGCCTGCGCCAAGGCGCTGGAAAGTCTCGGCGCCAGGGTCACCCGCGTCGACGCCGGTCGTGATCTGGCCCAGGTGCTGACCGCCCTCCAGCCCGACGTCTGCTTCAACGCCCTGCACGGCGAATGGGGCGAGGATGGTTGCGTCCAGGGCGTGCTGGAGACGCTGGGGCTGCCCTACACCCACTGCGGCGTGCTGGCCTCGGCCCTGGCCATGGACAAGGCCAAGTCCAAGGCGGTGCTGGCGGCCGCGGGCGTCACCGTGCCCGGCGGCGGCCTCTACAACCGCCACGACGTCGCCCGCGACCACGTCATGCCGCCGCCCTATGTGGTGAAGCCCAACGCCGAGGGATCGTCGGTCGGCGTCTTCCTGGTCTTCGAGGGCGCCAACGGGCCGCCGCAGGAGGTCGTGGCCCCATCCTGGACCTACGGCGAGGAGGTGATAGTCGAGCCCTACATCGCCGGCATGGAGCTGGCGGTGGCCGTCATGGACGGCAAGGCCCAGACGGTCACCGAGATCGTGCCGCGCACCGGCTTCTACGACTACGACGCCAAGTACGCCGAGGGCGGGTCCGAGCACGTCGTGCCGGCCCGCATGCCACCCGAGGATTTCGACCGCGCCCTTCGCCTTTCGGAGCTCGCCCACGCCGCGCTTGGTTGTCGCGGCGTGACCAGAAGCGACCTTCGTTATGACCCTGTTAAGCGTCTTCTGGTCCTCTTGGAGGTCAATACGCAGCCCGGCATGACTCCCACCTCTCTGGTTCCAGAACAGGCGGCGCATCTGGGTACGTCGTTTGACCAACTAGTGCTCTGGATCGTGGAGGATGCGTATGCCCGCGGTAATGCGGGGGGCGGGACGCGGTAGCGTCAAGCCCCGGGCCAAAGCGCCCGCAAACAGGGGTGGACCCCGGAAAGCCTCCCCGGCGCCACGGCCCGCGGCGAAGCTGCGCGCCGCCCAGGGCGTGCTGCCGCCCATGGTCGCGGTGGGCGTGGCCGGCGCCGTGCTGGCTGTCGGCCTGATCGTGACCCTGGCCACCGGTCATCGCGGCGAGCGCATCGCCCAGGGGCTTGGCTCGGCGGTCGCCGGCCAGACCGCCGACTTCGGTTTTCGTCTCGACAAGGTCCATGTCCAGGGCGCCTCGCCGATGGCGCAGCAGGCGATTCTCGACGCCACCGGCCTGTCGCTTGGCCAGCCGATTCTCGACGTCGACCTGGAACGGGTCCGTCAGTCCGTTTCCGGCGTGGGCTGGGTCAAGGAGGCGCAGGTGGTGCGCCTGCTGCCCGATACGCTGGTGATCGCCGTCGCCGAACGCGAGACCCTGGCGGTCTGGCAGTCGCGCGGCCGGACCTTCGTCATCGACGGCGGCGGCCGGGCCATTCCGGAGGCCGATCCGGGCCGTTTCCCGCAATTGCCGCTGATCGTGGGGGAGGGCGCCAATGAAGCCGCCGCCGCCATCCTTCCGGCCGTGCAGTCGCGTCCGCGCCTGCGGGACCGTCTCGAGGCGCTGGTCCGCGTGGACGGACGGCGCTGGGATCTGCGGCTCAAGGACGGCGGCATCGTCCAGCTGCCGGCGGTGGACGAGGAATCGGCGCTGATCCGCCTGGACCAGCTCGACCAGCGCCAGCGAATCCTGGAACTCGGCTTTGAAAGAATTGACCTGCGGGAGCCGGGGCTGATCGCCCTGCGACCGCGAGAGGCTCCAGCGCCGGGCGCACCGCCCGCCGCGGCAGGCGTATAGAAGGCGGCGGGCGGGGTGCTCAAGTCGATGTCACGGACGGATGATCGCAAACAGGCGCGGGACGGCCTGAAGGCGGCGTTGGCGCGCCAGCCCGTGATCGCGGCCGTTGATCTGGGCGCGTCCAAGGTCGCCTGCTTCGTGATGAAGCCTGACGGCGTGCGCCGTGCCGATCGCACCCTGACCACCGCCGGGGTCGGCTACGTCCAGTCGCGCGGCGTCAAGGGCGCCTCCATCGCCAGCATGGACGAAGCGGCCGAAGCCATCGCCCTGGCGGTCGAGCGCGCCGAGGCCGTGGCCGGCGTCAGCGTCCAGGGCGTGACCATCGCCACCGCCGGCGGCCAGATGGGCAGCCAGAGGGTCGGGGCCCGTGTCTCCATCGGCGCCCGCCCCATCACCGACAACGACTGCTCGCGCGCCCTGGCGGCCGCGCTGGCCCAGATCCGCCTGCCCGGCCGGCGGCCGCTGCACATCCTGCCCATCGCCTGGTCGGTCGACGGCCAGCGCGGCGTGCGCGATCCTCGATCCATGTTCGGCAAGAGCCTGGGCGTCGACCTGATCGTCGTCTCGATCGCCGAGACCATCTTCCAGACCCTGGGACACTGCGTCGAGCGCGCTCACCTGCAGTTCGAGGGCGTGGTCGCCGCGCCGTTCGTCTCCGCCCTGGCGGCGCTTGAGGAAGACGAGATGGACCTGGGCGCCATCTGCATCGACATGGGCGGGGGCACGACCTCGGCGGCGGTGTTCAGCGGCGGCAGCCTGGTCCATGTCGAATGCCTGGCGGTCGGCGGCGAGCACGTCACCCAGGACATCGCCCGCGGCCTGACCACCTCACGTGCAGGCGCCGAGCGAATCAAGACGCTGCACGGCTCGGCCATCGCCTCGGCCAACGAGGACCGCGAGATGATCGAGGCGCCGCCCCGCGGCGACGATCCCGGCGCCGGCCCGGTCATCGCGCCCCGCTCGCTGCTCAAGGGCATCATCGCCCCGCGAGTCGAGGAGACGCTTGAGCTCCTGCGCGAACGTCTGAAGGACGCCGGCGCCCTGATCGAGCCCGGGGCCGGAATCGTGCTGACCGGCGGCGCCAGCCAGCTGGCCGGCGTTCGCGAGGTCGCCGTTCGGGTGTTCGACCGTCCCGTGCGCCTGGGCCGTCCCCGCCGGGTGCCGCATCTGGCCGACGCGGTCACCGGCCCGGCCTTCTGCGCCGCGGCCGGCGTCCTGCATCGCGCCGCGTTCGGACCCCGCGAAGCGGTTTCCGCAAAGGTCCTGGCCGGCGCCGGCAAGCGGCGGGAACCGGTCGACCCCGGCGCCGGCGCGGTGACCAAGGTGGCCGCCTGGCTTCGCGACAATCTGTAGCCGTATTTCTCGGTCCGATTCGCGCAAGCCCTTACTGCACAACAATAATGCTTCCGTGACGGCTCGACGACGGGGCGACTCACGCTATGCGGTTAACTGCCGATTAAGGATGTGGGTCTGACATTAACCCCGCCGTAAGGCATTCCCGGCGCGCGGGTCGCCGGACTGTTCGCAAGAACGCCAGGACACGGGGTCCCAATATGAAGTTGTACGCGCCACAAACCACGGAACTGAAGCCCAGGATCGTCGTCTTCGGCGTCGGCGGCGCCGGCGGCAACGCGGTAAACAACATGATCGAGGCTGGCCTCGAGGGTGTTGAGTTCGTCGTCGCCAACACCGACGCCCAGCAGCTGCAGTTCGCCAAGACCGAACGCCGCATCCAGCTCGGCGTGCAGGTCACCCAGGGCCTCGGCGCCGGGGCCCATCCTGAGGTCGGCATGAGCGCCGCCGAAGAGAGCACGCCGGAGATCGGCGAGCACCTCGACGGCGCCCACATGGTCTTCATCACCGCGGGCATGGGCGGCGGCACCGGCACCGGCGCTGCGCCGATCATCGCCAAGTGCGCGCGCGAGCGCGGCATCCTGACGGTGGGCGTGGTCACCAAGCCGTTCCACTTCGAAGGCCGCCACCGCATGCGGCTGGCCGACGCGGGCATCGCCGAGCTGCAACGCTATGTCGACACCCTGATCGTCATCCCCAACCAGAACCTCTTCCGCGTCGCCAACGAGCGCACGACCTTCGCCGAGGCGTTCGGCATGGCGGACCAGGTCCTGCACTCGGGCGTCCGCTCGATCACCGACCTGATGGTCCTGCCGGGCCTGATCAACCTCGACTTCGCCGACGTCCGCACGGTCATGACCGAGATGGGCAAGGCGATGATGGGCACCGGCGAGGCTTCCGGCGACGACCGCGCCCTGATGGCCGCCCAGAACGCCATCCAGAACCCGCTGCTCGACGAAGTCTCGCTCAAGGGCGCCAAGGCCGTGCTGGTCAACGTCACCGGCGGCCTCGACATGACCCTGCTGGAAGTCGACGAGGCGGCCAACGCCATCACCGACCAGGTCGATCCGGAAGCCAATGTCATCTTCGGCGCGGCCTTCGACCCGGCGCTGGAAGGCTCCATCCGCGTCTCCGTGGTCGCCACCGGCATGGACGGCGCCTCGATCGCCGCCATCGAGCCCCAGCGCACCCTGCGCGTCAACGCCACGGCCAAGCCGCTGATCGTCGACCCGGCGCCCCCGGCGACGGCCCCCGCGCCCGAGCCCTACGCCCACACCGCCGCCTACGAAGCGCCTCGCGCGCCTGAGCCCGCTCCGGCGCCCCAGTCGACCTGGGCTGCCCGGGAACCGCAGGTGATCCAGCCCTCCATGTCTCTGGATGTGCAGCAGGCCGATCTGGCGTTCGAGGAACCCGAACCCGTCGCCGTCGCCCCGTCAGCGCCCGAGCCGGTCGTTCAGGCGCCGGCGCCGCGCACGGTCATCGTCGATCCCCTGGTCGCCGAGGATGACGACTTCGACGCGCCGCTCTACGCCGACACGCCGTTCACCGACAGCCGGCAGCAGCGCAAAGGCTTCCTGAGCCTGTTCGGCGGCCGTCCGCAGCAGCAGCAGCCCCGTTTCGAGGGCGGCATGCCGCGCGCGACAGGACGCGCCTCCACGGCGGCCCAGCCGATCGAGGAGCCCCAGGTCGATGAGAGCGAGGATCTGGAGATCCCGTCCTTCCTGCGGCGGCTGGCCAACTAGCCTGTCGGGCGAGATCGGCCGCCCGGCCTTCTCCTCCTGCTTGAACTTCGGAAAAGCCTCGCCGGCGAGACAGTTACAGTCTCGCCGGCGAAGTCGTCTTTGACGAGCCTTTTCAATAGCTTGCGGTCGTTACAATTCGAAACAGCGATTGTTTTGCCGCGCCGCAGCATAACGCCTAAATGGCACGTGGGGCGTTGCACGGTCGTGGAGATCGTCGGCCCCCTGACTTGAAAGGTCGCTCGTGTCCCTGTCGGCGTATCATCAGCACACCGTGGCTGGCCCCGTGATCTTCGCGGGCGTCGGGGTGCACACCGGCGCTCATGTGCGCGTCGCGGTGCGTCCGGCGGCTGTCGACGCGGGCGTTTCTTTCGTGCGCACCGACCTCAAGGACATCGACAACACCATCCGTGTTTCGGCGGAAGCCGTCGGCCAGACCCGGCTGGGCACCGTCATCAACAACGCCGCCGGCGCCACCGTCTCGACCATCGAGCACCTGATGGCGGCGTTCTGCGCCCTGGGCATCGACAACGTGGTGGTCGAGCTGGACGGCCCGGAAGTGCCGATCCTGGACGGGTCGGCCGAGGTGTTCATCCAGTTTCTCGACCGCGCCGGCCGCCGTCGCCAGGAAGCGTCGCGCCGCTTCATCGAGGTTCTGGAGCCGGTCGAGGTGGTGGAGGGCGACAAGCGCGCCGTCCTGCTGCCGTCGGACCGGTTCGAGGTCGCCTTCGAGATCGTCTTCGACTCGGCGCCGATCGGCCGCCAGCGAGTCGATCTGGAGATCACCGAAGAGTCTTTCCGCAAGGAACTCGCCGATTGCCGGACCTTCGGCTTCCTGAAGGACGTCGAGGCCCTGCGCGCCGCCGGTCTCGCCCGCGGCGCCTCCATGGAGAACGCCGTGGTCCTCGACGGCGACCGCGTGCTCAATCCGGAAGGCCTGCGCCGTCCGGACGAATTCGTGCGCCACAAGGCGCTGGACGCCGTTGGCGACCTCTATGTCGCCGGCCTGCCGCTCCTGGCGCGCTTCGAGGGTCTCTACGCCGGGCATGGCCTGAACAACCTGCTGGTTCGGGCGCTCATGGCCCGTCCGCAGGCCTGGCGTGTCCGCACGCTCGCTCCGGAACTCGCACAAGCGGTTTGATCGGCTTTCGCCGCATTTGCGCCCGCCTTCCTGTGGTGTAGAAGCCAACAGGCGCCGGGGGCGCGAACTGGTTCGAGGTGAGGGTAAGTGCTTCCTAGATCGCATGGCCGCACGGTGGCCGTCGTCGCGGCCGTGACGGCGTCTCTGGCTCTCGCTGCGTGCGCGGGCGACAACAAGGCCGCGCCGCGTCTCGCCTATCAGGAACGCCCAGTCGAACTCCTGTACTCCACGGGCGCCTACCGCCTCGACCAGCGCCGCTGGACCGAGGCCGTGTCCTTTTTCCAGGAGGTCGAGCGCCAGCACCCCTATTCGGAGTGGTCACGCCGGTCGATCCTCATGGCGGCCTACGCCCGCTACCAGGCCAACCAGTACAGCTCGGCGATCGAGGATGCGGAACGCTTCATCCAGCTCTACCCGGGCAATCCGTCGGTCGTTTACGCCTACTATCTGAAGGCCGTCTGCTACTTCGAGCAGATCGTCGACGTGAACCGGGACCAGGCGTCAACCGAACAGGCGCTGGCCGCCCTGCGCGACATCGTGACCCGCTATCCGACCACGGAATACGCGGCCGACGCCCGCCTGAAGATCGACATGGTCAATGACCAGCTCGCCGGCAAGGAAATGGCCATCGGCCGCTACTACATGCGCCAGGGCCAGACGCTGGCGGCCATCAACCGCTTCAGGACGGTCATTGACCGCTACCAGACCACGACCCACACGCCCGAGGCGCTTTTCAGACTGGTCGAGAGCTACGCGACGCTCGGCCTGATGGGCGAGGCGACCGCGAACGGGGCGGTGCTGGGCTACAACTTCCCGGGCGATCCCTGGTACGCCGACGCCTACAGGCTGCTGACGGACAAGGGGCTGCAGCCGGCGGTCGCTCCGCTCGATCCGGGCGCCAAGGTCAGCTATCTCGACCGCCTGATGGGCAAGAAACCCGCGCCGCCGCCGCCGGGCGAAGCGGTGCAGGTGACCGAGCCGGCCCGCGTCGCGCCGCCGGAAGCGGACATCCAGGCCATCCCCGCGCCCAAGCCCAAGGGCAAGAGCATGCTCGACCGCCTTCTTCGCCGTTGACATAGAACGATAGTAGAACAAACTGCCCGCCATGCTGATCGGGCTGACCATTCGTGACGTCGTGCTGATCGAGAGCCTGGACCTTGCCATCGGTCCGGGCCTCACCGCGCTGACGGGTGAGACCGGGGCGGGGAAGTCGATCATCCTCGACGCCCTGGGCCTGGCCACCGGCATGCGCGCCGAGGCGGGCCTGGTGCGCCGGGGCGCGACCCAGGCCAGCGCAACCGCCATCTTCTCCCTGCCGCCCGATCACGCCGTCTGGGCCGTCCTCGACGAGAAGGGACTGGCCTATGAGCGCGACGAGGACCTGGTCCTGCGCCGCCAGCTGTCGGCGGACGGCCGCAGCCGCGCCTTCGTCAACGACCAAGCCACCGGCGTCGCAGCGCTGAAGGAACTGGGCGTCCTGCTTCTCGAAGTGCATGGCCAGCACGAGACGGTCGGCCTGCTCGATCCTCGCACCCATCGGGCCTTGCTGGACGCCTTCGGCGGCGTCTCCGTCGGCCAGGTCGCCGCCGCCTGGAGCGGCTGGCGCGCCGCACGGGAGCGGACGGCCGGCCTGCGCGACCTCGCCGCCCGCACCGCCGCCGACATGGAGGAGATCGCCCTGCGCCTGGGCGAGCTGGACCGGCTCGACGCCCGAAGCGGCGAGGAAACGGCCCTGGCCGAGGAGCGGGCCATCCTTGGCGCTTCCGAAAAGGCGCTGGCCGAGGTCTCCTCCGCGCGCGAGGCGTTGGGCGGCAGCCGGCTGGGCCAGAACATCGCCTCGGCTTTCCGGGCCCTGGAGCGGGCCCGCGAGCGGGCGATCACCGCCGGCGCGGCGCTGCACGGCCCGGCCGTGAAGCGGCTGGAGGCCGCCGCCGAGGCCGTGGACGCCGCGCTCAGCCAGGTGCGTGAGGCCGAGGCCGCCATCGACGCCGCCGCCGAGGCCTTCGATGTCGACCCCAAGCGGCTGGAGGAGGCCGAGGAGCGGCTGTTTGCGCTGCGCGGCATGGCGCGGAAGCTGAACGTGCCGGTCGAATCCCTGCCGCAGGTGCGCGCCGAACTGGGCGCGCGGCTGCGCAACATCGAGACCTCGGAAGCCCAGCTGAAGGCCGCCGAGGCCGCCGAGGCGGTCGCCCGCAAGGCCTACCTCGAAGCCGCCGCTGTCCTTTCGGCCGAGCGCCGCGCCGCCGGCGACCGGCTGTCCGCCGCCGTCGAGGGCGAGCTGGCGCCGCTGAAACTGGAGAAGGCGAAGTTCCGGGTCGCGGTCGAGCCCCTGGCGGAGGACCGCGCCGGGCCCACCGGCCTGGACCGCGTCGCCTTCGAAATCGCCACCAATCCCGGCGCGCCGTTCGGCCCGCTGGAAGCCATCGCCTCGGGCGGCGAACTGGCCCGTTTCGCCCTGGCGCTGAAGGCCTCGCTGGCCGCGCGGACCAGGGGCGCCCAGCCGCTGATGATCTTCGACGAGGTTGATCAGGGCGTCGGCGGCGCCGTGGCCGACGCCGTCGGCCTGCGCCTGCGCCGGCTGGCCGCCGACGCCCAGGTTCTGGCCGTCACCCACAGCCCGCAGGTGGCCGCCCGCGGCGACGCCCACTGGCTCATCAGCAAGGGCGGCGACGGGGCCATGACCCGCACCGCCGTCGAGATCCTGTCGCCCGGCGCCCGCGAGGAAGAGATCGCCCGCATGCTGGCCGGGGCCGAGGTCACCGACGCGGCGCGGGCCGCGGCCCGGGCGCTGATCGGGGCCTAGAGCATGCCCGGGTCAGATGGAATCATCTGACCCGGATCAGCATGCTCTGGATTCAAACACATAGAGCGCGTTCGGGCGGCGGAACCGCGTACACTTCCGCCTAACGCGCTCTAGAGGCCTTGCGTCCTTCGCGACGCGGCTGCGCCGCTCCTCAGGATGACGAATGTAGGATGGCCGCACTAACCTTCGTCATGGTGAGGAGCGAGCGTTCAGCGAGCGTCTCGAACCACGCAGAGAATCGAGCCACCCACCCGTCATGAGCGCCGAAATCTCCCCCGCCGACCTCACCGAAGCCCAGGCCGTAGAGGAACTGGAGCGCCTCGCCGACCAGCTGGCGGCGCATGACATCGCCTATCACCGCGAAGACGCGCCCACGATCAGCGACGCCGAGTACGACGCGCTCAAGCGTCGCAACGAGGCGATCGAGGCGCTGTTCCCGCATCTGGTCCGCGAGAACAGCCCGTCGCTGAAGGTCGGGGCGGCGGCGTCCAGCCAGTTCGGTCCGGTCCAGCATGGCGTGCCGATGCTCAGCCTCGACAACGCCTTCGCCGACGAGGACGTGACCGATTTCGACGCCCGGGTGCGGCGCTTCCTGCGGCTGGACGCCGGCGAGCACGTCGCCTTCACCGCCGAGCCGAAGATCGACGGCCTGTCGGCCTCGCTGCGCTACGAGAAGGGTGTCTTCGTGCGGGGAGCGACGCGCGGCGATGGCCGCACCGGCGAGGACATCACCGCCAACCTCCGTACACTGAATGATATCCCGGAGCGGCTGTCGGGCGAGGGCTGGCCCGACGTCATCGAGATCCGCGGCGAGGTCTATGCCCCACTCGCCGAGTTCGAGGCCTTCAACACGGCGGCCGAGGAGGCGGGCGGCCGCACCTACGCCAATCCGCGCAACTTCGCCGCCGGCTCTCTGCGCCAGATCGACCCGACGGTGACGGCCAAACGTCCGCTCAGATTCTTCGCCTACGCCTGGGGCGAGGTCAGCGCGGCGTTCGCCGAGACCCAGAGCGAGGCGCTGACAAGGCTGAAGGCCTGGGGTTTCGCCACCAACGACCGCTCACGCCGCGTCGAGGACGCCCAGGGCCTGCTCGCCGTCTACCGCGAGATCGGCGCGGCCCGTTCGACCCTGCCCTATGACATCGACGGCGTGGTCTACAAGGTCGACCGGCTGGACTGGCAACAGCGGCTGGGCTTCGTCTCCCGTTCGCCGCGCTGGGCCATCGCCCACAAGTTCCCGGCCGAGAAGGCGACGACGCGGCTGGAGGCCATCGACATCCAGGTCGGCCGCACCGGAACCTTGACGCCGGTCGCCCGGTTGCATCCGGTGACGGTCGGCGGCGTGGTGGTCCGCAACGCCACCCTGCACAACGCCGACGAGATCGCCCGCAAGGACGTCCGCATCGGCGACATGGTCATGCTGCAGCGGGCCGGCGACGTGATCCCTCAGGTTCTGGGGCCGGTCGACGCCGACCGCCCGGATAGGGGCGAGCCCTACGTCTTCCCGCATGTCTGCATCTGCCCGCTGAAGACGCCGGTGGTGCAGGAGACGACGGCCGGCGGCGCGACGACGGTGGCGCGGCGCTGCACCGGCGAGCTAGCCTGTCCGTTCCAGAAGATCGAGCATCTGAAACACTTCGTCTCCCGCCGCGCCTTCGACATCGAGGGGCTGGGCGAGAAACAGCTGCAGGCCTTCCTCGACGAAGGCTGGATCACCGAGCCGGCCGACATCTTCCGGTTGCCGAAGGACGAGGCGAAGCTGGCCGCTCTGCGCGAGCGTGACGGCTATGGCGACACCTCGGTGACCAACCTGGTCGCCGGCATCGAGGCGCGGCGCACGATCAGCCTGGACCGGTTCCTGATCGCGCTGGGCGTCCGCGACATCGGCGAGACGACGGCGACCCACCTGGCGCGCGCCTTCGACAGTTTCGCCGAGCTGGAGCGGGCGGTGCTGGCCGCCTCGCAGCAGGCGCCGACCGCGGCCTATGTCGAGGCCTCCGAGCTACACGGCATGGGACCCAGGGCTCTGGAAGATTTCCTGCGAACCGCGCCGACGCTGGCGGACGATCCCTGGCCCGAGGCGCCGCTGCTCCAGAAGCTGGACAGGGCGCTGCCCGCGCTGGCCAGTCCCGCGAAACGGGCCCTGGCCGCGCTCTACGATGGCTGGGACGCCTTCGTCGCCGGCGCGAAGGCCGCCGCCAGGGGCGCGCCGGGCGAAGACTTCCTGGCCCTGTCCGCCATCGACGGCGTCGGTCCTGTCGCGGCGCAGTCGATCGCGACCTTCTTCGGCGAGGACCACAACCGCCGGCTGGTCGAGGCGCTGGTCGCTGAGCTCGCCGCCGTCACCCCGCTGGCCAGGCCCAAGACCGACACCGCCGTGGCCGGCAAGACGGTGGTCTTCACCGGCGCGCTGGAGACGATGACCCGCGACGAGGCCAAGGCCCAGGCCGAGGCCCTTGGGGCCAAGGTCGCCGGTTCCGTGTCGAAGAAGACCGACCTCGTCGTCGCCGGCCCCGGCGCCGGCTCCAAGCTCAAGGACGCCGAGAAGCACGGCGTGAAGGTGCTGACCGAGGACGAGTGGCTGGCGATGATCGGGGGGTAGGGGGCTTTCTCGTCATGGCCCGGCTTGTCCGGGCCACCCATGCCTGGTGAGTTGGCGGGGTTCCTGCGTGCTTCGGCACGCACCCTGCGGGGTGCTGCTCAGCATGACTAGGCTTGGAGGGCTACATCCCTAGGTCCAATCGACATTCA
>JBEIDC010000020.1:0-32307 GCA_040383665.1 Caulobacter sp.
GACGCGGATCTTCAGGCCGCCGGTCTCAACCTCGATCTCGGTGAGGCCGGTATCTTTCAGGATGTCGGCCAGTTTGCGAACCACCTTGGTGTCGATGGTGTTGGCGTCGCCGGACTCGGGAGCGGCCTTGGGCGTGGTCATGAAGCGTCTACCTTAGGGTTTTCAGGTCAGGCCGAGGCGCGAGCGCCAATCAGGCCGGAGGCGGCTTCCACCGCCAGTTCGTAGCTTGCGGCCCCGAAGCCAGAGACGACCCCGGTGGCGGCGAGTGAAACAAAGGTCTCCCGACGAAACGCCTCGCGCGCGGCAGGGTTCGACAGATGGCATTCGATGATCGGTATAGCGAGAGTCTTGAGCGCGTCGAGCAGGGCCACGGAGGTGTGACCATAGCCCGCGGGATTGATGATCAGGGCGCTGGCCTCGATGCGGGCCTCCTGCACCCAGTCGATCAGCTGGCCCTCATGGTTGGACTGCCGGAACACGATGGCGTGGCCCAGCGCCGCGGCGCGCGCCTCGCAGCGCGCCTGGACGTCCGCCAGCGTATCGCGTCCGTAGATTTCCGGCTCGCGGGTCCCCAACAGGTTGAGGTTCGGCCCGCTCAGCACATGGATGGGTTTGCCCATTCGGCCCCGCCGTCGTTTCGCGGCCCTTGTATCTTTGCTTGGCCGGGGTCACAAGCGCGGGACCATGCGCATCTTCGTCAATGGCGAGCAGAGGGACGTCGAGAACGCTCCCACCGTGGCCGATCTGGTCGCGGCCCTCGGGCTTGAAACCCGCAAGGTGGCCGTCGAGCGCAACCTCGAGATCGTGCCCCGCGGCCTTCATGCGGCGACCCCGGTGCACGAGGGCGACCGCTTCGAGATCGTGACCTTCATTGGCGGCGGGTGACTCTGTGCCCCGGGGCGCGGCATCGGTCGCCGCGCGGTCGATCAGGAGCCTGGACATTGGATCCCGGCCGTCGCCGGGAACACGGGGCCCCTAGGCGCCGACCGCAAAGCAAGCTGAAACACCCGTGGTGTCTCCAGGAGAGGTTCATGCGCCACGCCAACGTCGTCCGTTCCGTCCGAAGCGCGATGCTGGCCGGCGCCGGGCTGTTGTCCCTGATTGCGGCCCCCGCCTTCGCCGATGGCGACTACACGGTCTTCATCGCCGGCCGGGAGCGCGGGGCGATGACGGTGCGCACCGACCGGACCGGGCTGCGCGAGAGCGCGTTCAGCTTTGTCGATCGCGGTCGTGGCCCCGAGACGACGACGCAGATGCGCGTCGACGCGGACGGCCTGCCCGTCCTGCTGTCGGTCGACGGGGTCAGCTACTACAAGACCGCCGTCGCCGAGCGGGCCAGTCGCACGGGCGATGTCATCACCTGGAAGAGCGAAGCGGACGCCGGCAGGGGTTCGGCCGAGGCCTTCTATCTCGCCAATGAGGCGGATCCGGAGGTGGGTGCGGTCCTGGCGCGCGCCCTTCTGAAGGCGCCGGACGGTGAACTGGCCCTGCTGCCGGGCGGCAAGGCCCGCATCGAAAAGGCGGTCGAGCGCACGGTCCAGGGCGCCGAAGGGCCGGTCCAGGCCACGCTCTACCTGGTTTCCGGCCTCGGCTACGACGCCCGGCCCGTCTGGCTCGACAATGACCGCGAACTGCTTGCCGAGGTCAGCAGCTGGATCTCGGCGGCCCGAAAGGACTTGGTGGCCGTCGTCCCCGAGCTGATCAAGGCGCAGGACGAGATCATCCGCGTCCGCGCCGTGGCGCAGGCGGCGACGCTGGGCCGCAAGCCGGCGGGCGTGGTGGCCATCAAGGGCGTGCGCCTTTTCGACGCCAGGGCCCGGGTCTTTCGGTCGGACATGACGGTGGTTGTGCGCGGCGGCGTCATCGCGGCGGTCGGCCGCTCCGGTTCAACGAGGATCCCGGCGGGCGCCGAGGTGATTGATGGCCGGGGCAGGACCCTGGTCCCGGGTCTCTTCGACATGCATGTCCACCTGTCGCGCGACTCCGCCGGCCTGATCGACATCGCCACCGGCGTGACCAGCGTCCGGGATCTGGCCAACGACCCCGACGACCTCGCCGCCCGCAAGGCCGCCTATGACAAGGGCGAGCTGATCGGACCGCGCGTGTTCATGGCCGGCATCATCGACGGCAAGGGGCCGCTGGCCGGGCCGACCAAGGCGCTGGTCGACACGCCCGAGGAGGCCCGCCGCGTCGTCGCCGACTGGGCTGACCGGGGCTATCCGCAGGTGAAACTCTACAGCTCGATCAAGCCCGAGCTGATGCCGGTCCTGATCGAGGAGGCGAAGAAACGCGGCCTGCGCGTCAGCGGCCATGTGCCGGCGGGCATGACGATGGAAGAGGTCGTCCTGGCCGGCTACGACGAGGTGCAGCACGCCAACTTCTGGATCCTGAACTTCCTGGGCCCGGACGTCGCCGCCAGGACCAACAGCCCCGTGCGGTTCACCGCCGTCGGCGAGCAGGGCGCTTCGCTGGACCTGGCCTCGCCGGAGGTGACGGCGTTCGTGCGACTGCTGCGGACTCGGGGCACGACGCTCGATCCGACTATGGCCGCCATGGAGGACGCGCTGACCGGTCGGCGCGGCGCGCCTTCCCCGAGCCTGGCCAGCGTCGCTGATCGCCTGCCGCCGGTCGTGCGGCGAGGGATCGCCGGATCGGGCTTCGCCAGGACCGAGGAAGAGCGGGCCCGGTTCGTGCAGTCCTGGGCGCGGCTGGGCCAGTTCCTCAAGCTGCTGCACGGCGCCGGCGTGCCGATCGTGGCCGGCACCGACGGCGGCGCGGCCAGCCTGACGCTGGTGCACGAACTGGAACTCTATGTCGCCGCCGGCCTCAGCCCCGCCGACGCGCTCTACACCGCCACGCTCGGCGCCGCGAAGGTGGTCAAGGCCGACGACCGGCTCGGTTCCATCGAGCCGGGCAAGACGGCCGACCTGCTACTGGTCGAGGGCGATCCGTCCCGGGACATGGGCGACCTGCGAAAGGGTGTTCTGGTGATGAAGGACGGCGTCGTATTCGAGCCGGACGCGCTCTACCGGGCAGTGGGGATCACGCCCTCCAGCCGTTGACGCCGGCGGTTGCGGCGAAGCGTTTTCGGTCGTGAGCTGATCATCTAAAATAATACGCCTTGCGCTATGAGGTATTTGATGACCCTCTGGGGCGGTCAAAATTGTTCTGGCTCGACCAGTTTCGCGAGCGGCCTGCAAAAGCGGCTCGCAGATCTCTCTTCTCACAAGATTTTTGATCGTGCGGCCGCATCTCGCGGGCCGTGATACAGGCTTTCTTCAAGGCAATAATTCAATGGCTACCGGTATTGTTAAGTGGTTCAACGCCACCAAGGGCTTCGGCTTTATCCAACCTGACGCCGGCGGCGGCGATGTGTTCGTGCACGTCTCGGCGGTGGAGCGTTCGTCGCTCGGTTCGATCTATGAAGGCCAGAAGCTCAGCTACGAGCTCGAGCGCGACCAGCGCAGCGGCAAGATGTCCGCCGGTCAACTGGGCGCGGCCGAGTAACGCTCGCCCCCCTTTTTGAACGACGATGACGGGTCGGCTCATGCCGGCCCGTTTTTCGTTTGTGTGCGGCTCAACGGCCCTTCCGTGCTAGAAGGTTCCACGCTCCGCTGAGAGCCCTGCCGGCGACTCGCCAGACCGCCGTCCTGCCCGACACTCGACCCGCGTCGCGGGGCGTCGGGGGAGAAAGGCGACCTGCATGAACCAGACAACCCCGGCCCTGAGCCGCTACACGCCGCCCGCGCGCAAGCGCGACGCCGTTTCCGAGCTGCGCACCGCCATCGCCGAGGCCGAAGGCCGTGGCGTCAAGCGCAAGGCCATGCTGCTGCACCTGACCCACAGCGACGCCTCGCTGCTCAAGCGCAGCAACGAGGTCGCCCAGAACGAGATCAGCTTCGACGGCGGCATGACCTTCCTGGGTGTGAAGGTCGAGATCGGCGAAGTCACGGTCAGTGCGCTCACCGCCCCCAAGCCCACCGCAAAGGCCGCCGCCAAGGCTGCCGCCGACGCCGCTTCCTAGTCTTCGGTCGCCGCCGGCAGCGAGATCACGAACCGCGCCCCTCCGGGGGAGGGTTCGCAGCGGATCTCGCCCTGGCCGGCGGCCAGCAGCGACCGGGCGATGGCCAGGCCCAGGCCGGTGCCGCCCTCGGCCCGCCGGCTGGTGAAGAAGGGCTCGAACAGCCGCTCGCGGTCGCCCTCCGCCACCCCCGGCCCATTATCCGTCACCGCGAGCACCACCCGGCCATCCCGCGTTGCGGCGGCGACCGTCACGGCGGTCGCGCCGGCCTGGCGGCTGTTCTCCACCAGCACCGTCAGCACCGTCTCCAACGTCGCTTCCGGGGCCGCGACGCGCGGCAGGCCGTCCGGCAGGTCCAGGGTGACGGCCACCCCGCGCCCGCCCAGGGCGTCGGCGACCCTCAGCGCTGACGGCGCCACCTCCACCGCGACACCGGCCTCGGGCCGCGCCATGTCCGCCCGCGCCAGGTCGAGCAGGCGGGTGACCAGCTGGTTCAGCCGCCCGCTGTCGGCGGCGATGTTTCCGAGAAAGCGCGTGCGGTCTTCCGGCTTCATGGTCGCGCCATGATCCTGCAGCAGTTCCACCGCGCCCGTGATCCCGGCCAGCGGCGTCTTGAACTCGTGGCTGACCGCGGCGGCGAAGTCGCGCAGATAGCGCGAGCGCCGCGCGATGGCGGCGGCCATGACCGCGAAGTCCTCGTAGAGCTGGCGGATTTCCACGGCCGCCGTGCGCGGCGTTGTCGGCACCTCGCCGGCGCCGGACGCCACGTCGCGCGAGGCCCGGCTCAGCGCCTCGATCGGCCGGGTGATGCCACGCGACACCAGGCCCGACAGCACCACCAGGATGGCGATGATGCCCGCCAGCCCGAACAGGAACTTGCCGCGATCCTCGTACAGCCCCCGGAACAGCGCCCGGGGCGAGCGCGACAGCAGCAGAACGCCCTCGACCCGGCCGTTCACGACGATGGGCCGGGCGTGGTGCAGGCGGATGCCGGAAGCGCGGCTCAGCCACTCGAAGTCATAGCGTTTGCGGTAGTCCGACAGGCGCCGCATCACCGTCAGCGGCTTGCCGGCCATCGCCGATTTCACCTCCGGCAGGCCGGCGAGGCTGCGGCCTTCGCCCAGGCCCAGCACCACGCGGCCGTTGCGATCCAGCACCACGACCGAGGCGAGGGTGGTGCGGGTGGTCTCGTCGAGGATCGGGCCGAGGGCCGGCAGCACCGCGAGCGCGTCCGGGTCGGCCGCCGTGGGGGTGAAGGTCGCCCTTGGGCGCGACGGCAGGACCGGCGAGCCCGACAGATCGATGCCGGTGCTTTCGGGGCGGTAGTAGCCGGGCGCGGCCTTGTCCGGTGCGCGCGGCGGCGGGGCCGCGCCGGGCCAAAGGGCCTGGGCCGTCGCCGACAGGGCCGCGCCCTGGCTGACCAGCTCGACCTCGGTCTGACGGACCAGGGTGTTCTCATAGACCCGCAACAGCACCATGCCGGCGATCGGCATGGCGGCAACCACCAGCAGGACGATGAGCAGGATGGTCCGCAGCCGCATGAGCGGCCAGTAGCGTTTGACGAGGTCCTTCAGCCGCTCGATCACGCCCGCGCGCCGGTGCAGGCGCCGAGGCGATAGCCGACCCCGGCCCGGGTCTCGATCACGTCATGGCCGCCCAGCGCCGTGAACTTGCCGCGCAGGTTGCGGACGTGGCTGTCGATGGTGCGGTCGGTGATGGCGAAGCCGGGGCCGTGCAGCCGGTCGATGATGGCGTCGCGGGTGAAGACCTTGGCCGGGGCGGCGGCGAGCGTCCGCAGGATGCCGAACTCGGTGACGGTCAGAGCGGCCTCCTGCTCGTCCCAGAGCGCGCTCCAGCCGTCGAGGTTCAGGGTCAGCCGGCCGCGCACCACCGGGGCGGCGGGCGCCTCGGCGTCGGCGGCCTTGCTCCCGGCGGACCGGCGCAGGATGGCCTGGACGCGGGCGGTGACCTCGCGGGGGCTGAACGGCTTGACCACATAGTCGTCGGCGCCCAGCTCGATGCCCAGCACCCGGTCGATCTCGTCGTCGCGCGAACTCAGGAACAGGATCGGCAGGTCGCCCTGGGCCCGCAGCCGGCGGCAGACCTCCAGCCCATCGAGCCGGGGCATGTTGATGTCCAGCACCACCAGGTCCGGCCGCTGCTGGGCCACCGCTGCCAGCGCCGCCTCGCCGTCCTCGGCCTCGCGCGTGGCGAGCCCGGCCTTGGCGAGAGCAAAAGCCAGAAGCTGGCGGATGTGGGGGTCGTCATCGACGATCAGGATCGAGCGTTGCATGGGAAGCATCATCGGCCGCTGATGCGCAGCGTCAACGGGGGAGGGGTGCAGGGGGCGAACCGCTGTTGTGCAGATTTGGTGCAGAAGATTTGATGCGAACCACTGGAAGAGAAATCGTGTATAGATGGTATCTAAGACAAACACTCCCATAGGGGCTTTTTCGAGCTGTCGGCAGGAGGTTCAGGGGCTGCCTTGAAATTATAACTCAGAGATTATATTCTGATGGCTTGGGTCGTGCTCTTCCACGATGCCTTCGAACCGGAATTCACCGGTCTGGATGAAGCCGTGCAGAACGCTCTGCTGATCGATACCGGCCTTCTGGAGCGCTTCGGCCCGGCGCTAGGCCGGCCGCATGTCGACACCCTCAAGGGATCGAAGCATCGAAACATGAAGGAGCTACGGATCCGGACGGCGGACGGCGTCTGGCGCTTCGCTTTCGCGTTCGATCCACGAAGGAGGGCGGTCATCCTTGTTGGAGGTGACAAGTCCGGCGTCGCCAGGGATCGGTTCTATCGCCCGTTGCTCAAGCGAGCCGACGAGCGTCTCGACCGCTGGCTGGAACAGGAGACCTGATCATGGCCCGCACCCGCGCCGAGATACTCGCCGGCCTGCCGCCCGCCCGCCGGGCCGGGATCGAGGTCGCCACCGCCGAACGGATCGCCGAGGTCGAGGGACTGCGCGCCCTTCGCAAGCTGGCCGGCCACAGTCAGGCCTATGTCGCCGCAGCGCTGGGCGTCAGACAGCCCGCCGTCGCCCAGATGGAGAGGCGCACGGACGTCTACCTCTCCACCCTGCGGCAGTACATCGAGGCCGCCGGAGGCCGTCTGGAACTGATCGTGGAGATGCCGGGTCTGGAACCTTTCAGGCTGACCGGGTTCGGAGATCTCAGCCGGGACGACGAGGCGGCGTGAACCGAATTGTACGGGCGCGCAGCGTGCATCACTGTCGAGTCTCGCAGCGCGAGGAGCGCCCATGAAACCGAAGATCAGCATCGTGACGCTCGGCGTGCGCGATTTCGCCAAGTCGCTCGCCTTCTACCGCGAAGGCCTCGGCTTTGCGGCGCACAACCACACCGAGGGCCAGGAGCACGTCATGTTCCAGCTCGAGGGCAGCTGGCTGTCCCTGTTCCCGCGCGGCGAGCTGGCCAAGGATGCGACCGTCGCCGACGACGGCCAAGGCTTCAGCGGCGTCACCCTGGCCCACAATGTCGGATCGAAGGAAGAGGTGGACGCGGTCTTCTCTCACGCCGTGTCCGTCGGCGCGACGGCGGTGAAGGCGCCTCGGGATGTCTTCTGGGGTGGGTACTCCGGCTATTTCGCCGACCCGGACGGGCACCTGTGGGAAGTCGCCTGGAACCCGTTCACCGACCTGACCTGACGCGCGCCATCCACCTTTCCACCGCCGCCGCTGCGGCGTAAACCGCTCTCCATGACCGCCCCCCTCGACACGCCCGCCCCCGCCGACAGCTGGACCGTCGCCGGCCGCACCTTCACTTCGCGCCTGATCGTCGGCACGGGGAAGTACAAGGACTACGCCACCAACGCCGCCGCCGCCGAGGCGGCCGGGGCGGAGATCGTCACCGTGGCGGTGCGGCGGGTGAACATCTCCGACCCCAGCCAGCCGCTGCTGATGGACTTCGTGAAGCCCGACCGCTTTCTTACCTGCCCAACACCGCCGGCTGTTTCACCGGCGAGGAGGCGGTGCGGACGCTGCGGCTGGCCCGCGAGGCCGGCGGCTGGTCGCTGGTCAAGCTGGAGGTGCTGAGCGACCCCAAGACCCTCTATCCCGACATGGAGGAGACCCTGCGGGCGCTGAAGCTGCTCGTCGCCGAGGGCTTCGACGTGATGGTCTACTGCACCGACGACATCGTCTACTGCCGCAAGCTGGAGGAGGCCGGCGCCGCCGCCATCATGCCGCTGGGCGCGCCGATCGGATCGGGCCTTGGCATCCAGAACAGGGTCAACCTGCGGCTCATCGTCGAACAGGCCAAGGTGCCGGTGCTGGTCGACGCCGGCGTGGGCACGGCGTCGGACGCGACCATCGGCATGGAGCTGGGCTGCGACGGCATCCTGATGAACACCGCCATCGCCGAGGCGAAGGACCCGATCCGCATGGCCGTCGCCATGAAGCACGCCGTCATCGCCGGCCGCGAAGCCTACCTCGCCGGCCGCATGCCGCGCCGGATGTACGCCGACCCGAGCTCGCCGCTTGCGGGGCTGATCTAGGCGGCAGGGTCAAGCGCCCTGGCGACCGCTTCGGGGTCGCGGGCGATGACAATGAGATAGGCCCGTGTCGCGGCATCAGGAACCTTGCGGCTCTGCTCCCAGTCGCGGAGCGTGCCGATGGGGATCTTGAATCGCTCGGCGAAAGCCTCCTGGGAAAGCTTCAGCGCGCGACGGATGATGCGAACGCGCGGTGTTGACCGCATCCGCCGTGCATCGTCTTCGGTCAGTGGCTGCGCATCCGGATCGGCGAGGGCAGCCGCCTCGATAGCTTCGTCCGACCAGTCGGCGTGATGCAGCCGGCCCTCTGCTGTCTGGCTAGACGTCTTGGTCATGGTACAGCCGCCTTTCCTGAGCAGTCGCGAACCGGGCGGATATGATCCGGATCTTTCCTTCCCGCTGTGTCCAGCTGACTGACAGAAACCTGCCGTCAACGAGGGCCGTGGTCGAAAATCGGTCCTCCCGGTACCTCATGCGGTCATCCAGTTTCTCGAATGCGAACGGGTCATCGAAGTCTCGGCGCGCGGTGTCGAACGAAACGCCATGCCGCGCCAGATTGGCGGCGGCCTTCGCATTGTCCCATTCGAAGTCGTCATCGCGCATAGTATGCGGCTTCGCCGTAGTATTTGCAATCCACGGATGCACGCTAAGATAGATTTGACCCTCTGTCACGGCTCGGCCACGGCGGTTGTGAACACCGCCCTGCGCCGCTAGCGTCCCTCGCTGCACAGGGGATCGCCATGCGTCGCAAGCTGGTGTTCGGATCGTCGCTGGCGACAGTGGCGGTCCTCGTCGCCGGACCGTCCCGGCGCTGGGGCAGGCGAGGGCGGTGCTGGCCAGTTGGCCGGACGATCCGTTGAGCCTCGTCGTGGCCGCCAGGGCGGAGGAGAGTCTCGGCCAATCGTCGTTCGCAACCCGCGACCTGGCGACAGCGCGGGCCGGTTGGGCCGGCGAGGACCTGGTGAAGGTCTCACTGAACCTGATCTGAGACCGGCGCCTTGCCCGGCCGATCCTAGGTCGTCTTGTTCTTGCGGCGCAGCTCGGCGGCGATGGCGGCCTTGAGGGACGCGGGGTCGGCGCCATGGACGACGCTTTCGCCGACGACGAAGGCAGGGGTGCCGTCGATGCCCATTTCCGAAGCCAGGCCCTGCACATCGCGCAGATAGGTCTGTCGCCCGGCGTCGGCCATGGCCGCCCGCGCCGTGGCGGGGCTGATGCCGTGGGCCGTCAGGATGCGGTCCACGGCGGCGTCGTTCAGAGGCTTGGTGGTCATCAGAGCGTTGTGGATCGACGAGAACTGGGCCTGGGTCCGGGCCAGGGAGGCGGCGGCCGCGGCGTATTCGCTGGCCGCGCCGAAGATCACCATGTCCTTGAAGACAAAGCGGACATTCGGCTGGGTGCGCGCCATCTCCAGGATCTCGGGGGCGATCACCTTGCAGTAGCCGCAGTTGTAATCGAAGAACTGCACCACCGTGACGTCGCCGTCCGGATTGAGGACATGGTCTCGGACGTCGCGCTCCAGCTTGTTCCGGTTGCGACCGACGCTGGCCTTGGCCTTCTCGGCCCGTTCGGCCTGCTGCTTGGCTTCCAACGCCTGCGACACCTCGACGAGGACTTCCGGGTTTTCAAGGAGATAGGCGCGCACCTTCGCGCCGAATTCCGGCTCGACCTTCGGCTGACCGCAGGCAGCGAGCGTGAGAGAGAGCGCGGTAATGAAAAGAAGACGCATTCGAAAGGGATCCTGGAGGTTCAGCCGCCGCTGGCTTCGCGCGACAGGGCGCGCATGTCCTGGTCGGAGGGGTTGGAGGCCATGACGATGTCGGTGGCGCGCACCCAGTCGGTGCTTGAGCGATCAAGCAGCTGGCGGGCGCGGATGGCGAAGGCGCGGGATTCGTTCAGCGCGCCATAGGCGTAGTAGCGTTCGGCGGTGGCCAGCCGGGCCAGACCCTCATCCCCGCGCCGGTCATAGGCCACGGCCAGCAGGCGCCAGGCCTCGGGATTGTCTTGCTCGAGCAGGGTCACACGCTTGAGCTCGGCGATGCCCTCGTCGCGTTTTTTCGGGTCGTCCAGATTGACCAGGGTCTGGCCAAGATTGATCCGCAGCAGCGGCGCGTCCGGCTTCAGCTCCACGGACCGGCGTTGGGGCGCCTCGGCCTCGGCGATCCGGCCGTAGTCGAACAGGATCTGGCCCTTCAGCTCCCAGAAATAGGGATTCTCGGGCTGGTCCAGCAGCAGGCCGTCGAGGATCTTCAGCGCCCGATCCGGCTCCTTGGACTGGTAGTAGGCGATCGAGCGGGCGTAGCGGGCCGGGATGCCGGTGTCGCTTTCCTTGTACCGGACCAGGGCCGCCGACGGGTTCATGAACCCGTCGATCTTCGCCTTCATCATCTCGAATTCCGCGATCTCCGCAGGCGTATCCTTGACCGCGTAGTGCTTCTGGGTGGTGACGCGGGTGCGCAGAAGCTCGATCCGCGGGGAAGACAGCGGGTGGCTGCGGAAATAGGGGAAGCGCCGGGCCTCGGCGAAGACCTCCTGGTAGCGGAACTTGTCGAAGAACTCGACGAGTCCGGCCGCCGACTGGCCTGTCTTCTCCAGGAAGCCGACGGCGGCCTGGTCGGCGCGGCTTTCCTGCTCCCGGCTGTAACCCAGGGCGCCGAGCGTTCCCATCTGACCGGAGCTGGCCATGACCATCGCCCCGGCGTCCGGCGCCCCGGCCATCATCGCCAGCAGGCCCAGTCCCATGGTCAGCAGCATCGGCCGCAGCCCGGCCCGGGTCAGCTCGCCCGAGCGGATCTGGTGGCCGCCGGCGATGTGCCCGGCCTCGTGGGCGATGACGCCCTTGAGCTCGTTGGGTGTGGCGGCCTCGAGGATGAGGCCGGTGTTCAGCCCCATCTGCTGACCCTGGGTCGCGAACGCGTTCAGCGAGTTATCGCCGACCAGCAGGATGCGGACGTCCTTGGGGTTGAGGCCGGCGGCGGCGAAGATCGGGTCGGACTGCCTGTGCAGGATTTCCTCGATCTCCGTGTCTCGCAGCAGCGTCGGACCCCGCCCCGATTGCGCCCAGGCCTGGGCGATCGGGGTCAGGGTCATCGCCGCCAGCGCAAGCGCGCTGACGACGGTGCGGAACGGTCGCAAACTGGTCCGGCTGGAGGTCATGCCTCGGTGTTCTCCGGTTCGCGCCCCCGCGCTTGACCTCAAAGTGTAATCACCGATCAGCCGCGGCGCCACCAGCCACGCTTGGGCTTTTCGGGCGGGGCGACGATTTCGGCCGGATCGGGCGTGACGGCGACCGGTTCCGGCGCCGCCTCGACCACGGCTTTGACGATCGACGCCGGCTCGGGTTCGGCCACGACCGGTTCCGGAGCGGCTTCTACGACGTCCGGTATTTCGGCGACGGCCTCGACCTCGACCTCGTCGGCCTTGGCGACCTTGGGCTTGCGCGCCCGGCGCGGCTTCTTGGCGGGCGCCTCGTCGGTGGCGGGCAGCTCGACCCAGATGTCGTCGGCAGGCGCCGCGACGGCCACCGGCGCGTCAGCTTCATGGGCCTCGACGGCCTCGGCGATCACCTCATGGACCACGGCGTCGATCTCGACCCCGGTCGAGACCGGCTCGGGCCGCGGACCGCGATCACGGCCACGACCTCTGCCCCGTCCGCGGCCACGGCCGCGTTCGCCGCGCTCTTCCCCGGAGGCATCGACGACCGGGGCCGGCGCTGGCTCCGCCCGCTCGGTTCGCTCAGGGCGCTCGGCGCGGGGCGCCTGGGCGCCGCCCTCGGCCAATACCGCCGGATCGTGCCAGACGAAGGGGTCATCGCCGAACGGCACGCGCGGGCGGGTCCAGGAGAAGCCGTCCTGCGGCCGCGAGTCGTCGCGCATGCGGCGACCGCCGCGGCGACCGCGACGGCGACGGCGCTGGTTGGCTTCTTCCTCGGTCTCGGTTTCGCCCTCGGCGAGCTCGCGCTCGGGAAGGTCGGCGCCGGCTTCGAGTTCGCCTTCGTCACGACGTCCGCCCCGACGGCGACGGTTGCGTCGGCCGCGGCCACGGCGATCAGCGTCGTCGCGCGCCTCGGCCCCTTCGCCGTCCTCGGAGGCCGGAGCCTCGTCGCCGTCGTCCTCGTCCTCGGCTTCGGAAGCGGCGTCCTCGTCCTCGTCTTCGTCCTCTTCGTCTTCCTCGATCTCGTCGACGAAGTCGTCGTCGTCATCGGGCGCATAGCCGACGGCCGGCGTCACATAGATTTCAGGGGCGTGCAGCGAGTGCTCGCCGCTGGCGGTGCGCTCGATCTCATGATCGGCCTGGCCCAGCGTCTGGTCGATCAGCACCGTGACGAACAGGTGATGGGTCTGGTGCACGCGGGTCAGGTAGCCGCGCTTTTCGTTCAGGATGTAGAGGCCGACGGCCGGCGACACCTTCAGCGTCACCTCGCCGCCGCCCTGCAGCGCCTCGAGCTCCACGGCCCGCAGCGCGGCCAGCGCGGCCGACTCGGTCGACCGCACGCGGCCGGTGCCCTGGCAGTGCTCGCAGACGTGGGTGGTGCCTTCCAGCACGCCCGAACGGCGTCGCTGGCGGCTGATCTCCATCAGGCCAAAGCCGCTGATCTTGCCCATCTGGATGCGGGCGCGGTCGTCCTTGAGGGCGTCCTTCAGCTTCTTTTCGACAGCCCGGTTGTTCTTCGACTCATCCATGTCGATGAAGTCGATGACGATCAGGCCGGCCAGGTCGCGCAGGCGCAGCTGCCGGGCGGCTTCCTCGGCCGCTTCCATGTTGGTCTTCAGCGCCGTGGCCTCGACGTTGCGCTCACGCGTCGACTTGCCGGAGTTGACGTCGATGGCGACCAGGGCCTCGGTCTGGTTGATCACCAGATAGCCGCCGGACTTGAGCGGCACGGTCGGGGTGTAGATCTGGGAGAGATGCCCCTCGACCTTGTGGGCGACGAAGAGGGGTGTGGCCTCGCGGTAGGCCTGAACCTTCCTGGCGTGGGCCGGCATCAGCATGCGCATGAAGTCGCGGGCGTCCTTGTAGCCGCGCTCGCCCTCGACCCAGACCGCGTCGATGTCCTTGTCGAACAGGTCGCGGATAGTGCGTTTGACCAGATCCTCTTCCTCATAGATCAGCGCCGGCGCGATCGAATGGAGGGTGGTCTCCCGGATATTCTCCCAGGCGCGCAGCAGGTAGTCGTAGTCGCGCTTGATCTCGGTCTTGGTCCGCTTGGCTCCGGCCGTGCGGACGATCAGGCCCATGCCCTTGGGCACGTCCAGGCTCTGGACGATGGTCTTCAGCTTCCTGCGGTCGGTCGCCGTGGTGATCTTGCGGCTGATGCCGCCGCCACGGGCGGTATTGGGCATCAGCACGCCGTAGCGGCCGGCCAGCGACAGGTAGGTGGTAAGGGCCGCGCCCTTGTTGCCGCGCTCCTCCTTGACGACCTGGACCAGCATGATCTGCCGGCGCCGGATCACGTCCTGGATTTTGTAGTTCTTCATCAGCCGGCGACGGCGGCGGGCCAGCTCTTCCTCGACGACGTCGTCCTCGTCGTCCGAACCGCCGGCGCTGTCGTCCTCATCCTCGTCACCCTCCGAAGCGGGGGCGGCGTTGCGCGAACGGCCGCGGCTGGACACCGGCTCGTCATCTTCCTCGGCCTGGGCGCGCAGCAGCGCTTCGCGGTCGGCGAGCGGGATCTGGTAGTAGTCGGGGTGGATTTCGTTGAAGGCCAGAAAGCCGTGGCGGTTGCCGCCATACTCGATGAAGGCGGCCTGGAGGCTGGGCTCCACCCGCGTTACCTTGGCCAGATAGATGTTCCCGCGAAGCTGTTTCTTGGACTGGCTTTCGAAGTCGAACTCTTCAATCCGGGTTCCGTCGACGACCACGACCCGGGTTTCTTCGGGGTGGGCCGCGTCGATAAGCATTTTCTTGGTCATTGAATCTGTCTCCCCGGCGCGCAACGGAGCCTTGGCCCGGTCGCCGGTCTGTGGTGGAGGGGCGCTCCGCGCGGCCGACCGTCGCGTCGCAAGCGGCGATGCGAAGGGGCGAATGCCAGGCCGGGGCGTATGCGCTGCCCATAAGGTTGTTCCCTGTCGCGCAATGGTTTGCGCGGGATCGGATGGTGCGTCATCGCCGCGAGGCGAGGGCCGGACGCGCGGCCTCTACAGTTCGTGCGCGGAGACTCCTCGTCATCGCGAGGTCGGCGCGCAATGGGGACATTAGCCCCATCCACACTCAAAAGGAAAGCGCCGCGCCGCGCTTGAGAAGCCTTAACCAATTCGATACGCGCCTTGCGCGATACTGCCGGCCTATCGCGAAGCGGTGAGTTGAGGCTGTAGAATGCGGGCGTTCAGAGCCGGCGGATTCCTGGCGGGCTGGAAGGGCATTGTCGTCCTTGCCGGTCTGACTCTGTCGGGATTCGGCGTCGCCGCTGTCGCACAGGGGGCTCCGGCGCCCGGCCTTCTCAAGGTCCGGCTGGGCGGCGACCAGATCGAGACCAGGGTCGTGGTCGATCTTGACCGGTCAGTGGTCGGCAAGCTGGTGTCCGACGGCGCCGACGGCAGGATTGTCGTGTCCCTGCCGCGTATCGATGCGCCGGCCGACCTGCGCGGCGCCGGCCAGGGTCTGGTCCGTCGCTGGCATGTCGAGCGCGCGGGCGGCTCGGCCCGGCTCAATCTCGAACTGTCCCGCGACGCCCAGGTGCATCGCCGGTTTCTGCTGCCCCCCGGCGACGGGGTGAAGGCCTATCGCTATGTCATCGACCTGAAGGCCGGCCCCGGCGCCGGACCGTCCCTGCGGCCCCCGGAGGCGCGCGCCATGACGGCCGTCGTCCCCCGCGCGCCGGCGCGCAAGGGGCCAAGGGTCGTGGTCATCGACGCCGGTCACGGCGGCCGGGACCCCGGCGCCATCGGCAGCCGCAGCCACGAGAAGGACGTCACTCTGGCCGCGGCCATGGCGCTTAAGGCCCGGCTGGAGAAATCCGGCCGCTATCGCGTAGTGCTGACGCGGACCGGCGACGCCTATGTGCCGCTGGATGGCAGGGTGAGGATCGCCCGCGCCGCTGATGCCGACCTGTTCATCTCGCTGCATGCTGATTCGGGGCCGACGGCCGATGTCCGCGGCGCCAGCGTTTACACCCTGTCGGAAAAGGGCGAGCGCCGGGTCGCCTCGGTGCTGGGCAAGGACGACTGGCTGATGCCGGCCAGCCTGGGCGCGGACCGCACGGTCAGCGAGATCCTGCTGGACCTGACCCAGCGGTCGACCCGCAACCGTTCGGCCATCTTCGCCGAGATGCTTCTGGAACACATCAGCGACGAGACCGATCTGCTGCGCCGAAGCCATCGCGACGCCAACCTGGCCATCCTGCTGGCGCCGGATGTCCCTGCTGTGCTGCTGGAGATGGGGTTCATCAACAATCTCGAGGACGAGCGCGCCCTGACCGACCCTCGCCGCAGGGCCCGGTTAATGGACTCGGTGGGCGACGCCATCGACGCCTGGTTCGCGCGAGACGCGAAGGTTGCCAGCCGCTAGCTCACGGCCGTTGGCGCCCGTCGCCAGTCAGGCTAAGCAGGCCCTATGCTTGAGAAGGCCCTTCGCCGTCTTTGGCCGTTCGATGAGCCGCCCGAGCGCTGGGTGGCCATCGTCGGCGTTTCCGCGCTCAGCGTCATCGCCGTCGCGGGGTTCGCGCTGGCGATCTACGCCGCATGGCTGTTCCACGACATGCCTGACGCCGGCGACCTGGCCGACTATCACCCGCCCACCGCCACCCGGGTCTACGCCTGGGACGGAACCCTGATCGGCGAGTTCTCGCGCGAGCGTCGGATCTTCGTGCCCTACGATCAGATCCCGCCTCAGCTGGTGCAGGCCTTCCTCGCCGCCGAGGACCGGAATTTCTTCCAGCACGGCGGCGTCGACATGCAGGGCCTGAGCCGGGCCATGGCCAACAACGTGCTCAACGCCGTGCAGGGCAAGCGTCTCGAGGGTGGCTCCACCATCACCCAGCAGGTCGCCAAGAACGTGCTTCTGACCAGCGACGCCACGGTCGGCCGCAAGCTGAAGGAAGCCATCCTGGCCCGGCGTCTGGAACAGACGCTGACCAAGGACCGCATCCTTGAGCTCTACCTGAACGAAATCTGGCTGGGCTACCGGTCGTATGGCGTGGGCGCCGCCGCCTACAACTACTTCGGCAAGGCCCCCAGCGACCTGACCCTGGCCGAGAGCGCCTATCTGGCCGCCGTGACCAAGGGGCCGGACAACTACCATCCGATCCGCCGCAAGGCGAACGCCATCGGCCGGCGCAACTGGGTTCTCGGGCAGATGGCCGAGTCGGGCTGGGTCAGCCGCGCCGCCGCGGAAGCGGCCATGGCCGAGGACCTCAAGGTCCAGGCCGCGCCCTCGCGCGCCAAATACAAGGACGCCGACTATTTCGTCGAGGAGGTGCGCCGCCGGGGGCTGGCGACGCTCGACGACCGCCTCATGGAGGGCGGCTACTACATGCGCACCACGCTGGATCCGCGGCTGCAGACCGCCGCGCGCGTGGCGCTGATGGACGGCCTGGAGAAGTACGACCGCCGCCATGGCTGGCGCGGGGCCTGGGGCACGACGAATCTGGCCGAAGGCTGGGAGAAGGCCGCCGCCCGCAAGACCGCGCCGGCCGAGCGCCGAGCCTGGCGCCAGGCCGCCGTCACCAGCGTCGAGGGCGGCGTTCGGGTTCAGCCTGCCAAGGACTACGCCCCCGGGACCCTGGTCGCGGAAGACGTGGCCTGGGCGAAGGCCGGCAAGGGTCTGAAGGTCGGCGACCTCGTCTTCGTCGAGCCGGCCGCCAGCGGCGCGGGCTACCGCCTGCGTCAGGTTCCGGCGGTCAACGGCGCCCTGGTGGCCATGGAGCCGCGCTCGGGCCGGGTGCTGGCCATGGTCGGCGGTTATTCCTTCTCGCTGTCCAACTTTAACCGCGCGACCCAGGCGATGCGGCAGCCCGGATCGGCCATCAAGCCGTTCGTCTACGCCGCCGCCCTTGAGCCGGACGGCGGCTTCACCCCGGCAAGCTACGTCACCGACGCCCAGATCACCTTCAAGGGCGGCGTCAACGGCGAGGACTGGACCCCGGAGAACTACAACAAGAAGTACTATGGCTCGATGCCGCTGCGCCGCGGTCTGGAACTGTCGCGCAACGCCATGACCGTGCGCCTGGCCCAGAGCGTGGGCATGAAGAAGATTGTCGCCCTGATCGAGAAGTTCGGCATCGTCCGCTCGATGGAGCCGGTGCTGGCCATGGCCCTGGGGGCAGGGGAGACCACGCCCTTCAGGCTGACAGCCGCCTACACCGCCTTCGTCAACAACGGCCGAATGGCCCAGCCGCACCTGATCGAGCTGGTCCAGGACCGCGAGGGCAAGGTCATCTATCGCGCCGATCAGCGCGAATGCCGCGGCTGTGTCGCCGGCTTCAACGGCGAGGAAAGCCCGCGCATTCCGCCCGCCGGCGAGCAGATCATCGACCCGGTCACCGCCTTCCAGATCGCTTCGATGCTCGAGGGCGTGGTCCAGCGCGGCACCGCCACCCAGGCCAGCGTCCTGGGCCGCCCCGTGGCGGGCAAGACCGGCACCACCAACGAGTACCGCAGCGCCTGGTTCGTCGGCTTCACGCACGACATCGTGGTCGGGGTGTTCGTCGGCTTCGACGACAACCGTTCGCTGGGCGAAGGGGAGGCGGGCGGCGTCTCGGCCCTGCCGATCTTCGTCAACTTCATGCAGGAGCCGTCGCTGCAGGCCCTGCCGCCGACGCCCTTCAAGGCGCCCAAGACCGCCACCTTCATGGTGGTCGGCGGTCAGCGCGAGGCGTTCCGGCCCGGAAGCGAGCCGAAGACGGCCGTCGTCGCGCCCAAGGCCGAGGGGCCGGTCTCGTACCAGGAGGCCTGGCCCGGCGGGAAGCTGAGCACCGAACAGGCGCCGCCGCCGCCGCCCCCGCCCGCCCGACCGAAGGTCCCCGACGACCTGAGCGGATTGTATTGAGGCTCGGAGCAGCCCCAAGCCTTTGGTGCGCCAAAGGCGTTGGAATCAAAAGTGTAGGCCAGGTCGGGCGGCGAAACCGGCTTCCACTTTCGCCTGACGTGGCCTATTCCCGCCGCTCCGAACCAGACAGGGTGATTTCATGAGACCGGATGTCGAGGCCGCCAAGGCTGACATCGAGCAGTCCGCAGGGCTGCTCAGGAGGCGTCTTTGACTGGGATGTCGCGCTAAGACGTCTCCACGAGCTGGACGCCCGATCCGAAGACCCCACGCTGTGGGACAAGCCCGCCGAGGCCCAGGCGCTGATGCGCGAGCGGCAGCAGCTGGCTGATCGCATCAACGCGGTGAAGGCGATCGAGACCGACCTCGCAGACGCGGTCGACTACGCCGAGCTGGCCGATATGGAGGGCGACGAGGCCTCCCTGGAGGACGCCCGCGCCCAGCTGAAGGAAATCAAGGGCCGCGCCGCCAAGGCCGAGCTGGAAGCCCTCCTGTCCGGCGAAGCCGACGGCAACGACGCCTATGTCGAGATCAACTCCGGGGCCGGCGGCACCGAGTCCTGCGACTGGGCCAACATGCTGCTTCGCATGTACAGCCGCTGGGCGACGGCCCATGGCTACAGCGTCGAGCTGGTCGAGGAGACCGGCGGGGGCCAGGTCGGCATCAAGTCGGCCACGCTGCAGGTCAAGGGTCCCAACGCCTATGGCTGGCTCAAGACCGAGGCCGGCGTGCACCGCCTGGTCCGCATCAGCCCCTATGACGCGGCGGCCAAACGCCATACGTCCTTCGCCTCGGCCTGGGTCTATCCGGTCGTCGACGACACCATCGAGATCGAGATCAATCCGGCCGACGTTCGCACCGACACCTATCGGGCCAGCGGCGCCGGCGGCCAGCACATCAACAAGACCGACTCGGCCGTTCGCCTGACCCACATTCCCACCGGAATCGCCGTAGCCTGCCAGGCCGGCCGCAGCCAGCACCAGAACCGCGAGGAAGCCTGGAAGATGCTGCGCGCGCGTCTCTATGAGGTCGAGCTTCAGAAGCAGGAAGCCGCCGCCCAGGCGCTGGAGGACCAGAAGACCGACATCGGCTGGGGTCACCAGATCCGCAGCTACGTCCTGCAGCCCTACCAGATGGTCAAGGACCTGCGCACCGGGGTGGAAACCTCGGATACGGCGGGGGTTCTGGACGGCGACCTCGACGCGTTCATGGGCGCCGCCCTGGCGCAACGGGTGGGCGCGACGCGGGACGCGGCGGGCGGGTAGCGACGTCTCCCCGGCCTCTCGGGATCACGCGCCCGTGTGGGGGCCCCGACGCCGCGTGACTCCCGCCGCGCTTGAATGCGCCTGCGAAGCGGCCACATATCCGTAACAAGTCCGGTCCTTCGGGGGCCGGGAGCGCGACGCCTATCCCGGGTCGCGCCAAGGAGATTGGTATGACGGACATCCGTACGCTTCCGGTGTTGCCGCTTCGGGACATCGTTGTGTTTCCCCATATGGTCGTTCCCCTGTTCGTGGGACGCGACAAGTCGGTGCGCGCCCTCGAGGAGGTCATGCGCGCCGACAAGCAGATCCTGCTGGCCACCCAGAAGAACTCTGCCGACGACGACCCCGCCACCGACGACATCTACGACGTCGGGGTGATCGCCACCGTGCTGCAGCTGCTCAAGCTGCCTGACGGCACCGTCAAGGTGCTCGTCGAGGGCAAGGACCGCGCGGCCGTGGTCAAGTTCACCGGTCGCGAGGACTTCTACGAGGCCGAGACCGCCATCATCGACGAGGACGGCGGCGAGGCGCACGAGGCCGAGGCCCTGTCGCGCGCCGTGGCCGAGCAGTTCGAAAACTACGTCAAGCTCAACAAGAAGATCCCGCCCGAAGCCCTGGCCTCGATCCCGCAGATCGCCGAGCCCGGCAAGCTGGCCGACTCCATCGCCGCGCACCTGTCGGTGAAGATCGCCGACAAGCAGCAGCTGCTGGAAATCTTCGACATCGTGAAGCGCTTGGAGAAGGTCTTCGCGCTGATGGAAGGCGAGATCAGCGTTCTGCAGGTCGAGAAGAAGATCCGCTCGCGCGTGAAGCGCCAGATGGAGAAGACCCAGCGCGAGTACTATCTGAACGAGCAGATGAAGGCGATCCAGCGCGAGCTGGGCGACCAGGACGACGGTCGCGACGAACTCATCGAACTCGAGAAGCGCATCAAGAAGACCCGGCTTTCCAAGGAAGCCCGGACCAAGGCCGAGGCGGAGCTCAAGAAGCTGCGCAACATGAGCCCGATGTCGGCCGAGAGCACCGTGGTGCGCAACTACCTCGACTGGCTGCTGTCCATTCCCTGGGGCAAGGCCAAGCCCAAGAAGATCGACCTGGTGAAGGCCGAGGCGATCCTCGAGGAGGACCACTACGGGCTGGAGAAGGTCAAGGAGCGGATCCTGGAGTACCTGGCCGTCCAGGCCCGGACCGGCACGCTGAAGGGCCCGATCCTGTGCCTCGTCGGCCCTCCGGGCGTGGGCAAGACCTCGCTGGGCAAGTCCATCGCCAAGGCGACTGGCCGCGAGTTCGTGCGCCTGTCCCTGGGCGGGGTGCGTGACGAGGCCGAGATCCGCGGTCACCGCCGCACCTACATCGGCTCGATGCCCGGCAAGGTCATCCAGTCGATGAAGAAGGCCAAGGCGGTCGATCCGTTCTTCCTGCTCGACGAGATCGACAAGATGGGCAGCGACTGGCGCGGGGATCCGTCCTCGGCGCTGCTGGAGGTGCTGGACCCGGCCCAGAACTCGACCTTCGCCGACCACTATCTGGAGGTCGACTACGACCTCAGCCAGACCATGTTCGTCACCACGGCCAACAGCCTGAACATGCCCCAGCCGCTGCTGGACCGCATGGAGATCATTCGCATCCCCGGCTACACCGAGGACGAGAAGGTCGAGATCGCCAAGCGCCACATCCTGGCGCGACTGGCCAAGGACCATGGCCTGAAGGACGCGGAGTTCATCGTTCCCGAAAAGGCGATCCGCGACCTGATCCGCTACTACACCCGGGAAGCCGGCGTGCGGTCGCTGGAGCGGGAGCTGGGCAACCTGGCGCGGAAGGTCGTTCGCGACCTGTCGCGGGAGGACATCGAAAGCATCACCGTCGATGACGAGCGTCTGGCCAGGTACGCCGGCGTCAAGAAGTACCGCTATGGCGAGACGGACGCCGAGGATCAGGTCGGCATCGTGACCGGCCTGGCCTGGACCGAGTTCGGCGGCGACATCCTGACCATCGAGGCGATCAGGATGTCCGGCAAGGGCCGGATGTCGATCACCGGCAACCTCAAGGACGTGATGAAGGAGTCGATCTCGGCGGCGAACAGCTATGTCCGCTCACGGGCCCCGGCGTTCGGCATCAAGCCCTCGGTGTTCGAGAAGACCGACATCCACGTCCACGTTCCCGACGGCGCCACCCCCAAGGACGGCCCCTCGGCCGGCGCGGCCATGGCCACGGCCATGGTCTCGGTGCTGACCGGCAATCCGATCCGCAAGGACATCGCCATGACCGGCGAAATCACCCTGCGCGGCCGGGTCACCGCCATCGGCGGCCTGAAAGAGAAGCTGCTGGCAGCCCTTCGCTCGGGCATCAAGACCGTTCTGATCCCGGAAGAGAACGAGAAGGATCTCGCCGAGGTGCCGGAAACGGTGAAGTCTGGACTGGAGATCATCCCGGTTTCCACCATCGACCAGGTGCTCGCCCTGGCCCTTACCGGGCCTCTGACGCCGATCGAATGGACCGACTCGGATGATGTCGTTGCTGCACCTGCGAAGGCCGATGACGGCGACTCCGACGCGGTGATCACCCACTAGGGACCGCCGGAGGGTATATTATCAGCGATAACTTGGGCCGTCCGGCTGATTCCCGGGCGGCCTTTCGTTTGACGGGGGGGCACCATCCGCCATAATCCCTTGCACGCGAACGGCTCGCCCGGAACGGGAGCGCCGCGCCGCACAACACTGGCTGGGAGAATTCTATGACCAAGGCCGAACTGGTCGCCGCCATCGCCGATGGCGCTGGTCTCAACAAGACGCAAGCCGCCGCGGCTCTGCAAAGCTTCGTCGATGCGGTCACCGCGTCGCTGAAGAAGGGCGATGACGTTCGCCTCGTGGGCTTTGGCACGTTCAAGGCCGTCAATCGCGCCGCGGGCACCGCCCGCAACCCGCGCACTGGCGAGACCGTGAGCCGCCCGGCGTCCAAGACCGCCCGCTTCCAGGTGGGTGAAGGCCTGAAGACGACGCTGAACGGCTAAGCCGCGCGCGACGACTTTCGAGACTCGAGGAGGCGGTCGTCCCGACGGGGCGGCCGCCTCTTCGCTTTTCCACGAGCCGCTTCACCGCTATGAGGCGTCCGTAAGGGCGGCTAGCTCAGCTGGTCAGAGCATCTCGTTTACACCGAGAGGGTCGGCGGTTCGAACCCGTCGCCGCCCACCACCCTTCGCCCTGCGGGCTTCGGGTGGCGAGCCACCCGAAACCGCATCCTGGGCGAAGGCGTGGCCTTCGCAGCCTTGGCGAAGAAGGGCGGCTGACGCGCCCCCGCCCCGACCGATCCAATCGCCGCCCCCGCGCGTAGCCCGTCAATGCTGTTACCCATCCTTGGCGTCACCGCCGCCTTCTGTCTCGTCATGGCCGCCGCCTGGGCCTTTCAGCGGGCGCGTCGCAACGGCGGCTGGACGGATGTCTGGTGGAGCTATGCGACCGGCGCGGCCGGCGTGGCTCTGGCCCTGTGGCCGGTCGCCGGCGCGCCCCCCGGCGCGCGTCAATGGCTGGCGGCGGCCCTTGTCGCGGCCTGGTCGCTGCGGCTGGGCACGCATCTGCTGATGCGGGTCGGCGCCGCGCCGGCCGAGGATCCCCGCTACGCCCACTTCCGCAAGGACTGGGGCAAGGACCTCGACCGCCGCATGTTCGGCTTCCTGCAGGTCCAGGCGCTGGCCGGGGCCCTGCTGGCTGTCGCCGTGATGGTCGCCGCCCATCGGCCCGGTCCGCTGGGCTGGCAGGACGCCGCAGGCGTGGCGCTGATGCTGCTGGCCATCGGCGGGGAGGGGCTGGCCGACGCCCAGCTGGCGCGGTTCAAGGCCGACAAGGCCAACCACGGCAAGGTCTGCGACGTCGGCCTGTGGGGCTGGTCGCGCCATCCCAACTACTTCTTCGAGTGGCTGGTCTGGACGGCCTGGCCGGTGATCGCCATCGGGCTGGCCTGGCCCTGGGGCTGGCTGGCCATTGCCGGGCCCGCCTTCATGGCTCTGCTGCTCATCAAGGGCTCGGGCGTCCCCCCGCTGGAGGCGGCCATGATCCGGTCCCGCGGCGAGGCCTACCGGGCCTACCAGCGCCGTGTTTCGGTCTTCATCCCGCTGCCGCCCCGAAAGGACCCCGCATGAGCCTGCTCGCCGCCGCGATCCACGCCGCCGAGGGCCTGCCGGCGCCGGACCGTCTGCGCCGCGCTGTGATCTCGCACCTGGTCGAAGGCCAGCGCCGCGAGCTGCTGGACCTGCCGAACGACGCCGCCGCCCGCTTCGCGGCCGACATGCGGACCCGGCCGATCGCCGAACATGTCGAGGCGGCCAACGACCAGCACTACGAGCTGCCCCCGGCCTTCTTCGAGCGCGTGCTCGGACCCAGGCTCAAATACTCCAGCTGCCTCTATGCGCCCGGCGCCACCCTGGCCCAGGCCGAGGACGCCGCCCTGGCCGAGACCTGCGAACACGCCGATCTCCAGGACGGGCAGCGCATCCTGGAACTGGGCTGCGGCTGGGGCTCGCTCAGCCTGTGGATGGCGGCGCGCTATCCCAAGGCCACAATCGTTTCGGTGTCCAACTCGAACGGCCAGCGGGCGCACATCGAGGCGCGGGCGGCGGTGGCGGGGCTTTCGAACCTGACCGTGGTCACCGCCGACGCCAATGTCTTCGAGCCGGAGGGCCGTTTCGACCGGGTCGTCTCGGTCGAGATGTTCGAGCACATGGCCAACTGGGCGCAGCTGCTGGGTCGCGTGCGGACCTGGCTCGCGCCGGAGGGCCGGCTTTTCCTGCACGTCTTCTCGTCCCGCACCGCCCCGTACCGCTTCGCCAGCGAGGACCCTTCCGACTGGATCGGCCGCTACTTCTTCACCGGCGGATTCATGCCCAGCCATGACCTTATCCGCGACTTCGGCGACATCTTCACGCTGGAGGCGGACTGGCGCTGGAGCGGCCGGCACTACGAACGGACCGCACTCGACTGGCTGGCCAACATGGATCGGGAAGACCTGGCGGTCCGCCGGATCATGCGCGAGGTCTATGGGCCCGACGCGGAGCTGTGGCGGCGGCGCTGGCGGCTGTTCTTCCTGGCCACCGCCGGCCTGTTCGGCCATCGCGGCGGCGAGGAGTGGGGCGTCAGCCACTACCGGCTCAAGCCCGCCTAGAGCAGCCCCTCGAGCAGGTCCTCCGCCGACCGTCCGGCAAGGTCCGCGGCGATGGCGTCGCCGAGCGTCCGGGCGGCGTAACGGTAGCGGGGCTCCTCCAGCAGCATCTGGACGGCTCCGGCGATGGACTCAGGCGTGGCGCCCCGCTCCAGCATCAGGCCGGCGCCGCGATGAACCACCCTCTGGGCGTTGTCGCGCTGGTCGCGCAGGCCTGGCAGCACCAGCAGCGGCAGGCCGGCCATCAACGGCCGGATCACCGAGCCGTGGCCGCCATGGGTCACGAACAGCGCCGCCTGGGCCATCAGGGCCGCGTGAGAGGCGCCGGCGACGACCGCCACATTCTCCGCCCCGGGGAAGTCCGCCAGCTCCAGCGCCGGGCCCAGCGTGACCACGGCGCGGACGGGCAGGGCGGCCAGCGCCGTGATGGTCCGTCGCAACAGGTCCTCCTGCGCCTCGTAGAGTGAGGACGAGGTCACGACGACCAGCGGACGCGCGTCACCGGCCGGCCAGGGCGACTCCCACGCCTGCACGCCCACCGGGTCGGCGACATAGGGACCCGCATAGGCGAACGGCGCGGCCAATGGCTCCGGTGCGAAGTCGAAGGCGCGGCTCGTCCCCAGCAGGATGAGTCGCGCGACGGCGAGCTGGTCGAACAGGTCGGCCAGCGGGTCCAGGCCCAGTCCCCCGCGGGCGGCGTTCAGCGCGGGGAGGCCCATCTGGAAGATGGTCCGCGTGGTCTGGCCGACCATCTGGTGCAGCATGACCTCCTGGTCGTTGCCGGCGGGCGCCATGCCGGCGCCGAACGGCGGCTGGCCGGGCAGGGTGGGGAAGGGCCAGACGTTGGCGCAGAACAGGGCCAGCGGAACGCCGGCCTTCTCCGCCGCCATCATCGGGCCGAACAGCAGCTCCTGGCTGACGATCAGGTCGACCGGCGCCGCGTCCAGCGCCTCGAGCACGTCGCGGGCGTAGAGGGCCGCCGGGCCGGCGATGATCCGGTCGCAGAGGCGCGAGACCGACTCCATCGGATTGTCGGCCTCCCAGTCACGCAACAGGTCGCTGGCGGCGGTCTTGTCCGGCCGGGAGGGCGCATGCCGCCAGGGCCGGAAGGGCAGGTCCAGCGCCGCGGCGTCGGCGGCGTTGCAGGCGTCGCTCAGCACCATCACCTGATGGCCGCGCGAACGCAGACCCGCCGCGACCAGCATCATCGGCTGGACGTGGCCGCCGCCTTCCCAGGTGGTGAACAGAATGCGCGCCATGTGTCCCCCGTATCCTCCTCGCCTAGCCGCCCCTGGGCGCCCGCTGCAAGCGCCATTGACGTGGCGGGCAAAAGTGATATCACTTTGCTACCACTCATGGAGGGCGCGATGGCGGCACATCTGAGCATCAACAGGACCGAGGAACGGGTCGGCGGCGGCATCAACGGCGGGCTGATCCTGTTGGCCCTGCTGGCCCTCATCGCGGCCGGCATCTGGTTCGTGACCTATATCAAGGTCGACGGCATGGAGACGGTCGCCGTCACCGGCATCGTTGTGATCACGCTGGCGTCGTTCGGCCTGGCCGGCTTCTATACGCTGCAGCCCAACGAGGGCTGCGCCATCACCCTCTTCGGCCAGTACAAGGGCACGGATCGCACCACGGGTCTGCGCTGGGTCCTGCCCTGGTACGGTCGCAAGAAGGTCAGTCTGCGGGTGCGCAACGTCACCAGCGAGACGCTGAAGGTGAACGACAAGCGCGGCAATCCGATCGAGATCGCCGCCAACGTCGTCTGGCGCGTGGCGGACTCGGCCCAGGCCCTGTTCGACGTCGATGACTATGCCGCCTTCATCAACATCCAGATCGAGACCGCGCTGCGCGAGGTCACCCGGCACTACGCCTATGATCACGCCGAGGAGGAGGAGCCGACCCTGCGCGCCGACGCCGAGATCGTCAGCGAGCGGCTCAAGGAAGACCTGCAGACCCGTGTCGCGGTGGCCGGCATCGCCATCGACGAGACCCACCTGATGCACCTGGCCTACGCCCCGGAGATCGCCGGAGCCATGCTGCGGCGCCAGCAGGCCGAGGCGGTGCTGGCGGCGCGACGGACCATCGTCATCGGCGCGGTGAGCATGGTCGAAAGCGCCCTCAACCAGCTCAGCGAGCGGGGCGTGGTGCAGCTGGACGACGAGCGGAAGGCGACGATGGTCTCCAACCTGCTGGTCGTGCTCTGCGGCGACCGTGACGCCCAGCCCGTCCTCAACACCGGCACCCTGTACGGCTAGGTCGTGGCCAGCCCCGGCAAGCGCGCCTTTCTGATGCGGGTAAGGCCCGAGGTGCTCGAGGCGGTCGAGCGCCTCGCGGCCGCCGAGCTGCGCAGCGTCAATGCGCAGCTCGAGGTGCTTCTGCGCGAGGCCCTGGCCCGGCGCGGCCAGCTGAAGGACAGGAAGGGCGAGGAATAGCCTCCCTCCGCCCAGGGTGAGGGGACGGGTTCAGCCCGTTCTCTGGCTGAAGTCGAGAATGAGCTGCGCCAGCCCGGCCTCCTGAACGAGCCCGGCGGCCTCGTCCGGCGTGAACCACCTGCGATCACGCTGGCCCTTCTCTGGCCAGTCCTCGCGCAGGATGACGACCTCCAGCGGATAGAGGGCTGCGGTCACCGCAAGGATTTCGGTGCTCTTCAGGATCTTGTCGTAGTCGAAGGTTCCCAGCGCCCGCTGGGAGACCACGCCGTCCACGCCGGCCTCCTCGAACGCCTCGACGGCGGCGGCGGCATGATCGGGGCGGCAGGCCATCGGCCAGCCCTTGGGCGTGACCCATCGGCGGGTCTCGCGCGACGTCACAAGCAGGATCTCAAGGCGCGGAGCCGTGCGGTAACAGAGCGCGGCGACCTGCCGGTTTCGAAGGGTCTCATCGCTGGAGGCAATCATCCGGAGACGGATTAAAGCAGACGTCCCGCGCCGCAAGACCAAATTCGTCCGGGCGGGGACGCAGGCGACCCCGCAGCGCCGGGTCGACGGTCAACCGGGGCCGGGCCTGGCCGGTTCCAGACTGTGCAGGATGACCGCGATCATGTCGGCGGCGATGACCTGTCCGGACAACAGGTTCAGCCGGTCGAAGTTGACCGGCAGGGCGAGGCTGCCGTGGACCGCCGACCATGCCAGCTGGGCCAGCCGCCGCGGCTCGCCGGGGCGGATGCGGCCGGCGGCCTGGCCTTCCTCGATCGCGGCCAGCAGCAGGACGCCGAAGACGGCCGATTCGAGGGCGTCCTTCGATGGTGTCTCCAGGGAATCGGGACGCACGAACAGGAAGGCCCCGCGAAACAGCTCCGGCGCCTTGATCGCCACATCCACGTAGGCTTCGAGCAGCTTCGAGATGCGCTCCACCGGATCGGCGTGCGCTTCCGCGATGCGGTTCAGCCGGGCGTTGATCCGGTCAAGCGGTTCCATCCACAGGGACTGCATCAGTCCCTGAAGGCTTCCGAAGTAGGTGTAGAGCGTGCCGACGCTGACCCCCGCGCGCTCGGCGATCGCCCGCGCGGAGATCCCGCCGGCGCCTAACGCCGCATACTGGGCCGAGGCGGCGGACTGAAGCCGCTTGCGCGCCGCCTCGCGCTGTTCGTCGGTCGCCGGCCTGCGCGGCATCCGGGCCTATGCCGCCCGCGCCTGGCGGACGAGGTTCATCCGGATCCGCAGCGTTTCCAGAGGTGTGTCCAGCTCGTCCTCCCAGCGCTCGAAGTTGAGGTTGTGGGCGCTGCGGCCGTAGCTCCAGCCGTCAACGAACGCATCCATCGCCTCGACGATAAGGCCTGGACGCAGGAAGGCCATATGCGCCGTGGTCACCGCGACCCGCATGGCGTGGTAGGGGAACCGGAGCTGGGCCAGGTAGAAGGCCGCGAGGGCCAGCTCACCGTAGTGGGTGGGGTCGTAGCCCGTCAGGACGTGCAGGAAGTCGTGAATCTGGAACCCCCGCACCATCATGTAGCTCAGGTCCGGCGGCAGGCGGTCCAGCGTGCCTGAGCGGCTGAGCTCCTTGTTGAAATTGCGGTAGTTGCGGCCGAGGTTCTGCTCGAGCTTGTTCTCCAGAATGAAGGCCCGGTAGGCGTGGCCGAGCGTGCCGGGCGCGCATTCCGCCAGCCGCTCCAGCGACAGCGGTTCGGAGATGAACCGATCCCGCAGGAGGGGCTCGGCTTCCGGGATGGACGCCAGCTCCCGGCTGTAGGCGTCGATCGCCTCCTGCGGCGCCTCCGCCCACCAGTCGTGGAACAGGTGGTAGACGCCGTAATCCAGCGGCGCGTTCACCGATTTCAGGAATTTCCCCGCAAAGACGTCGTCGATCGTGGCCCTGTCGCGCATGTTTCGCTCCCGCACTGTGTCGGGCCATGATGTCGCACAATAAATGAACATGTTCAAATAATAAATCGCGACTTGCGGCGCCCGGACTGGCGGCGTCGCGCCAGGCGGCGGAGGCGATGGGGTGATGGCGCAGGGAGGCGCCTCGCCGATTCTGGCGGGACGGCGGTCGGTTCAAGCTGAACGACCAGGCGCCCGCGAGCGGGTCGAGGCAACTGGATTGTGTCTGGAGAAATGGCGCGAGTGACGGGACTCGAACCCGCGACCTCCGGCGTGACAGGCCGGCGCTCTAACCAACTGAGCTACACCCGCAAAGATGCTCGCCCTGCGGCGAGGGGCGTCTGATAGGTCCCGACTCCGGGGCTGTCAACAGCTACTGCGGAACGAGGTAGTGAAAAGGCGCGACCGGGCCGGTGGCGAGGGTGAGCAGGGCCCAGACGCCGGTGATCAGCATGCCCGACACGAAGAAGGCCAGCGCATAGGGCAGAAGGATCGAGATCAGCCCGCCGACGCCCAGGTTGGGGACCCAGCGTCGCCCGAACCCCAGCAGCAGAACGAAGTAGGCGCTCATCGGTGAGGCGATCACCAGGCTGGAGTCGCCCATCCGGTAGGCGGCCGTGGTCATCTCCGGGCTGACGCCCAGCAACATCAGCATCGGCACCATCACCGGACCCAGCGCCGCCCACTTGGCCGAGGCCGAGGAGATGAACATGTCGAGCGTCGCCGCCAGGATGGTCACCCCGACCAGGATCAGCGGCAGCGGCAGGCCCGACTCGCGCAGGGCGCCGGCTCCCTTGATGGCGGTGATCGCGCCAAGGTTCGACCAGTTGAACATGGCGATGAAGTGCGAGGCGGCGAAGGCCAGCACGATGTAGGGGGCCATGGCGGCGATCGAGTCGGAGGCCAGCCGCACGACGTCGCTGTCCTTGCGGATCGCCCTGGTGCGCATGCCGTACACACAACCCGCCACCATGAAGAGCAGGAAAAAGGCCGAGATCAGCGAGCGGAAGAACGGCGTCCACTGCGCCGGACCCTCGGCGGTGGTGTCGCGCAGCGGACCGCCCGGCAGCAGCGCCAGCGCCGCCCACAGCGCGATCACCGCCAGGGCGGCGAGGCCGGCCATGCTCAGCGCGCCGCGCGGGACCACAGGGGCCTTTTCGCCCTCGGCGTCCGAGCGGGCCCCGGTCCAGGGTCCGAGGCGCGGCTCGACCACCTTGTCGGTCACCCACCAGCCGACGAGGGTGAAGACCACCGCGCCGGACAGGGTGAAGTACCAGTTGCCCGCCAGGTTGGCGGTCCAGTCAGGGTCCAGCAGCCGTGCGGCCGGCTCGGTGAAACCGAGAATCAGCGCGTCGAACTGGCCGGGCAGGGGATTGCCCGCGAAGGAGGCGATGGCTGCGGCATAGGCGCACGTCAGGCCGGCGATGGGATGGCGGCCTGCGGCGGCGAACACGGCGGCGGCCAGCGGCGGCAGGACGACGATCCCCGAGTCCGCCGCGTGGTTGGACAGCAGCCCGATCATCAACACCATCGGCGTCAGCAGCCTGACCGGCGCGGCGGCGACCAGCCGGCGAATGGTGTCGGCCAGGAGGCCCACGCGCTCGGCCACGCCGGCCCCGAGCATGACCAGCAGAACCAGGCCCAGCGGGGCGAACCCCGTGAAAGTCTTGGCCATTTCGGTCAGCAGGGTGCGGACGTTGTCCGGGGCCAGCAGGCTCTTGGCGACCAGGGTCTCGCCCGTCACAGGGTTGACGGCGTTCACCCCCAGGGCCGCGAAGGCGACGCTGGACAGGACCAGCGCGCCGATCAGCCACAGGAAGATGAAGACAGGGTCGGGCAACCGGTCGCCCAGGCGTTCGACGGCGTCGAGGACTCGAAGGGCGACCGGGCGTTTGCTCACGGATCGAGAGACTGCACACCGTTGGCCGGGGAGCAAGACTCGCGCGCAATCCTGATAACGGTTCTCAATATCTGCCTGCCGTTTGAACGCCTCTCGGGCATGGGCTACAAGGCGCCCGACTCCTTCCAGGGACACCCATGGACGCCTTTCTCCTCCAGTACCTGCCGCTCGTGATCCTGCTCGGGATCGGGGCGATTCTCGGCGTGCTGTTCACGGTCGCCTCGGCGACCCTGGGCCCGTCGGCGCCGGACCCCGAGAAGCTCTCGGCCTACGAGTGCGGGTTCAACGCCTTCGACGATGCGCGGATGAAGTTCGATATCCGGTTCTACCTGGTCTCGATCCTGTTCATCATCTTCGACCTGGAAGTGGCGTTCCTGTTCCCCTGGGCGGTCACCCTGCTGAAGCTGCCCGTGGAACAGACGGTCTTCGCCTTCTGGTCGATGATGACCTTCCTGGGCGTGCTGACCGTGGGCTTCATCTACGAATGGAAGAAGGGCGCCCTGGAATGGGAGTGATCGTTCCCGCTGGTTCCGCCGGTCGCGCGACCGTCGAGGGCTATGACCCCAAGCTTCACGATCCCTACTTCGACGGCGTCTCCCAGGCGCTGGCCGACAAGGGCTTCGTCACGGCCGCCGCCGATGACCTGATCACCTGGGCCCGCACCGGTTCGCTGATGTGGATGACCTTCGGTCTCGCCTGCTGCGCGGTCGAGATGATGCAGGCCTCGATGCCGCGCTACGATCTGGAGCGCTACGGCTTCGCGCCCCGCGCCAGCCCGCGCCAGAGCGACGTGATGATCGTCGCCGGCACCCTGACCAACAAGATGGCCCCGGCGCTGCGCAAGGTCTACGACCAGATGCCCGAGCCCCGCTACGTCATCAGCATGGGCAGCTGCGCCAACGGCGGCGGCTACTACTACGACAGCTACAGCGTCGTGCGCGGCTGCGACCGGATCGTGCCCGTCGATGTCTATGTGCCAGGCTGTCCGCCGACGGCCGAGGCGCTGCTCTACGGCATCATCCAACTGCAGAAGAAGATCGCCCGTACCAGCACGGTGGCGCGCGCATGAGCGTGCCCGCCGACACCGCTGCAGCCCCGGCGACGCCGGCCGTCTACCCGCTCGCCGCACTGCTGCTCGAGGTCGCAGGC
>JBEIDC010000021.1:0-30649 GCA_040383665.1 Caulobacter sp.
CCAGACGGCGTCGGCCCAGGCGGCCAACTACCCGTTCTGCACCATCGAGCCGAACACCGGCGACGTGGCCGTGCCGGAGCCGCGGCTGGAGCTGCTGGCGAAGATCGCGGGCAGCAAGGAGATCATTCCGTCGCGGATCAACTTCGTCGACATCGCCGGCCTGGTGCGCGGCGCCTCCAAGGGCGAGGGCCTGGGCAACCAGTTCTTGGCCAACATCCGGGACTGCGACGCCGTGGCCTTCGTCGCCCGCTGCTTCGAGGACGGCGACATCACCCACGTCGAGGGCCGGATCGATCCGATCGCCGACCTGGAGATCATCGAGACCGAGCTGATGCTCGCCGACCTCGAGAGCCTCGAGAAGCGCAAGCCGAACGTCGAGAAGAAGGCCAAGTCCGGCGGCGACAAGGATGCCGCCATCACCCTGCGCCTGATCAACGTGGCGCTCGAACAGCTGAACGCCGGCCGCCCCGCGCGCGCCGCCGAGATCAGCAAGGAAGACTACAAGGCCTGGCACATGCTGCAGCTGCTGACCTCGCTGCCGGCGCTGTACGTCTGCAACGTCGACGAGGGCTCGGCCGACAAGGGCAACGCCTTCTCCGACCTGGTGGCCGAGCGGGCCAGGCGCGACAACGCCAAGAGCGTGGTCATCTCCGCCCAGATCGAGAGCGAGATCGCCCTGCTCGACCAGGCCGAGCGCGCCGAGTTCCTCGAGACCCTCGGGCTGCACGAGCCCGGCCTGAACCGCCTGATCCGCGAGGCCTACAGCCTGCTGGGCCTGCAGAGCTACTTCACGGTCGGCCCCAAGGAGGCCCGCGCCTGGACCATCGAGGTCGGCACCACCGCGCCACAGGCGGCCGGGGTGATCCACAACGACTTCGAAAAGGGCTTCATCCGCGCCGAGACCATCGCCTACGACGACTTCATCAAGCTCGGCGGCGAGAACGGGGCCAAGGAAGCCGGCAAGATGCGCTCCGAGGGCAAGGAGTACATCGTCAAGGACGGCGACGTGATGCACTTCCGGTTCAACGTCTGATTGTGATTTCAGCCCCGCTTGGCTAGAGTCGTTTGGGCAGACCAGACGTCGGGGCCGCGTGGCAGAACCGCTCATTCTCTATTCGACGACGACTCAGCTCGCCTACCATGTGGCGCAGCAGTTCTATGGAGCGATGCACTACGCCTGGTGCGCGCCGGTCCGGAGCGCGGACGCCTTTGCAGTGCAAAACCCTCCCTCGTCAGATCCGATTGGCCTCTACTGGCGCTACAAGCGGGATGTCGAACGCGGCGACGACCACAGTGACCTCGTCGCGCGCCAGCGACTTGGGATCGCACGCGGCGCAAAGGTCAAATCGGACCTGGGCATCATATCTGCGGCCGACCGTTCTGATATCGAAGGCATGGCTCAGAGAGCGCCCCTTCTAGATTTTCGGCCGCTTTTGCTTGTGATGCCTTATGCTGAGGTGCGCGATCTGGTTCGACCAGCAGGCTTGGAAGACCGGGCCAGGGCATCGTCGAGCGAGTTCATCATCGAAGCGTTGCCGAGAGCAGCGTTCGATGTCGTGCGCTTGGAAGAGGACTGACCCAGATGGATGTCAAATCGCGCCTCAAGCACCTTGATCGTGGCCAGGTCGTGGAAGCGGTTCACCTTCTAACGCGCCATCTCTTTGAAGCGCGGAGCAAGGACGCGCTGAAACGCATCATTGAACTGGACTCGCAGGGTGACCAGGAGGTCGAGACTGCGGTGCTGTCCATGGCTGCCGATATCGAGCGCGCCGAAGGCAAATCCATCGAACATCTCGATGACGCGGCACGCAACAAGTACCTTCATGCGCTGGATGGCGTGTTCTGGCGCAAGGTCGAGAAGGACCTGCCTTCAGACCACGACGTCGACCTGGCGTTGGCGAAATTGAGAGCCGTTTCCTGACAGTGACCTCCCGCCGCGACGAACTGGCCCGCATGATTGACGACGCCCGCCGGGTGGTGGTGTTCACCGGCGCCGGCATCTCGACCGAGTCCGGCATCCCGGACTTCCGCAGCCCCGGCGGGGTCTGGTCGAAGATGAAACCGATCTACTTCCAGGAGTTCGTGAGCGATGAGGACAAGCGCCGCGAGGCCTGGACACGGGTGTTCAACGGCACGGCCGGCTGGACCGGCCGCGCGCCCAACGCCGGCCATGACGCGGTCGCCCGGCTGGTGGCGGCGGGCAAGGTGTCAGCCGTCATTACCCAGAACGTCGACAACCTGCACCAGGACAGCGGCATCCCCGACGACCGGGTGATCGAGCTGCACGGCAACGCCAGCTACGCCACCTGCCTGTCGTGCGGGCTGCGGCACGAGTTCAAGGCCCTGCGCCCGATCTTCGTCGAAGGCGGCCGGATCCCGACCTGCTTCGACTGCGGGCAGCTGGTGAAGAGCGCCACCATCTCGTTCGGCCAGCAGATGCCGGAGGGGCCGATGCTGCGGGCGGAGGAGGAGACCCTGGCCTGCGACCTGTTCCTGGTGCTGGGCTCATCGCTGATGGTTTATCCAGCCGCCGCCTTCCCGATGGTGGCCAAGCGCAACGGCGCCATGCTGGCCATCGTCAACCGCGAGGCCACCGACGTCGATCCCTATGCCGACCTGGTCCTGCACGACGAAATCGGCCCGGTGATGAGCGCCATCGCTCCGGCCTTCGATGCGCCCCGACTGTAGGGGCCGGCAGGAGAGCGTCGGATCCGGCTCTATGCCGTGACGTTCGAGGTCTTCTCGGTGATCGACGTCAGCAGATCGGTCGTACCCAGCGCCGAGTCGGCCCCCCCTCCGGTCAGGGCATGGCGCGGCGACACGATCTCCGGCCCCTCGCCGGGCGGCAACGGCGGGCTGTAGTAGCCCAGGGCGTATGATCCGAGGTCATAGCCGAGCATCTTCTGCAGAGCCTCGTCGAACGTCCGGGCGATCTGCGGCGGACAGGACAGGTACTGGTTCTCCTCCTGGCGCAGCCAGCCCAGCGTGTAGGTGATGTTGAGCCCGATCCGGTCGGCGTCGGAAACGTTGGCGCCGCCGCCATGGAACACGGTCCCGGTGTAGATCAGCACCGACCCCGCCGACATCTCTGCACAGGTGATCTCGTCTTCGGTCGCTCGGCGGTCGTCGGGCCAGGTGATGGAGCCGGGCACGACCTGGGTGGCGCCATTCTCGCGCCGGAAATCGCTCACCGCCCAGATGGTGTTCAGCTGCGGCTCGATCCCCTGCAGGTACGGCCCCCAGGCCCAGCGGTCGCGGTGGATCGGCTGGGCCCCCTGGCCGGGCATGATGCGGACTACCTGTCCCAGATGAAGCTGCCACCGCTCGCAGTTGGGCTTGAGCACCCGCTCAGAGAGGCTCTGGATCATGGTGTTCATGATCAGGTCCCGACAGACCGCCGACCGGGCGGCCAGGGCGCCGGTGCGCGTGGTGCGGAAGCCGGTGAAGCCGTCCTGTCCGGGCCGGGTGGCCTCGACATAGGGCATGACCTCGCCCTTCAGCCGGGCGATGTCATCCGGGGCGATCATGTCGCGGACAATCAGGGCGCCGTCACGGTCGAGCACGGCCATGATCTCGTCGATCGAGGCGGTCGGCGGCAGCGTTACGAGACTGGGCATCGGCAAGCTCCTGTCAGTCGGGTGAGAGGATCGGCTCCAGCAGGAGCCGCAGGGTGGCGACCTGACGCGCGGGCGGCCAGTTCTCCGGTTCGTGGGTGGCGCGCACGCCGATGCCGTCGACGGCGGCGATGACGGCGTCGGCCAGGATCGCGGGATCGGCCCGGCCGCGCAGCCGGCCGGCGTCGCGCAGCAGGCTCAGCGATTCGGTCAGGCTGGCCGTGATGTCGGCGTAGTAGCCCCGGTGCAGCGCCCGATAGCGCGCGTCGACGGCGGCCCGTCCCCAGAAGGCGAACCAGACACGCCAGTCCCGCAGCCTTTCCTCGTCCAGCGGCAGGAAGGCGGCCACAGCCTCGATCGGGCTTGAGATCGGCTCGCGACCGTAAACCTGGTCCCCCGGATGTTCGAGAATCCGGCGGACGACCTCGGCCATGGCCGCCTCCAACACCTCGTCCTTGCTGCCGAAATAGTGCGTGACCGCCCCTGTGGTGACCTGGCCCTCCAGGGCGACGTCCCGCAGGCGAGCGGCGTCCAGCCCCACACGGTCGATCACCCGGATGGCGGCCTGGGTGATCGCGCGGCGCTGGACGTCATGATCAACAATCTTTGGCATAACCGTTATTATGTAAAAGAACGGTGGCTTGTCAATCGGCCGGGCGGCGGGCAGAGGTCGAAGCCAAAAGCAGGGAGCGCGCCATGACCACGACCATCACCCTTACCGCCGCCCACGACGGCTTCGCCTTCAACGCCCTGCACGCCGAGCCGGAAGGGACGCGCAAGGGCGGGGTCATCGTGATCCAGGAGATCTTCGGCCTCGACCCGTACGTCCAGGCTGATGTCGCCCGCTGGGCGGCGCGAGGCTACGAGGTGGTCGCGCCGTCGATGTTCGACCGGCAGGGGACAGGGTTCACCGCCGGGCACGACGACGCCGGCCTCCAGGCGGGCGTGGCCCGGGCCATGGCCAACGGACCGGACAACGCCATGGGCGACATCCAGGCCTGTATCGACTTCCTCGCGCCCCGGGGGCCGGTGTTCATCGTCGGCTACTGCTACGGCGGGACCATGGTCTGGCTGGCGGCGTCGCGCTGCAAGGGGCTGAGCGCCGGCTCCAGCTACTACGGCGGCCAGGTGGTCGGGATGGCCTCCCTGCCCCTCTCCTGCCCCGTGATCGTCCATCTGGGCCGCAAGGACGCCCACATCCCGGCCGACACCGTCAAGGCCGCCGTCCAGACGGCGCATCCGGAGGTCCCCGTCTACATCTATGAGGCCTCCGGCCACGGCTTCAACAACGACGGCCGCCCCGACTCCGACCTCGCCGACGCCGAGCTGGCCCGCCAGCGCACCGTGGCGCTGTTCGAGGCCAACGGAGCCGGTTGACCATGGGCGAGCGCGTCATCCTGAGCACCCGGACCGGCGAGCGGCTGGCGGCCTACCACGCCCCGGCGCTGGAGGCGCGGCGCGGCGGCCTGGTCATCCTGCACGCCATCTGGGGCGTGACGCTCCACATCCGGGAGCTCGCCGACACTCTGGCCGCCCAGGGCTATGAGGTGATTGCGCCCAGCCTGCTGGACGGCGAGGCGCCTTTCCCCGAGCACAACGTCAGGATCGAGATCCTGCCGGAGCGGCTGGCGCTCGGCGAGGCGACCGGCTGGGGTCAGGCCTGCGTCGGCAGGGTGCAGGCGGCGATCGACGCGCTGGAGGGCCCGGTGTTTGGCATGGGCTTCTGCTTCGGCGGCTCGACGATGTGGGCGGCGGCGGCGGTTTGCGACGGGCTGCAGGCCGCGGCCTGCTTCTACGGCGGCGACATCGCCAACCACATCGACCTGATCCCGAAGATCCCGACCCTGCTGCATTTCGGCAAGACCGACGAGACCATTCCGCCGCACGACGTCGAGGCCATCGCGGCGGCGCACCCCGACCTGCCTCTGTACCTGTACGACGCTGGCCACGCCTTCGTGGCGCCCGGCGCCGGCCATCATGCCGACAGCGCCCGTCTGGCCATGCTGCGGACGCTGAAACACTTCCAGCGGTCCGGCGGCGCGAAGGGCGAGGTCTAGGCCGGGCGCCCCAGCACCCGCCCGGCGACGGCGTCCAGGCGGGCGATCATCGCCGGATCCCTGGCCTCCGGCGCGGTAATCACCGCCCAGTCCAGGCAGCTGTCGATCGGCGAGGCCGGGCGTTCGGCCGGCAGGGCCCGGGCAAGCTGCTCAACCAGCAGCTTCGCCCGGCTGGTATTGGCGTGCATGACCTCAAGGATGTGGCCGACCTCGACCGGCGCCTCGCCGACCCGCCAGCAGTCGTAGTCGGTGACCATGGCGATGGAGGCGTAGGGCAGCTCCGCCTCACGGGCCAGCTTGGCCTCCGGCATGTTGGTCATGCCGATTACGGCGCAGCCCCAGGACCGGTAGAGCTCGCTTTCGGCGCGGCTGGAGAACTGCGGGCCCTCCATGGCCAGGTAGGTCCCGCCCTCCACCACCGTGGCGCCCGCGGCGCGGCCGGCCTGCGCGGCGAGAGCGGCCAGACGCGGGCAGACCGGATCCGCCATCGAGACGTGCGCCGCCAGACCGGGCCCAAAGAAGCTGCTGGCCCGGCTGACTGTCCGGTCGATGAACTGGTCCACCGCGATGAAGGTCCCGGGCGGCAGGTCCTCGCGCAGCGAGCCGACCGCCGACAGCGACAACACGTCTGTGCAGCCGGCCCGCTTCAACGCGTCGATGTTGGCCCGGGCGTTGATGTCGCTGGGCGGGATCCGGTGCCCGACGCCGTGGCGGGGCAGGAAAACCAGACGGGTCGTGCCGATGCGCCCGGTGACCAGATCGTCCGAGGGCGAGCCGAACGGTCCCTCGATGCGCAAGGTCGCGCGGTCCTCCAGCCCGTCGAGCGCGTACAGCCCCGAGCCGCCGATGATCCCCAGTGTCCAGCCTGTCATGCACGCCTCCCCGTGGCGTGGTTATCGCCGCCCGCGCGGGGTTTGGCTAGGATCGCCGCATGCGCGCGGCCGCCGTTATCTCCGGTCTGATTCTGTCGGTCGGCGGGACCGGCCCGGCGTCGGCGGGCGAGGTCGCCTGCTGGTTCGAGAACGGTGCGATCGTCGTCCCGGCCATGATCGGCGCCGTGGCAGGAGACTGGCTGCTGGATCCTTCGGCGCCGCGCACGCAGCTGCACGACACACGGGCCGACATGGAGGGACTGGCGGCCGGCTTCGTCGCCGAAGGGCGGCTGGCCGGTCTGGCGCTGCCCGAGGTCCCGGTCATGGTGGCGGACCTGGACGACCGCGCGCCCGGCTTCGTGACGCCCATCGCCGGGGTGATCGGGGCGGACATGCTGGCGGGCTTCGTTGTCGACCTTCGGTTCGCGCCCTGCCGGCTGCGCCTTTACGCCGGGCAGGCGCCGGCGGTGCGCGGCGGGCGCGTCCTGAGTCTGGAGACCGCCGGCGGCGTCCCCGCCGTGCGGGCGGCCGTCGCCGACGACCGACAGGCCCGCGCAGGCCTCTACGCGGTCGACTGGAGCTCGCGGGCGGCGGTCCGCATGGCCCGCGCCACGGTCAGCCCCGAGGCCCTCAGCCTCGACTCCGCGCGCCGCGACCAGGCGCCGGCCCGGCTGCGGGCGCTTTCAGTAGACGGTCGGCTCTACGAGGAGCCCTCCGCCACCCTGGCGACCGATCTCGACCCGGCGCTGGCCGGAACCCTGGGCGTCGACTTCTGGTCGCGCTGGAGCCTGCGGCTGGACATCGCCGGCGGCGCGCTGACGGTAATCCCCGAATGAAGAAGGGCCCGGGATCGCTCCCGGGCCCTTCGCCAATCCGGTTGGTCCGAAAGCCTAGTGGCTCTCGTTGCGCCACACCCGGCGATAGCTGGCGTACAGCAGGCCGGAGAAGAGCAGGAGGAACACCAGCACCGCGGAGCCCATCTGCTTGCGCTCTTCCAGCTTGGGCTCGGCGGCCCACATCAGGAAGGCGGTGACGTCCGTGGCCTGCTGCTTGACGGTCGACTTGGTGCCATCATCGAAGGTCACCAGATCGGCCTTGAGCGGGGCCGCCATCGCGATCAGGCCGCCGGGGAAGTAGGGGTTGTAGTTCAGCCCCGGCGCCACCGTGACGTCGGCCGGCGCGTCCTTGTAGCCCGCCAGCAGGGCGGCGAGGTATTCCGGACCGCCCTCGCGGGCCTTGGCGATCAGCGACAGGTCGGGGGGCAGGGCGCCGCCGTTCCCGGCCTTGGCCGCGATAGCGTTCGGGTACGGGGCCGGGAAGCGATCGGCCGGCGTGCCGGCGCGCTTGATCGCATCGCCGGTCTCGCTGTCGAGGTCATTGATCTGCGCCTCGGCGGCGATGGCCTTGGCGTAGGGGTTGTCGTTCGCGTTCTTGTACTTGGGATCATAGAACGGACCCCCGCGGTCGGCGAGATTGCGGAACGACAGCAGGTTCATGCTGTGACAGGCGGCGCAGACTTCGCGATAGACCTTGTAGCCGCGTTGCAGCTGGGCCTGGTCGTAGGTTCCGAACGGACCTTCGTAGCTGAAGGCGATGTCCGCGGGCTTCTTGGCTTCGCCCGCCGCGAACGCCGGCCCGGCGACAAGAACCAGAGCCGCCGCCAGCAGGGTGACTTTGCGCAGCATCGGGGCTCAGTCCTTCTTGTCGGAGTCGCCGAGCACCGGCGAGGAGATGGTTTCGGGAACCGGGCGCGGCTTCTCGGTCAGGCCCAGCAGCGGCATTACCACCAGGAAGTAGGCGAAGTAGTAGAGGGTGGTGATGCGTGACAGCCAGACGTAGCTGTTCAGCTCGGCGTCGAGGAGGGTGAAGGTCTTCAGGTGCGGAATGACCTGATCGTCCGGCAGCTTGCCGCCGGCGACGCCGAGGATCCAGCAGGTCACCACGAAGATGACGAAGTACAGCTGGGCCTGCGGGCGGTACCGCATCGACTTGACCTTGGAGGTGTCCAGCCAGGGCAGCGCGAACAGGCAGCCGATGGCGCCGAACATGGCCAGAACGCCCATCAGCTTGTCCGGCACGGCCCGCAGGATCGCGTAGAACGGCAGGAAGTACCACTCCGGCACGATGTGGGCGGGCGTCACCAGCGGGTCGGCGGGGATGTAGTTGTCCGCGTGACCCAGAGCGTTGGGCATGAAGAAGACGAAGGTCGCGAAGAGGATCAGGAACACGCTCATCGCGAAGCCGTCCTTCACCGTCGCGTACGGGGTGAAGGGCACCGTGTCGGCCTTGGACTTTGGATCGACGCCGGTCGGGTTGTTCTGGCCGACGACGTGCAGGGCCCAGACGTGCAGCACGACAACGCCGGCAATCACGAACGGCAGCAGGTAGTGCAGCGAGAAGAAGCGCTTCAGCGTCGGCTCGTCGACCGCGAAGCCGCCCCACAGCAGGGTGGTGATGGTCTCGCCGACAATCGGGAAGGCGCCGAGCAGGTTGGTGATCACGACCGCGCCGTGGAAGCTCATCTGGCCCCAGGGCAGGACGTAGCCCATGAAGGCCGTGGCCATCATCAGCAGGTAGATCACGCAGCCCAGGATCCACAGCACTTCACGCGGAGCCTTGTAGGAGCCGTAGTAGAGGCCCCGGAACATGTGCAGGTACACCGCGATGAAGAACATCGAGGCGCCGTTGGAGTGCATGTAGCGGATCAGCCAGCCGTAGTTGACGTTCCGCATGATGTGCTCAACCGAGTTGAACGCACCGGCGGCGCTGGGCGTGTAGTGCATGGCCAGCACGATGCCGGTGATGATCTGCACGGCGAGGCAGAGGCTGAGAATGCCCCCGAAGGTGTACCAGTAGTTCAGGTTCCGCGGCGTCGGGTAATCGACGAAGCTGTCCCAGACCAGGCGGCCGACAGGGAGACGGGCGTCCATCCAGCGGGTGAACGCGCTCTTGGGTTGGTAGGTCGAATGTCCGCTCATCTACGTCAGCCGATCTTGACCTTGGTGTCGGAAAGGAAGGCGTACTCGGGCACCGCCAGGTTCAGGGGCGCCGGGCCTTTGCGGATACGTCCGGAGGTGTCGTAGTGCGACCCGTGGCAGGGGCAGAACCAGCCGCCGTACTCACCGCCGCCGACCGTCGGCACGCAGCCGAGATGGGTGCAGGAACCGATCAGGACCAGCCACTGGGCCTTGCCGTCCTTGTGGCGCTCGGCGTCGACCTGGGGATCCGGCATCGAGGCCGAGTCGTCCTTGACCGCCGCGTCGATCTGCGCCTGAGTCCGGTTACGGATGAACAGGGGCTTGCCGCGCCAGTTGATCGTGACCTGCATGCCGGGCTCGATCTTCGTCAGATCGTACTCGACAGTGGCCAGCGCCATCGTGTCGGCCGACGGGTTCATCTGCGCGATGAACGGCCAGGCCACAGCGGCGCCACCGACCGCGGCTGCGGATATGGCTGCGATGTGAATGAAGTCCCGGCGGGTAGGATCCTCCCCGCCAGACGGGTTTGCTGCATTCGCGGCGGAATCGACCACCTTGAGATCACCCTTCAGAAACGCCGCGCCCAGGGAGTGTCGCGGCCTGTAAATCGTTTCGGTTCCGGCGAGCCGTGGCGCGGGCGAGTCGCCTCGCCTGAATCGTCGCAGCCCCGTCGATAGCCCTTGGCGTGACCGATTAGTGCGCGTCACGGCCTTTTTCAACAGAGCATGTAGGGTTTCTGCGCACGCGGCCCAGATGGACGTCGCCGGCCAAGGCTGTAAAACGCCTGCCATGACCGACTCCGAGCGCCTCCAAGACCGCAAGAACCGGGCCCAGGCCTGGTTCGAATCCCTCCGCGACCGGATCCACGCCGCGTTCGAGATTCTGGAAGATGAAGCGCCCGCGGACCTGTATCCGGGCGATCCGGGTCGTTTTGAGCGCAAACCGTGGATCCGCGAGGCCGGCGGCGGCGGCGTGATGGGCATGATGCACGGCCGCTTCTTCGAGAAGGTCGGGGTCCATACCTCGGTCGTCCACGGGACCTTCACGCCGGAGATGGCCAAAACCATGCCCGGCGCCGACGAGGACCCGCGCTTTTTCGCCACAGGCGTCTCATTGATCGCCCACATGCGCAGCCCGCGCGTGCCGGCGGTGCACATGAACACCCGCTTCATCTGCACGACGAAAGGCTGGTTCGGCGGCGGCGGCGACCTGACCCCGCTTCTGGGCTTCCAGCGCGAGCAGGACTTCCCCGACGCGGTGGCCTTCCACGCCGCCTTCAAGGACGCCTGCGACCGCCACGACCCGGCCTGGCACGCGAAGTACAAGGCCTGGTGCGACGAGTACTTCTTCCTGCCGCACCGGAACGAGCCGCGCGGCATCGGCGGCATCTTCTACGACCACCACGACAGCGGCGACTGGGACCGCGACTTCGCCTTCACACGCGATGTCGGCGAGGCCTTCCTGGACATCTATCCGAAGATCGCCCGAACCCGGATGCACGAACCCTGGACCGAGGCCGAACGCGATGAACAGCTGGTCCGCCGCGGCCGCTATGTCGAGTTCAACCTGCTCTACGACCGGGGCACGACCTTCGGCCTGAAGACCGGCGGCAACGTCGACTCGATCCTCAGCTCGATGCCGCCGACGGTGAAGTGGCCGTAGGGGGCGGGCACGGCTGACAGTGGGCGCTTTCGATGATATACTTCGTAGGGAATGTATATCCGGAGGTCCGCCATGCGTGTCGCCAAATGGGGCAACAGTCTCGCCGTTCGCATTCCTTCAGTCGTTGTCGAAGCAATGGACCTGAAGGAAGGCGATGAGATCAACGTAAGGATCGCCGGACCGCGCGAGCTACAGCTGGTCCCCAAGCCCGACCTGGACGCGATGTTCGAGCGCCTCAAGCAGTTCCGCGGGCGACTTCCCGCCGATTTCAGGTTTGATCGGGACGAAGCCAACAGCCGTGACTGAGGCGTTCTTCGACACCAACACCCTCCTCTACGTGATTGCCGCCGATGCCGCGAAATCGGCTCGCGCAACAGAGCTCCTCCGTAAGGGCGGTGCGATAAGCGTACAGGTGCTGAACGAATTCACGACGGTCGCGCTTCGGAAACATGCCCTGACGCTCCAGGAAATCGAACTGGTCCTCGAGCCCATCCGCGCGACCTGCCGCACGCAGCCCCTGACCGAGGCGACTTACGACAAGGCGGCATTCCTGGCGGGGCGGTATCGCTACGCCTTCTACGACTGCGTGATCATTGCCGCCGCTCTGCTGGCGGACTGCGACGTCCTCTACTCGGAGGACCTGCAGCACGGTCAGGTGATTGAAGGCGTCTTGACGATCATCAACCCGTTCCGCTGAGGCGCGAGCGCCCTAGAACACCATCCCCTGGGCCACGGCCTTGAGCCGCTCCACCGCCGCCAGCTTGTCGTCGATGAAGTCCAGGTCGATCCACCACTCCTCGACCTCGCGCATCACCTGCCCGACCAGGGGGCCCTTCGGCACGCCGGCGGCGATGACATCCTCGCCAGTCAGCGGGAAGGTCGGGGCAGTCCAGGATTCGGCCAGCGGGATCAGCGCCCGCCATTGTGGGGCGGCGGCGTTGCGGTCGGATCCGGCCCAGGCCAGCTTGACCCGGTCGACGAAGGCGCGGGCGCCGATGGCGTAGACGCCGCGGCGGGTCTCGCGCGGACTCATCCAGGACACGATCCGCGGGCTGGAGCCGGCGGCGGCGACCAGCCGGTCCTTCAGGGCGTTCGACAGGCGCAGACGCTCGGCGACGTCCTGGGCGACCTTGGGATCGTCGGGGATCATCGCCGCCAGCCGCAGCTCGGGATCGTTCTCGAACAGCTGCGAGCTCTCGATCTCGACCAGCTTCTCGAAGCGGGTCAGGGCTTTCACCTGCGGCAGCACGGCGCCGAGCACCCCGGTGGCGGCCATCAGGCGCAGGGCCGAGCGCGGGTCGTCGGCGGCCAAGAGTTTGAGCAGCTCCTTCTGCGTCCGCTCGGCCGCGCGGCCCGAGAGCATGCCCTTGAGGGCCTTGCAGGCCGCGAGCGCCGCCGCATCGGCCTCGCCCCGGCCGTACCAGGCCTGGAAGCGGAAGAAGCGCAAGATCCGCAGATAGTCCTCGCGGATCCGGGTCATCGCGTCGCCGACGAAGACGATGCGCCCCGCGAGGGCGTCGGCGACGCCCTCCCCCGTGGGGTCGAAAATGCGCCCGTCGCCGTCGGCGTAGAGGGCGTTGAGGCGGAAATCGCGGCGGACGGCGTCCTCCGCCCAGTCCTGGGTGAAGGCGACCACGGCCCGGCGGCCGTCGGTCGAGACGTCCTTGCGCAGGGTTGTGACCTCATAGGTCCGGCCGCCGGAGACGGCGGTGATCGTGCCGTGGTCGACGCCGGTCGGGACGACCTTGATCCCGGCCGCCTCGAGCGCCTCGGTCACCTGGTCGGGGGTCAGGGTGGTGGCGATGTCGACGTCGTCGATCGGCTGTTTCAGCAGGGTGTTGCGCACGCAGCCGCCGACGAAGCGCGCGCAGCCGGCGAACCCGCGCGCCTCAAGCGCCTCGATGACGGCGCGGGTGGCCGGCAGGGTCATCCAGGGCTGCACGCCGATGGTGTCGGGTAATGTCACTGAGGTGGTCATGGGCAGGGGCTTACGACGGCGCGACGACGGTGAAAAGTGACCACGGCGTCACTTTCAAGTCAGGTCACGGCCGCGCCGTAGAGGCGGTCATGGAGCGCCCGCAGCATGCCGGCCGTGGCGCCCCAGATCAGCTGGTTCTCCCAGGTCATCGCATAGAAGTGCCGGCGCTGGCCGTCGGGCAGGTCGTAATGGCGCCGCTCGTAGTTGGCCGGGTCCATCAGGAAGCCGAACGGCGTCTCGAACACATCGGCCACCTCGTGCGGATTGGGCGTGAACGACAGGTCCGGCGGCACGAACCCGACCACCGGCGTGACGAGGAAACCGGTGCCGGTGCGATAGGGAGTCGACAGCCCGGCCAGGGAGACGTGCGCGGGCGACAGGCCCACCTCTTCCTCCGCCTCGCGCAGCGCCGCCTGCCACGGCGTCTCGCCGGGGTCCATGCGGCCGCCGGGGAAGGCGACCTGGCCGGTATGGCTGCGCAGGGAGTCGGAGCGGCGGGTGAGGAGGACCGACAGGCCCTCCTTGCGCTCGATGAGCCCGACCAGCACGGCGGCCGGCCGCACCGCGATAGGCTCGCCGGCGTTCATCATCGGATTGAGGTCGAAGTCCGACCGGGGCTCGTGGGACGACGAGGCCGCGTCAAAGGGATCGAGGCGCCGGCCGATCCAGTCGCGCAGCGCGTCGGCCGGGGCATTGGGGTTCACGCGACCGGCCCCACCGCGAACCAGGCGCCGTTGGAGGTCACGCCCATGACGCCGTCGCGCTCCTGCGCCATCTCGACCAGCTCATAGAACACCGGCCGGGCGATCAGCGCCTCCAGCCCGCGCCGGACGTGGACATAGGGGCGCGGCTCGCCGGTGACCGGATCCATCTCGACGCGGACCGGATTGTCCGGACCGGCCTCGACCTCGTCGCCGACGTTGGTCAGGAAGCGCAGGGCCTCGCCGTCGCGGTCGACCTGTACGGCGATGAAGGGTGCGTCCTCGACGACGATCTTCATCTTCTCGACCGGCGTGACCAGGTGATAGCCGTCCGGGTCCAGCCGCAGCACGGTCGAGAACAGCCGCACCAGCGCCTCGCGTCCGATCGGCGTGCCCTCATGGAACCAGACGCCGTCCTTGCGGATGCGGATGTCGATCTCGCCACAGTGGGCAGGATTCCAAAGATGCACCGGCGGCAGCCCGCGACCCGGCGCCTGTCTGGCGGCGGCGAGGACGGTTTCGAGGCCTGATGGAGTTTGGCTCATGCAACCAGTCTAGATGCGCCTCGCGCCGGGAAAAGCAACTCGTCGCGCGCGACAACAGGTCGTTGCCAAAAATGACGCATGTGTCATCTTCGCCGAAACAATGCCTCGCCGACCAGGCGGGCGAAGGATCGGGGAGCTGGCGCCATGAAGAGATATCTGGGAGGCCTGTTCAAGATCATGCCCCTGCTGTTCGGCCTCGGCTTCCTGGGACCGCTCATCGCCCAGGTGCTGACCCTCACCGGCTGGGCCATGCCGTGGGGGCTCGCGCCGCTCGCCGTCGGCATGATCATCGGCGGGATCTGGGGCGGCGCTGCGACCCTGACCGGGCGGTGGCTCTGATGGTCGCGGTTCCGGATACCGCAGCCCTGCGCCAGATGGACGCAAAAGCGCTGAACCGCCTTGAGAAGGAAGTCGCCGACCAGTTCATGGGTGGACTGCCCTGGGGATCGATCGCCTGGGGTCTGGGCAACCTGGCCGTCTGGCTGTCGCTATGGCCGCTGACGCTGACCGGCGTGCTGCCGCTGTGGGCCGCCTTCCCGATCGCCACCCTGAACGTGATGCTCAGCTACCTGCCCTCGCATGAGGCGCAGCACCGGATCATCGCCCGCGAGGGCGAGCCGCTGTTCTGGCTCAACGAACTGGTCGGCTACCTCTCGACCATTCCGCTCGTGCTGCCCTATCAGGTCGCCCGGCTGACCCACTACGAACACCACACCCACTGCAACGACCCGGTGCTCGACCCGGACGCCGGCACCAAGGCCGCCGGCCCGTGGCAGTCCATCGCCAACAGCATCGCCTACCGCCAGCCGGGATCGAAAGGACAGGCCGCCTATGGCGACTGCCTGTCGCGGCTGGGAACGCCCGAGGCGCAGGCCGCAGGCCTGCAGGCGCTGGCGGCGCAGCTGACCTACCTCGCCATACTGTTCGCCATGGCCTGGACCGGCCACGCGCTCGAGGCGGCGCTGCTGTGGTGGCTGCCGCGGCACATTGGCGTCACCTACATCCAGTTCTTTCTGAGCTGGGCGCCGCACCATCCGGGGACCGGCAGCGGTCGCTACCGCGATACGCGCGCCTTCCGCAGCGCGGTGGGGAACATCGGCTCGATGGGGATGCAGTTCCACATCGTCCACCACCTCTACCCGCGTATCCCGCTGATGAGGACGCCGGCAGCCTACTGGGCCTTGCGCCCCATCCTCGAGGCTCGGGGCTGCGACCTGGAAAAGCTCTAGCCGACGCCGGGCGACACCAGCCCCGCCAGGCCGTCCGCCCCGCCTTCGCGCAGGGCCTTGAGCAGCACCCGGCGCTGGTCCACGGGCCCGGGCATCACGACGCCCTTCGCCGGCGCGGCCGAGAAGCCGACCCGCTCGAAAAAGGGCGCGTCGCCGACCAGCAGCACGGCGGGCCAGCCGGCCCACGCTGCCGCCTCGCAGGCCCGCTCGACCAGGGTCTGGCCGATGCGGTGCTTGCGCATCTGCGCCTCGACGGCGATGGGGCCCAGGAAGACCACCGGCGCGCCGCCGATGGTCACTGGCCACATGCGCACCGACCCGACCAGCCGCCCGCCCTCCCAGGCGGTGAAGGAAAGGTCGGGCAGCAGGCTGTTGTTCTCCCGCAGCCGGTCAGCGGCCCTGGCGTGGCGGCCGGGGCCGAAGGCGCGGTCGATCAGGGCGTCGATAAGGGGGGCGTCTTGCGGCGCCTCGGGCCGGTAGGCGATGTCGGTCATGTCGCAGGCTTCACGGAAGGAACAGGAGAACGATCCCCGCGCCTTCGGGAGGCGGGGGCGGTCAGACGTCCGCGCGGGTCGCGCGGCGGATCGTTCGTCGGAGGCTGCGCATAGCGCCCTCGTTCCACCATGACAGAGGCGGCGCACATACGCATCGCCGCTCCGCCCGTCAACGACGGTTGCGAGACGCCAATTCCGGGCGCAAAGGGATTTGACCCATGTCCGAGCCCGCCGAATCCGACACCTCCATGCGCGCCCTGCTCCGGCAGGGCGATTTCGTTCGCTTCTGGCTGTCGCGCTGGACCGCCGTTCTGGGCGTTCAGATCCAGTCGGTGGCGCTGGGCTGGCACGTCTACAGCCTCGCCCGCGAGACCATGGACGTGCCGCGAGCCGCCTTCATGGTCAGCCTGATCGGGCTGGTGTCGTTCGTCCCGGTGCTGCTGCTGGCCCTGCCGGCCGGCGAGACCGCCGACCGCTATGACCGGCGGACCATCCTGAAGTTCACCTACGCCGGCGAGATCGCCATCGCCGCCATGCTGATGGTCGCGACCCTGACCGGGAACGACTCGATCCCGCTGCTTCTGGGCGCCGCCTTCCTGTTCGGCGTCTGCCGCGCCTTCTTCGCCCCGGCCAACACGGCGATGGGGCCGATGCTGGTGCCCCGCGCGCTGCTGCCCCGGGCCATCGCCTGGAACAGCCTGGCCTGGCAGACCGCCTCCATCGCCGGCCCGGCGCTGGGCGGGGTGCTGGTCGCCTGGTCGACGGGGATGTCCTACGCGGCCGCCCTGGTCTTCTACATCATCGCCGGCCTGACCATCCTGCTGATCCGCTCGAACACGAAGCCGGAGGTGCAGCCCGGCTCGCGCTGGGCGCTGATGAAGGAGGGGCTGGTCTACGTCTGGACCAACAAGATCGTCTTCGGCGCCATATCGTTGGACCTGGCCGCGGTCATCCTGGCCGGCGCGACGGCCATGCTGCCGGTCTACGCCCGCGACGTGCTGCATGTGGGGCCGGAGGGCTTCGGCATCCTGCGCGCGGCTCCCGCCATCGGCGCAGCGGCCATGGCCTTCTACCTGGCCGCCGTGCCGATCCGCAGCAAGGCCGGGGTGATCATGTTCGTTTCCGTCGGGATATTCTGCGTCGGCACCGTGGTGTTCGGCGCCTCGAAGGTGATGTGGCTGTCGGTCACGGCGCTGGTCATCCTGGGCGCGGCCGACATGATCAGCGTCTACATCCGCCAGACCCTGATCCAGCTGGTCACGCCGGACCACATGCGCGGCCGGGTGGCGACGGTGTCGTCGCTGTTCATCGGCGCCTCCAACGAGTTGGGCGAGTTCCGGGGCGGGGTGGTCGCCCGCTTCATCGGTCCGGTGGCGGCCGTGGTCTGGGGCGGCGTCGGGGCGCTGGTCGTCACCGGGCTCTGGGCCAGGCTGTTCCCGGACCTTCGCAAGGCCGACAGGCTTGCCTGACGCCACGTTCGGCGCTTAGACCGTCGCCAACGCGCAAGAATAGTCCAAGGGAGACCCGGCATGGGCGTGCTTGAAGGCAAGGTTGTTCTGGTCACCGGCGCGGCCGGCGGCATCGGCAAGGAGTGCGCCCTTCTGGCGGCGCGCGAGGGCGCCAAGGTGGTCGTCAACGACCTCGGAGGCAGCGTCGGCGGCGGCGACGAAGGCGACGCCGGCCCGGCCCAGCAGACGGCCAACGAGATCAACGCCGCGGGCGGCGAAGCGGTGGCCAACTCCGACAGCGTCGCCTCGATGGCCGCCGTGCGGGGCATGGTCGAACAGGCGAAGGACACCTTCGGCGGCCTGCACGCCATCATCAATCCGGCAGGCATCCTGCGCGACAAGATGTTCCACAAGATGGACGACGAGGACTGGGACAAGGTCATCGAGGTCCACCTGCGCGGCGCCTACAACGTCTCCCGCGCCTCGGTGGAGCTGTTCCGCGACCAGCAGGAAGGCAGCTACGTCCACTTTACCTCGACCAGCGGCCTGATCGGCAACATCGGCCAGGCCAACTACGCCGCCGCCAAGCTGGGCGTGATGGGTCTGTCGCGCATCCTGGCGATGGAGGGGGCGATCAAGAACGTCCGCTCCAACATCATCGCGCCGTTCGCCTGGACCCGCATGATCGCCACCATCCCGGTCAAGGACGAGGCGTCCGCCCTGCGCGTCGACCGGATGAAGAACGCCATGCGCGCGGACCAGGTCGCCCAGCTGGCCGTCGCCCTCGCCTCGCCCGAGGCCAGGGACGTCAGCGGCCAGATCTTCGCCGTGCGCGGCAACGAGGTCATCCTGTTCGACCAGCCCCGGCCGGTCCGCAACATGGCGGACACCACCGGCTGGACCCCGCGCAAGCTGCTCGACGTCGCCCTGCCGGCCATGAAGAACAGCTTCTTCGACACCGGCGCCTCGGCGTCCGTGTTCCCCTACGACCCGATCTAAGGACCCCGTGTCCCCGGCGAAGGCCGGGGCCCACGCCCATTCATGTGCGGCCGGTGTGATCCCTGTGGATCCCGGCCTCCGCCGGGATACTCGGAGATTAAAATGCGCCGCGCCGCCATCGTCAGCCCCCTCCGCACCGCCGTCGGCAAGTTCCAGGGGGCGCTCTCGAGCATGACCGCCGGCGAAATCGGCGGGGCGATCATCAAGGAACTGGTCGAGCGGACGAAGATCGACCCCGAGCGGATCGACGACGTCACCTTCGCTCACGGCTATCCCAACGGCGAGGCGCCCTGCATCGCCCGCTGGTCGCTGCTGCAGGCCGGTCTGCCCATCGGCATTCCCGGCGTCTCGATGGACCGCCGCTGCGGCTCTGGCCTGCAGGCGGTGATCGACGCGGCCATGCGCATCCAGACCGGCGCGGCCGACGTGGTCATCGCCGGCGGCTGCGAAAGCATGAGCAACGTCGAGTACTACTCCACCGACATGCGCAACGGTGCCCGCGCCGGCTCGGTGACCATGCACGACCGCCTCGCCCGCGGCCGGGTGATGAGCCAGCCGATCGAGCGGTTCGGCGTCATCAGCGGCATGATCGAGACGGCCGACAACCTGGCCCGCGACTACCAGATCAGCCGCGAGGAGGCCGACGAGTATGCGGTCATGAGCCACCAGCGCGCCACGAAGGCCTGGGCCGAGAACCGCTTCGCCGACGAGCTGGTGCCGGTCTCGGTCAAGCAGCGGAAGGGCGATCCGGTCATCTTCGCCCATGACGAGGGCTATCGCGCCGACGCCACGATGGAGTCGCTGGGCAAGCTGCGGGCCATCGAGAAGGACGGCGTGGTCACGGCCGGCAACGCCAGCCAGCAGAACGACGCCGGCGCCGCCTGCCTCGTCGTGGCCGAGGACAAGCTCGAGGAGCTGGGCCTGGAGCCGATCGGCTGGTTCCACAGCTGGGCCGCCGCCGGCTGCGAGCCTTCCCGCATGGGCATCGGCCCGGTGCCGGCCGTCGAGCGCCTGTTCGCGCGCAACGGCCTGGGCTGGAGCGACATCGACCTGGTCGAGCTGAACGAGGCCTTCGCGCCGCAGGTCCTCGCCGTGCTGAAGGGCTGGAACTGGGACGACCGCGACAAGCTCAACGTCAACGGCGGCGGCATCAGCCTGGGTCACCCGATCGGCGCCACCGGCGGCCGCATCCTGGCCAACCTGCTGCACGAGATGCAGCGCCGCGAGGTCCGTTATGGCCTTGAGACCATGTGCATCGGCGGCGGCCAGGGCATCGCGGCGGTGTTCGAGCGGGCTTGATGCTCGCTCCGCCCCTTCGATCCGTCATGGCCCGACTTGTTCGGGCCACCCATGCGTGATGAGCTTGCCGTACGAAGTCATTCTTTCTGACTGGCATAGCCAACTCGGACGCGGCGCGAGCAGCTCTTGATCGCATGCTGCCTGCTCAACGTGACCCTTGGGTTCTGTTTGATGAGGCCGGTGAGGCCAATGCCCGTTGCAACGCCGATGGCGCTGGCATCACCGTTGATATCAGTGGGCGAAACTTCAACGAGGATGCTGCCGTTATCGGCTTGCTCGAGGTAGTTCGGCGGGAAGCTGGCGGCGCTATAGAAAGCGACGACTGACGCCTCAACAGAGACTCCAGTGCCCGTGTGCATGGGTGGCCCGAACAAGTCGGGCCATGACGAAGTTGGGGAAGCTACCCCCAGCGTGCCCGCCACTGCTCGGCCGTCACTTCCCAATAGTGCGACGTCCGCGTCGTTCCGTCCGGCCGCACGGCGTCCCGTGTCCCCATCCGCACGAACCCGGCCGCGTCGATCAGCTTCGCCGACCGCACATTGTCGAGCGCGGCGGTCAGGCACATCATCCGCACCTTCAGCGCCGTGAAGATCCAGCCGAAGCTGTGCAGCGCGCCGGCCCCGCCCTGCCCGCCGCTCTGGCGGTCCGCGCGCAGGGCCCCGGCCAGCTCGGCGGCGGACCGGTCGGGCCAGACGCTGATGCAGCTGTAGCCGGCGATCTCGCCGGTCTCGTCGCGGGTCAGGATCAGCAGTCGCCGGCCCTCCTGGCGCAGCGCCTCGGACTCGGCGATCCAGCGGCTGACATTGTCCAGGGTGAACGGCCGGGGCAGATCGTAGATGGCGTCGGTGACGCGCGGGTCGGCGAGGAAGGCCGTCAGGTCGGCGGCGTCCTCCGGCCGGGCAAGCGATCGGCCCGGCCCCAGCGTGTCCAGGTCGGCCGCCAGCACCGCCGCGCGGATCGCCGCCGCCTCCTCGGGCATAACGTCCAGCACGGTGTCAGGCGGAGCGCTCATGTGTCGGCCAGGCGCTCCAGCGGCGCGCCGGTCAACCGCCGCGTCGTCCAGCCGTCCAGCGCCTCGGCGCCCAGAGAGTCGTAGAAGGCGATCGACGGCGCGTTCCAGTCGAGCATCGCCCAGTCAAGGCGCGGCAGCCCCTCGTCCCGGCAACGGCGGGCCAGTCCTGCCAGCAAGGCCTTTCCGGCGCCCAGCCCGCGCGCTTCCGGCGCGACGAAGAGATCTTCCAGATAGATCCCGTGGCGCCCCCGGAAGGTCGAGTAGCTGTAGAACCACACGGCGAACCCGACCGGCCCTCCGTCAACCTCGGCGATGTCGCAGTACACCCGCGGCGCGACGCAGAAGAACGACGCCTCGACATCCCCAGGCTTCAGGTCGGCCTCATGGCCGAGCTTCTCGTAGTCGGCCAGGGCGTGGATGAAGCCGAGTATCGCCGCCGCATCCTCCGGTCGGGCCGGACGGACGGTCAGGCTCATCCGATCTTCACCCCGGGCGGCGGGATACTGTCGGCCGGCACGAAGAAGTCCGGCATCAAAGGCTTGGTGGGGTCGACGCGGTACTTCTCGAAGTCGCGCACGCCCTCGGCGTAGAGGAAGCTATCGTCGATCAGGAAGTTGCCGGTGAACTCCGAGGCCTTCTTGCAGAAGATGGCGTGGGCGGCGTCGGACATGATGTCGACGGTCCGGCAGTGCTTCATGCCTTCATCGCCGGCCAGCGCGAACTGGATGGCGGCGGTGGCGATGCCGGTGCGCGGCCACAGGCCGTTGAAGGCGATGCCGTCGTCCTTGTACTCGTCCGCCATGCCCATCATGAACATGCTCATGTTGTACTTGGCGACCGTGTAGGCGACGTGCCGCCCGAACCAATGCGGGCTCATGTCCAGCGGCGGCGACAGGGCCAGCACATGCGGATTGGCCGCCCGCTTCAGGTGCGGGATGCAGGCCTTGGTGGTCAGGAAGGTGCCGCGCGCATTGATCTGATGCATCAGGTCGTAGCGCTTCATGTCCGTCGCCTCGGTCGGGGTCAGGCTGATGGCGCTGGCGTTGTTGACGCAGATGTCGATGCCGCCGAAGGCCGCCACCGTGCGCTCGACGGCGTCATAGACGCTGGCCTCGTCCCGCACGTCGACGATCAACGGCAGGGCCTTGCCGCCGGCCTTCTCGATTTCCTCGGCCGCCGAATAGATCGTGCCAGGCAGCTTGGGATGCGCCTCCGCCGTCTTGGCGGCGATGGCGACATTGGCCCCGTCGCGCGCCGCCCGCAGCCCGATGGCCAGGCCGATGCCGCGGCTGGCGCCGGTGATGAAGAGGGTCTTGCCCTTGAGCGACATGGAAAGCGCCTCCCTACGATGCTATGTAATACTTGCAGGTATTACACCCGGAGCAACCGACGTGCGAGTGACGACGAAAGGCCAGGTGACGATCCCCGTCCACATCCGCCGTCGCCTCGACCTGACCCCGGGCGACGAGGTGGCGTTCGTCGTGAACGGAGATGATGTCGAGGTTCGTAAGGTCTGCAGGGCCGAACCCTCCGCCGTGGAACGCCGCGCGGCGATCGAGACCTGGCTGGACGGATTCGCCGACAGTGGAGTGGCCGGCTGGACCACCGACGACATCCTCGACATGACTCGCGGACGCGACCGGCGCGATCCCGAACCGGAAGCCGCCGATGTCCGGCGTCCTGGTCGATAGCTGCGTCCTGATCGATCTGGTCACCCGCGACCCGAAATGGTCGGCGTGGTCCCGGGCAAGGATCGCCGAGGTGCGCCTCGCCGGGCCGCTGTGGATCAACCAGATCGTCTACGCCGAATGCCGCATCGCCTTCCGCCGCTCGGGCGGCAACGCGCTGGACCGTCAGGACATGCTGGGCCGACAGGATCGGCCGTGGGAAGCTGCCGCGATGGCCGGCGAAGCCCATGCCGACTACCGACGCCGGGGCGGGGCCCGGGAGGCGATCCTGCCGGACTTCCTCATCGGCGCCCATGCCGCCTTCGCCGGATACCGGCTGCTCACGCGCGACCCGCGTCGGGTCCGGACGGCGTTTCCGGCGCTGGACATCCTGGCGCCGGACGGACTTTAGGCCTTCAGATCGCGGCGACCGTCTCGACCGAGAGGGCCCACAGCCGCTCGGCGCTTTCGGGGTCCAGGGCGTGGGGCATGACTCCGGTCCAGGTAACTTCCTTGGTCCAGGGCAGCGCCTGGCCGCAGTCTTCGAGGTAGAGCCCGCCGACGCCTTCCAGCTCCGCGCCCACCGCCGCCCAGACGCTGGTCGACGCGCCCTGCTCCGTCGTCTTGAAGCCGTCGCGAACCTTGCCGTTCTCGTCGATCCAGCCCATCGCCCGCTGCTCCTCGATCGGCAGGTGGCGCTGCAGCGGCGTCATGATGCCGCCGGGCATGACGGCGTTGGCCGTGACGCCCTGATCCTTGAACCGCTGGTGGAAGCCCACCGCGAACAGGCTGTTGGCGGTCTTGGCCTGGCCGTAGCTCTCCCACTTGTCGTAGGCCCGGGTGGTGTAGTGCGGATCTTCCCAGTTGATTCCCGACCGGCGGTGGCCGATCGAGGACAGGCTGACCAACCGCGAGGCCTTGCCGGCCTGCTGCGCGCCGGCGACCAGCGCCGGGGCCAGCAGCGTGCCGAGCAGGAAATGGCCAAAGTGGTTGGTGCCGATCTGCATCTCGAAGCCGTCCTTGGTCCGGTCGAGCGGACAGGCCATGACGGCGGCGTTGTTGATCAGGATGTGCAGCGGCTTGCCGGCCCAACGGTCGCCGAAGGCGCGGATCGAGGCCAGCTCCGAAAGATCGAGCATCTCGAAGCGTGTCCTGCCGGGCGCTGTCTTGTCGATGTCGGCGATCGCCTCGCGGGCCAGGTCCGGCTTTCGGGCGGCGATGACGACATCGACGCCGGCTTCGGCCAGCGCCCGGGCCGTCTCGATTCCGATGCCGGTGGCCGCGCCGGTGACAATGGCGGTCTTGCCGGAGTGGTCATGGCCGGCGACCACTTCTCGGGCGGGGGTGAAGGCGCCGAAGTCCGATGTGATGCGGTCAGTCATATGTCGTTCCCCTCACGGCCTCTTGTCGGGCCGGAATCCTGTCGCTCCATCCTGCACCAGCAACTGGCGTTCGGCCTAGGGGTGATGGAAGACGCGGTCAGCCCATCCCCTCACAGCTTGCGGAAGTACCGCGCCACCGGCCAGCGCTCGAAGCCCTGGGCCTCGTAAGTGGCCCTGGACGCGGCATGGCCGGGATCATCGCCGGTCTCGACCAGCACGATCTCCAGGCCGGCGTCCCGGAAGAGGGCCAGCGCGTGATCCATCAGCGCCGTGGCGATGCCGCGGCGCCGGGCCGCAGGGTCCACGGCCAGGATGTAGACTTCGCCCATCCGGTCCTCCTGGTGCGTGCGCATCCCGATCCAGCCGAGCACCGCTCCGCCCTCCCGCGCCACGAAGACCGGGACGTCCGGATCGGCCAGGCAGGCGCGGATGTCGGCCGTCTGCCGCGCCACCCAGCCCTGCGGGTAGAAAGCGCGATAGACGTAGTCCGGCACGGCCGGCTCCATCTTCTCGAACACCGGCGCCCAGGCGCGAAGCGACAGGGCCAGGACTTCGGCTTCGTCGGCGGGTTTGTATGGCTCGATCTGCAAAGGCTTGCTCGCTGTGAGGCCAAGCTCGGGGACAGGTTAAGATGTCCCTTGGGACGCCTTAACCTGTCCCCTGTGCTACCCCACCTTGCTGAAGTCCGCCGGCCGGCGCTGCGCGAAGGCGGCGAAGGCTTCGGCGGCTTCGGGGCTCTTCAGGCGGGCGGCGAAGTGGGCCCCCTCCTCGTCCATGCGGGCGGCGAGCGCCTCGGCGTCGCGCATCAGACCCTTGGTGACGGTCAGGGCGCCGAGCGGGCGTTTGGCCAGGGCCTGGGCGACCTGCAAGGCGCGGGCGTCGACCTCCGCCTCCGGCATTGCCTCGTTGGCGATGCCCCAGGCCTCGGCCTTCCGGCCGTCGACCGCCTCGCCGAGCGCGAACATGGCGTAGGCGCGAGCGTGGCCGATACGGCTGGGCAGGGTCAGGCTGGAGGCCGCTTCCGGCACCAGGGCGAGGTTGACGAACGGCACCGTCAGCTTCGCCGTGTCGGCGATGTAGACCAGGTCGCAGTGCAGCAGCATGGTCGTGCCGACCCCGACCGCCAGGCCGCGCACCGAGGCGACCAGCGGCTTCTTCGCCTGGGCCAGGGCCTTGAGGAAGCGGCCCACGTTGCGCTCGCCGCGCGCGCCGGTGTCCTGCGCGGCGTTCTGGGCCGCGAAGTCGCTCAGGTCGTTGCCGGAGGTGAAGCTGTCGCCCCGGGAGTTGAACAGGATCACCCGCACGGCCGGGTCCTGTTCGGCGGCCACCAGGCTGTCGGCCAGCACCCCGTACATGGCGTCGGTGATGGCGTTCTTCTTGTCCGGCCGGTTGAAGGTCAGGGTCATGACGCCGTCCTGGACGGCGACGAGGATCTGGTCGGTCATGGGATCATCGTCTCCGAAAAGGGGGTCAGGCCGCCCGGTACCAGACCACGCCGTGTTCGTCGGTCTCGGCCACGGCCGTTCCGCGTTCTATCAGGCAGTTGATGTGGGCCAGGCCCTCGCCGGTGGCCATGCCGAGCAGTTCGGGGCCGATGTGGCGGGCGAACAGGGCGCCGAACACGTCGATGGCCCGCTTGGGCTCGGTCGACAGCAGCTTCTGTAGCCGGCCAAGGGACCGCTCGTGGCCATTGATCAGGTGGTCGAGCCGGGCGTGCAGGCCGTGGAACGGGTCGTTGTGCGCCGGCAGGACCAGCACCTCGTCCGGCACGGCGCCCTTCACCTTGGCGCAGCTGGTCATCCAGTCGTGCAGCGGATCGGCGTCTGGCTCGGTCGGGAACACCGACACGTTGGACGAAATGCGCGGCAGCACCTGGTCGCCGCTGATCAGCAGCTTCAGCTCCGGACAGTAGAGGCAGGCGTGGTCGGGCGAGTGGCCGTTGCCGGTCACCACGCGCCAGGTGTGGCCGCCGATGTCGAACTCGTCGCCGTCGTTCATGCGGCGGAAGCTGTCGGGCAGCTGGTAGATGGCCTTGCCGAAGCCGCCGAAGCGGGTGCGGTAGTTCTCGATGGCGTCCTCGTCCCAGCCGGCGGCCTTGTAAAAGTTCAGGCCGTCCTCGGGCGCCTCGCGGCCGGTGTCGGCCACCAGCATCCGGCACTGCAGGTACTCCAGGCGTGTCATCCAAAGCCGGCACTGGAACTTGCGGGTCATCCAGCCGGCCAGGCCGATGTGGTCGGGGTGCAGGTGGGTGACGATCACCCGGGTGATCGGCTTGCCCTCGAGCCCTTCCTTGAAGGCCGTGCGCCAGGCCTGGGCCGTCTCGCGGGTCTGCAGGCCGGTGTCGACCACCGCCCACCCCTCGCCGTCGGCGATGGCCCAGACGTTGATGAACTGCAGCGGCCCGCCGAGCGGCATCCGCAGCCATTTCACGCCGGGCGCAACCTCGCGCACGTCACCGTTTCCGACCTCGGGGCCGGATTCAAAGGGGTAATCCAGTTTCGGACGCCGAACCTCGGTCGCCGAGTCTTCCATGCCATCCCGCAACTTGCTGCTCTCCCGATGAATGACTCCATCATCGGCCGTTCAGCGCCGGGCCGCAATTAGGACGCTGCGTAAGGGCATCTTGACCCTGAAATGAAGCACGCGTTTAAGTCCCCGCGAGGAAACACCCCAGGAGTTACAGACGATGCGGTTCATCGGAATCGGTCTAGCGGCGGCTCTGTCGCTGGCAGTCATGGCGCCCGCCGCCGTGATGTCCGCCCCCAAGAAGCCGGCCGCCGCCGCGGACGGCCTTGATCCCAAGGCCCTGGCGGCCGGGATGGCGGCTGTCCCCGCCCTGCTGACCCAGAGCGGCGTCGGCTGCACCCTGGACCAGGCGCGTCTGATCGGCGAGGACAAGAAGTCCGGCCAGACCTACTATGAGTTCTCCTGTTCCGTCGGCGTCGGCGGCGTCATCGTCGGCAAGAAGGACGCCACGGCGCCCGCCTATTACAACTGCCTCGAAACCAACAAGCCTCAGGCCGACGGCAAGCCCAGCTCGCTGTTCTGCAGGCTGCCCGGCAACGCCGATCCCAAGGCGCAGCTCGCGCCCTTCGTCGCCAAGACCCCGGTCGCCTGCCCGATCACCAACGCCCGCGCGATCGGCGCCAGCCCGTCCGCCACCTACTTCGAGGTCGGTTGCGCCGACGGCTCGGGCTTCATCCTGGTCACCTCCGCGCCGATGTCGCTGGACAAGGACGTCAAGATGAATACCTGCCTGGCCTACGCGCCCGGCGGCAACATCTCCTGCGAGCTGACCACCCCCGAGGCCCAGCTGGGCCTGGTCGACAGGCTGATGGCCTCGAGCGGCAAGAGCTGCGCGGTGACCGACAAGCGCTACATCCTGACCACCATCAACCTGTCGACCTACTACGAAGTCGCCTGTGGCGACGGCAAGGGCTACGTCCTCGAGCGCAACGCGGCGGGAGCCCTGGCCCGCACCATCGACTGCGCCAACGCCCCGTCCGGCGCCGAGTGCACCCTGACCGACGCGCGGGAAGCCAAGACCGAGCAGGCCGGCCTCTACAGCCGCCTCGCCGCCAAGGCCGGCTTCCAGTGCACCGTCTCCAAGTACGCGATGTTCCCCTCCAGGGCCCGCGAGGAAGTGGTCGAACTGCAGTGCTCGAACCGTCCGGACGGCGGCGTGGCCGTGTTCGACGCCGACGGCAACGGCAGGGTCAGCAACTGCGTTCTGACGCTGCTTGACGGCCGCAAGTGCTCTTTCTCGGATCAGTCCGCCGCCTTCCCGGCCGTGACCGCCGACCTGAAGGCGATGGGCAAGTCGACCTGCACCGTCTCCGAAGCCCGCCCGATCGGCCGCACCGCCGCCGGCGAGGGCTATCTGGAAGTCGGCTGCTCCGACGGCCTGCCCGGCTGGGTGCTGGTCTACGCCAGCGGCTCCAACAAGCCCAAGGAAGTGCTGTCCTGCAAGCAGGCCGCCGGCGTCGGCGGCGGCTGCAAGATCGCCAACAACATCCGCAGCTGATCCGTCAGTCGCGCTGAACCGAAGAGCCCCGCCGGAGCGATCCGGCGGGGCTTTTTCGTGGCCTTCTCCCTTCCTCCTCGATGGAGGAAGGGTCGGGGATGGTGGTGGGGGCAGTGCGTGTGCGGAAGAGCGCATTGGGCTCCGAGCCCGCTGAGCCCATCACTTCAACCCAGCGGCCACACCACCACCCCTGCCCCTCCTCCATCGAGGAGGAGGGATTCAGGCGGCCCCCTAAAGCGCCGCCTCGATGAACCGCGGCCCGGTCTGGTTCATCGCCCGCTCGAAGGCCTCGTCGAAGGCCTCGGGCGTCGAGACCCGCTCGGCGGGCAGGCCGAGGCCGCTGGCGAGACTGACCCAGTCGATGCGCGGGTTTCCGAGATCCAGCAGCTTGCTGGCCGCGGGGCCCGGGTTGCCGGCGCCGGTTCGGCCCATCTCGATGTTCAGGATGCGGTAGGCGTGGTTGGCGAAGACCACTGTGGTCACGTCCAGCTGCTCGCGGGCGATCGTCCACAGCCCCTGGACCGTGTACATGGCCGCACCGTCGCCGTTGAGGCTCAGCACCTTGCGATCCGGGCAGGCCACGGCCGCGCCGATGGCCACCGGGATGCCCTGGCCTATGGCGCCGCCGGTCAGGCACAGCCAGTCGTGGGCGCGAGCCGTCTTCGTCGACTGCCAGACCGGCAGGCCGGCGGTGACGGCGTCGTCGCTGACGATCGCATTGTCGGGCATGTGCCGGGCAATCGAGGCGCCGATGCTGTAGGGGTTGAACGGCCCCTGCGGCATGTCCGGCAGCTTCAGGCCCTCGATGGGCGGAGCCTCCGGCGCGCCGAGCGCGTCGGCCAGGGCGGCCAGCGCGGCGGGGCCGTCGGCCTCGCGGCCGCACAGGCTGGCCACGGCGCAGCCCTCGGGCACCAGCAGGCTGGGGCGGTCGGGATAGGCGAAGAAGGCGACCGGTTCGGTGGTCTCGACCAGCACGATCAGGTCGACGCCCTCGAGGTCGGCCAGGGCCATCTCGCCGAAGTACATCATCTTGTCGGGCGCAAACCGGCCCGCGCCGCGCGTGATGCGGGCGATGAAGGTGTCGGTCAGGACCCGCACCCCGGCGGCGGCGATACGGCCGGCCTGGCGCACCCCGGCGTCGAGACAGGTCGATCCGCCCATCAGGATGACCGGCTTGGTCGCCGCCTTGATCCGCGCGGCGGTCGCCTCGACGACGCCGGCGGAGGCGGTGACCCGGGTCGGGCGCTCCAGCACCGGGCCCTTCACGGTGGTCGCCGACCAGGCGCTGTCGGCCGGCAGGATCAGGCTGGCGCAGCCGCCCGGCGCGCCGAAGCTGGCGCGGACGGCCTCGGCGGCCATCGGGCCCACCGAGTCGGGGGTGTCGGCCGACTTGACCCACAGCGAGTTGGGCGCGGCCCAGCCGGCGATGTCGCTGTTGAGCGGGGCGTCGTACTGGCGGTGATAGGTGGCGTGGTCGCCGATGACGTTGACCACCGGCGTTCCCGCGCGGCGAGCGTTGTGCAGATTTGCCCCGCCGTTGGCGTAGCCGGCGCCCAGGTGCAGCAGGGTGCAGGCCGGCGTACCGGTCATGCGGCCCCAGCCGTCGGCGGCGCCGGTCGCCACACCCTCGAACAGGCACAGCACAGAGCGCATTCGGGGCTCGCGGTCCAGGGCCGAGACGAACTGCATCTCGCTGGTGCCGGGGTTGGCGAAACAGGCGGTGACGCCGTTGTCGGCCAGCGTCGTGATCAGGGCGTCAGCGCCGTTCATGGGTTGTCCCTTCCCTATCGGTTGTTAGGCACTACGGTTCGGGCGGGGACGACTCAAGGGGGAGAGCGAACATGGACCGGCGCATCACGCTGCCGAACCTGGTGCTGGCGGCGTCGGTCGTGGCCGGCGTCAGCTACATCGCCAGCTGGCAGCTGGACCTGTCGCAGGCCGCCAGCCTGACGTGGAAGGGCCTGGGCGTCGGGCTGCTGGCGGTCTACGCAGCGCTGCGGGCGAAAGACCTGAACGGCTGGCTGATCGCGGCGGTGATGGCGCTGGGCTGCGCCGGCGACGTGCTGCTGGGCGTCCAGTTCATCGTCGGCGCCGTGGCCTTCCTGATCGGGCACGTGGTCGCCATCCTCCTCTACCTGCGCAACCGGCGGCAGATGATCCAGCGAAGCCAGCTGGCGCTCGCGGTGCTGCTCGTCCCGGCGACGGTGTTCATCGCCTTCATGCTGCCCGCCGACCGGGCCGGGGCGCCGGGCGTGGCCTTCTATACGCTGGGCCTGTCGCTGATGGCGGCGACCGCCTGGACCAGCCGCTTCCCGCGCTTCACGGTCGGCATCGGCGCGCTGATGTTCCTGGTCAGCGACCTGGTGATCTTCGCCAAGATGGGCCCGCTGCCAGAGACCTTCCTCACCGACCTGGCGGTCTGGGTCCCCTACTACGGCGGCCAGCTGCTGATCTGCACCGGCGCCGTCGGCGCGATCGCGCACTGGCGGGAGACGGCGGGCAAGGCGCGAGTCCAAGGCGCGTAGTCCTCTCCCTCTTGGGAGAGGGGGACCATGCGAAGCATGGTGGAGCGGGAAGCGCTTCCGTATGCCGGCCATCCGGGGCGTGGATGAAGCCGAACACAGCACGCTGACGGCTATCGGCGGCGTGTCCCTCTCCACCGCCCTCCGGGCGGTCCCCCTCTCCCAA
>JBEIDC010000022.1:0-30302 GCA_040383665.1 Caulobacter sp.
CCTATTCGGTCAGGGCCGCCTACTGTCGCGGCTTGGCGACGATCTCTTCGGACTTTCGGCGCTTCCTTGCCATCGTTCCATCCATCCAAAATGGTCCTGCGAGCAACATAAGGGATGGATCACTTCACGGGGGTCAGACCAAATACGGCCCGCGGGCTGTTTGTGATCCGACTGAAGGCGGTCGGCAACAACGACAACGACTCCATCTCGATTGGCGACGTCAGCACCTTCAGCGATTCCGGGCTGCCGAGATTCGGGGCGGGCGTTATCGCCCTGCAGAGCACCCCTGGCTGGACGACGCTGAAGGATCTGTACTCCGCCGAGTTCGCGGCCATCAGACTGCCTGAACCGACCGGCCCGGTTTCTCGCACAGACAGCTCGCAGGCCCGCCCTGCCACGCTTCTCGATTTCGTCCGGAATGGCGGCGCGGACGGATGGGTCGATGTCCTGGTCCAGGACGACACCAGTGTCGACATGATGGCCGCCGCGATCTGCATCGAGCCGACGCCTGGCAAGGGTTTCAGCCTGTCGTTGTTCAAAGGCGCCCCCGTTCAGGACCCTGACATTGTCACGATCAGCTGCGCGCACGGCGGTCGCGACCAGTATGCCTGCAACCACTACGTCGGGGATACGTCTTGCGCGACCCCGCTGCCGATCGCCTGCTTCCGGCCATTGGGAGCGTCTATGCCAAGAAGCCTGGAGCGCCATTACGCAGGCAACATGTGGAGCGGGGGCGAACTCGCCTTCACCGAGCCTGTACCCGGCGAAAGCCTTCAAAGCATCGGCGAGGTGAATGCACACTGCGCCCGACGCTTCGGCCAGGCCTGGAGGGCGGCGGCGCTCGGTGACGGGATGCACAACATGGGCATTGCAGGCTTTGGCGATGCGCGGCGGCTTTCGACCAGAGCCTGGGTCGACATCGCCGACAGCCCCTACGCAACCTGCTGGACCCGGTGATCATGGCGGCACGCATCGGCATCCTTGAGGACGACGAGGCGCTTCGCGCCTACGTCGAGGCCGTTGTGGCGGGCGCCGAGGGAATGACACTTGCGTTCTCGGCCGGATGCCTTGCCGACGCGCGCAAGGCCATCGTCGGCAACCCCGTGGACCTTTGCCTTGTCGACCTTAAGCTGCCGGACGGCAGCGGCCTCGACTTCGTCACTCATGTAAAGGCCGCCAGCGCCGCGAAATGCCTGATCTTCACGGTGCTGGGTGATCGCTCCAGCGTCCTTTTGGCGCTCAAGTCCGGCGCGGACGGCTATCTGCTGAAGGACACGCCGGCCGACCTCCTGCGCACGAACATCGACCGGACCTTGCGCGGCGAAACGCCGATCAGTCCCCAGGCGGCAACGTTCCTGCTGGAGATGTGGAGAGGCGCCGAGCCAATGACGCGACCCGGACGCCTGGATGACGCCCTTACCGTTAGGGAAGTCGACGTCCTGAAACTGTTTTCCCGGGGCATGAGCTACCGCGAAACCGCCGAGCTCCTGGGCATTTCGGCGCACACGATCGGCGACCATGTGAAGTCCATCTACCGAAAGCTCAGCGTGCATTCCCGAACCGAAGCGATCTTTGAGGCGCGGCAGATCGGTCTAATCTCGCCGCTCGACTGAAGAGAACACGCCCTAGCCAGGCGCTGGCACATCCACACTAACGACCGTGCCGCTCCCGTCAGTGGCGTGACCGATTGAGAACGTTCCCCCCAGTTCCTTCGCCCGGTGCGCCATGTTCGCCAGCCCGCGGCCCGATTGAATGGCCCGCGGATCAAAGGCGACCCCGTTGTCTTCAATCCGCACCGACAGGGTGCGGCCATCGCTGCTCAGGATCGACACTGAAATCCGATCTCCGCCAGAATGCCTGAGAGCGTTCGTGATCGCCTCCTGCATGAGCCGGTAGAGATTCAGAGTCCATTTCGGATCCGTGATCTTGGCGGCCAGCTCTTCGGTCTGGCTCCACTCGAGCCGCACGCCCGCCGCGGCGGTCTGTTGAAGAGCCCTGTCGAGGAAGCTCGCCAGCGCGTCAGCCAGGGTCTCTCCGACCAGATCAAGGGAATCAACCAGAAGCCTCAGCTCCGACAGGCCTTCGGCCAGGGCCTGCTCGACCTGGTCCATGCTGACCCGCCGCATCCGCACCTGCGCGATCAGGGACGCGAGCTGTCCTCCGATCCCGTCATGGACATCCCGCGCCATCCGCTGGCGCTCTTCGAGCACAGCTGACTGTCGGGTCTTGGCCTCCAGTGCGAGGGCCGTGGCGTCGAGGACCTTCTTCTGTTGCTCGATGATTCGAGTCTGATCGAGGCGGAAGCGGAGGAAGGCGTACGCCTGTCTGGTCGCCGCGATCGTGCCGACACCGATTGCGATGACGGCAATCGCGACGAGCGCGACAGAAAGCGCCAGATCTGCCGCGAAAGGCGGACCTGGCGGGGAAAGGCCCCAGGCGCCCGGCACCACTGTCCCGACGATCACCCCGCCAAGACCCGCGGCGCATCCGGCGACGATCTGTCGAACCAGGGGGCCGCCCGCCGCCGCGGGCGCTGCCTGGTACAGTCGCCAGACCAGCGACAGCACACTGACGGCTATCGTCGCGGCGCCAGCCAGCACCGCCCCTGACAGACCCGCCGCGGCCGCCAACAGACCGCCCATTCCCAGCAATCCCGCCAGAGCCGGCAACCCGGCTTCGCGCAAGCGCCGCATCCGTGTGGGCGGCGTGGCGGCGTCCCGAATGGCGGCGGCGGAGCACAGCGCCATCGCGGCAAGAAGGAGTTGGTCCACAAGGGGCCAGAACTGGCCCGGCTCCGTCGGCGCGGCGCCGATGAGGATGCGTGTTCCAGCCGCGGCGAAGAAGGCGGCGATGGCCAGATGGAGACCGGGCGCTCGCGCCGCCAGGGCGGCCAGATTGGCGGCCATGGCCATGACAGAGAGCGCGAGCACCAGACGGGGCGCCACCGAGTTCACGCCGACGCCCCAACGCGCCACGGGCTTGAGACTGGACTGAGGCCCGATGTAGAGGGGGCGCCCGATCGCCCGCATCGGCGCATCGGCCACAAGGATGTCGACCCGGTTCTCGCCAAGATGAAGATGGGTTTGCGGGATGATCCAGAGTCGACTTCCCTCAGCAAGCCATCCAGGTCCGGACGCTTCTGCCGCCTCCGTGGCCGGCATGCCGTTGACGTAGAGACGGACAGCGCCGTCCACCGCCGGAAGCATCAAGGCCCACGGCTCCGCGACGGGCGACGACAGGGTGAACCGGTGGAAGATCTGTACCGGTGAGGACAGCCCGATCGGGAGCTGATGGAGTCTGCGCGGCGCCTCGCCCTCGACAGGATAGCGCGGCAACAGGGTCTTGCCGGCAGGAATCCAGAAAACCTCAGCATCAGGCGTTTGCCAGGTCGCGAGCCGATGTTGCCCCAAGGCCCAGGGCGACAATGCGCCGACCACCACGGCGAGCGCCGAGAGAGCCGTCGCCACCCAGATTGCGCCCAGTCGCTCCGGCCAGATCCCGATGCGACCGGTTCGCGCCACGTTGAGCCCTCATTTCTGGTCGCCAAGATTGGCAGACTCTGCCCAGCCAGGCCATCCTGGCTTCAGACACAGTCTGACGATGTGAGACGTCCAGCCTCCACCCCATGATCATGGGGTGGAGGATAAGGCCTGGTGGACGAGCACCGTCTCTTCGGCGTTCAAAGTGGAGAACGGCTGGCATTGCCGGGGCAGCAGCCATCCACTCCGGTATTCAGCCACCCGCTGGTCATCCTCGTACGCGGCGCCATCGCGCCCCACAATGCAACTTTATTGATATTGTTGTTTTTTATGCTCATCATAGTTGCGCGTAGACCTGACCTCGATGCGGTCGTCCAGTCCGGCAGATGTCGTTTCGCCCTAGCCTTGTCCGGGGGAAGCTGTGGAAGTCGCCTATCCGATACCATCGCGAGAGTTCCGGCTGCTTGCGGCTTGCGCGGTCGGGTTGCGAGGGCCGGAACGAGACGCGGCTGTTCGCGCTGCCGCCGAGCCGACGCCGGACTGGCCGGCCTTCCTCGCGATGGTCCGCCGGCATCGAATGGCGCCGCTCGCCGCGGACGCGCTGTCTTGCGCAGGGATTGCTCCGTCAGTCGATCTCAAGGCCCTGGCGACCAGAGATGTGAGACAAGCCCTGAGCCTTTGCGCCGAAGCTGCCCGTCTGCAAGTCCGGTTCGCCTCCCAGGGTTTAGCCATGGCCGTGGTCAAGGGGCCGGCGCTGAGCCAACTCCTCTACGGCACACCCGGTCTTCGACAATGCAAGGATCTCGACCTCTGGATAGCTCCAGAGGATGTCGCCCGCGCCATCGTAGTGCTTCAGGCCGATGGGTATCAGGTGGTTGGCGGCCCTCCGACCTTCGCCAGCCCTTGGCTCGACCTCTGGCTCGCGACACGCAAGGACTCGGTCGTCTGCCATCCACAGACCGGATTGATTCTGGAGCTGCACCATCGGCTGATCGAAAATCCCCACGTAATGGGCACATTGGTGGTCGCGGACGCCCTTCGGGAGGTGAGGGTGGGGAGAGAACTGCTACGCACCCTGAGCGAAGGCGATCTCTTCAGCTATCTGTGCACCCACGGAACCGTAAGCCGATGGTTCCGCCTGAAGTGGTTGGCCGACATACAGGCGCTGTTGTCCGGCAAGAGCCCGGAAGAGGTCGCGCGCCTCTTCGACGCGGCGCGAGCCCGGGGAGCGGAACGGGCTGCTGGTCTCGCGCTCCGGCTCTGCCGACGGCTCTGGGATCTCCCCCTGCCCGCCGAAGTCGCGAAGCGCCTGGACGCGGACCGGAGTTTGCCGTGGTTGGAGCGCGTTTGCCTCAACGCTCTCCAGGGGCCGGAGTTTCCGTATGGGCGCTTCAGGGCGATACCGCACCTTCTCTATCTCTGGCGGCTCAACAGCTCATGGGCGTACCGAGCGCGCCTTATACGCAACCTCTCCGTTGACTGGACCCTGGTGCATCACCTGCCCTTGCCGAAACGTCTGCACTTCCTCTACCCGCTGCTGCGACTACCGAGCTGGCTCTGGCGACGATTCACCTACGTCACCCCGCCGGTGACATAGCGCGGCGCTCGGCTCGAATTCTGTCCAAGACCAGCGTATTCGTCAGCGACTTCAATGCCTTCGCGGCCCGTAGAGGGATAGTCACCGCGGCGAGCCCCCCTGGCCGTGGGCGCGTTCGAAGCGGCCGGCCTGGCTCCTGTGGTTCCGGCGCTGGCCAGTGCGGCCGGCGGCGCGGGAGTCTTTCCCGAGCGAGCCGCCGCGCGAGCCCTCTATTGGCTCGGCGTCGAAGACCCCGTGGGGGATGGGCGCTTGAGATGGTCGGTCTCATCGGCCTCGGGGTCATCCGCGCCCGAGCGTCTACAGCTCACGGGGCGGGAACTATCGTGCGGAATCAGCGCTGACTTCGCAGCCCGGCATGAGGCGAGCGCACCGGCGACGAGGACCTCCGGATGAACATCGCTGTTGAGCAAGAAGGCGACACAACCGCTTCAGCGCGTGATTGCTCCGGCGCTACTGCACAGGGAAGTCGAGCACCTAGAGCGCGTTAGGCGGAAGTGTACGCGGTTCCGCCGCCCGAACGCGCTCTATGTGTTTGAATCAAGAGCATGCCCGGGTCAGATGATTCCATCTGACCCGCGCATGCCCTAGTCTGTCGAACTACTTCTTGCCGAAGTATTCTTCGTTCAGTTGATCGTAGCCGCCTTCTTGGCGGAGCAGCAACAGGGTTGAATCGACCCGCTTGCGCAGGCTGGATCCCTTCCGGAAGGCAAACCCATAGTGTGCGGGATTGAACATAGGCCCGATGATCCTGACCTCGCCAGCCCCCGTCCGCGCGGCCATGAACCGCAGCACCGGGGCGTCAAAGACCACGGAGTCCACCCGCTTGTCGGTACGAACTCTTCCCGGCCGGTGATCGACGATAATCCCCGGATGAGCCCCCCACCCCGACCCACCAACGCCGGAACGGTCGCGGGATGGCCAGGGTCAGTCCAGGGTCCGCAGGTGCGCGAGGCTGGCTTCGACGCTCGGCCACCAGGGCGACGGCGGGAAGTCGTGTTCGACGAAATAGTGCTCGGCGCCCGCCACGTCGGCCGCCCCGATCAGGGCCGCGAAGTCCAGGGTTCCCGCGCCGACATCGGTCATCCCGCCGTCCGGGAGATAGTCCTTCAGATGGATCAGCTTCACCCGGCCGGCCATCCGTTCGATCACCGCCCTCGGGTCCTCGCCGGCCTTCCTGAGCCAGTAGACGTCGAGTTCGAAATCGACGAAAGCGGGGTCTGTCTCGCTCACCAGTCGGTCGAAGGGGCGCACGCCGTCCGCGCTCTCGAACTCGAAATCGTGGTGGTGGTAGGCGACCCGCAGCCCCTCGCGTCGCGCCCGCTCTGCAAAGGCGCCCAGCGTGGCGATGACCGCGCTCCAGTCGCGCTGGTCCGGCATCACATAGGGCATCACCAGATAGCGGCAGCCCAGTGTGGCGGCCATGGCCAGAACCTCGTCCGGCCGCCCGGCCATGTCATCAAGACCGACGTGCGCGGACGGGCAGTCGAGCCCGATGTCCTTCATTCGTGCGGCGAACCCCGCGAAGTCGGAGCCCAGCGGCGCGGCGAACTCCACCGCGTCATAGCCGGTCTCGCGGATACGCGAGAGCGTGCCGAGCGGGTCGGCCGCGAACGGCTTGCGCAGGGTGTAGAGCTGAAGGCCGATCGGTCTCATGGGTCTACAGGCCTCCCTGTTGCAGAAGATCGGCCGCGTGGTGGGCCGTGCGCGCCGACAGCGCCATGTAGGTCAGCGACGGGTTCATCGAGGCGCTCGAGGTCATCACCGCCCCGTCCGAGCAGAACAGGTTGGGCACCTCGTGCGCCTGGCCCCAGCCGTTGAAGACAGAGGTCGCCGGGTCGCGGCCCATGCGCGCGGCGCCCATCTCGTGGATGCGGTCGCCCGGCGGGGTCAGCTGTTCGCCGGCCTCCTCCCATGGCGTGATGTCGACGCAGCCGGCGGCGCGCAGCATGTCGGCCGCGTCCTTCGCCGCCGCCCGCATCATCGCGTACTCGTTGGGCCCGTGTGTCACCCCGATGATCGGCACCGGCATGCCCCAGCTGTCGGTGCGGGTCGCGGACAGCGTCACCCGGTTCTCGGGATCGGGCAGCACCTCCCCGAACGGGAGAAGCGAGAAGTGCCAGCCGTGCAGGCCCTCGTCGTCCCCGCCGCCGACGCCCTGGGAGAAGCTCTCGGCGCGCCGCGACCGGGCCGCGCCGCCCTGCATCCCGAAGCCCCGCAGGTAGCTCTTGTCGCCCTCGGTGACGTTGCCGTAGCGGGGAACATAGATGCCGGTCGGCCGGTCGTGCTGGTCGTAGACGCCGGAGAAGCCCGGCATCTTGCCGACAATGTTCTGGCTGCTGACATGATCCATCAGGTTGCGGCCGACCTGGTCACTGCCGTTGGCGAGGCCGCGCGGGAAGGCGTCCGACTTCGAGTTCAGCAGCAGGACGGCGGTGTTGATGGCCGAGGCGTTGAGGAAGACCAGCTTCGCCTCGAAGGTCTCACCGCCCTTGTCGGCGCGGTTGACGGTCCGCACGCCGGTGGCGCGGCCGGTGACGGGGTCGTGGACCACGCTGACGACAACCCGGTCGGTCAGGACGGTGAGGTTGCCGGTGGCGAGCGCCGCCGGCAGGGTGGCGGCCTGGGTCGAGAAATAGCTGCCGAGCGGGCAGCCGTGATGGCAGCGGACATGCTGCTCGCACCGCTTGCGACCCACGTCCATCTGGGGCTTGGCGACGCGGCTGAGGTTGGCGGTCCGCCCCATGATCATGCGGCGGGTGGGGAAATCGGCCTCGATCCGCGCCTTGGCGGCCAGTTCAACGTCGTTGAACGGGAAGGCGGGCAGGAAGTCGCCGTCCGGGAGTTGCTCAAGGCCGTCGAAGTCGCCGCTGATCCCGGCGAAGGCCTCGACATGGTCGTACCAGGGCTCCAGGTCCTCGTAGCGGATCGGCCAGTCGACGCCGTGCCCGTCCTGCAGGTTCGATAGGAAGTCCTGCGGCGACCAGCGGTAGGACTGCCGCCCCCAGGTCAGCGACCGGCCGCCCAGCTGATAGCCCCGGATCCAGCGGTAAGGCTTGCCCGGGACCGTCTCGTAAGGGTGGTCGTGATCGCTGGCCCAGAAGGCCTTGTTGGAGTTGAACAGGGCGTAGGAGACCCCGACGTGGTAGGGGTAGTGCAGAGCCTTCTCGTCATCCGGGATCTGGTCATCCCGGCGGCGGAGGGTGGCGGCGAGGTCATGACTGTAGCCCGGCCCGTGCGGCACGTCGGGCCCGCGCTCGAGCATCAGGACCTTCAGGCCGCGCTCGCAGAGCTCCTTGGCGACCCAGCCGCCGCTGATGCCCGAGCCGACGACGATGGCGTCGAACATCACGCCGCTCCCCTTGATTGCAATGATCCGTCGAACTGGACGAGCGCCGCCCGCAGCGCCGCGACGGGATCCCCGCGCGGGATGAACTCGTGCCCGACCCAACCCTGGTAGCCCAGATGCCGCAGCAGCCCGGCAATCGCCGGCCAGTGGATTTCCTGCCGGTCGTCGAGGTCGCGCCGGCCAGGGGCGCCGGCGGTGTGCACATGGCCGATCAGGTCGATATTGGCGCGGATCGTCCGCATCAGGTCCCCCTCCATCAGCTGCATGTGATAGCCGTCGTAGAGCAGGCGCAGGGCCGGCGAGCCAATGGTCCGCACGACCTCCGCCCCGAAGGCCGTGCGGTCACACTGGTGGCCGGGATGGTCGACCTTGCTGTTGAGCAGTTCGAGCAGCAGCCGCACACCCGCCTGCTCGGCATGGGCGACGACGGGGGCAAGGCCTTCGATACAGGCCGCGATGGCAGGCCCGTCCGCGCCGTCACCGATGCGATTGCCCGAGAACACGATCACCGCCTCGCAGCCGCCGGCGGCTGCCGTATCGATGTTGCGACGGACCTCGTCGGCCAGGGCTGCGTGCAGGGACGGGTCGTTGAAGCCGGTCTCCAGGGTGTGACCGGTCAGGGTGACCAGCGACAGGCCGGCGTCCCGCGCAACGGGCCAATGCGCTTCGGGCAGCATCTCCACGCCCTGGGCGCCGGCCTCGGCGGCCTCGCGCAGCAGCGTGGCGGGATCGACCTCGCGACCCGCGGTGAAGGACCACCAGGCGAAGCTCTGACGGATCATGCGTTGGCCTCGCCCAGCGAAATCCAGCGTCCGTCCGCCGCGGCGCTGCGCACGGACGCCTCGATGAACCGCACGCCCTCGACGCCAGCCGACACGCCAGGCAAGTCCGTCGCGGGCGCCGGCTTCCCGGCCCTGTGCGCGGCGATCAGGTCGGCCGCGTCGGCGTAGATCTGTGCGAAACCTTCCAGATAGCCCTCGGGATGGCCCGCCGGGATGCGGGTGGCCGCCTGGGCCGCCGCCGACAGGCCCGGCCCGCCGCGACGCAGGATCCTCGGCGGCTCGCCGAGCGGCGTGTAGCGCAGAAAGTCCGGGTCCTCCTGCGCCCATTCAAGGCCGCCCCGCTCGCCATAGACCCTCAGCCGCAGCCCGTTGGCCGCGCCGACCGCCACCTGGCTGGCCCACAGCTGGCCACGGGCGCCGCTCACCCAGCGAAGCCGCAGCTGCACGTCGTCGTCGAGCAGACGCCCCGCCACGAACCGCGAGGTCTCGGCGCTGACCTGCTCGGCCGCGGCGCCCAGGACAAAGGTCGCCAGATGGTAGGCATGGGTGGCGATGTCGCCCAGCGCCCCGCCGGGCCCGGCCTGGGCCGGGTCGCCGCGCCAGTCGGCCTGCTTGTTGCCGGGCAGAGCCGTGGCCAGCCAGTCCTGGGCGTACTCCGCCTGGACCACCCGGATCGCCCCGAGCGTGCCTGTCGCCACCATGGCCCGCATCTGCCGGACCATCGCATAGCCGCTGTAGTTGTGGGTCAGCACGAACGGGACGCCGGTTCGCGCCACGACGGCGGCCAGATCCAGCGCGTCCTCCAGACCGGTGGTCAGCGGCTTGTCGCAGATCACGGCGATCCCGGCCTCCAGGAAGGCCCTGGTCGGCGCATGATGCAGGTGATTGGGCGTGACGATGGCCACCGCGTCGAGCCCGTCGGGTCGGGCCGCCTCCGCCTTCGCCATCGCCTGCCAGTCGCCGTAACAGCGGTCGTCGGCCAGGCCGAGCCCCTGTCCGAACGCCCGCGAACGGCCGGCGTCACGGCTGAACGCACCGGCGACCAGCGTCCAACGGTCGTCCAGCCTAGCGGCCATCCGGTGCACGCCGCCGATGAAGGCGCCCTCTCCGCCTCCGATCATCCCCAGCGAAAGGCGCATGTCAGCGGTCGAGACCCAGCAGCCGGCGGTTGGCCGCCGCGTCGACGTCGGTGGCCAGGAAGTCGTCGAAGCTCTTGCCGGTCACGTTGATGATGTGGTCACGGATGAAGGTCGCGCCTTCCCGGGCCCCGTCCTCCGGGGCCTTGAGCGCGCACTCCCATTCGAGCACCGCCCAGCCCTGGTAGCCGTACTGGGCGAACTTGGAGAAGATGGCCTTGAAGTCGATCTGACCGTCGCCCAGCGAACGGAACCGCCCGGCCCGCTCCTTCCACGGCGCATAGCCGCTGTAGACCCCCTGCCGCCCGGTCGGCCGGAACTCGGCGTCCTTGACGTGAAACATCTTTATCCGCTCGTGGTAGAGGTCGATGTACTCGAGGTAGTCGAGCTGCTGCAGCAGGAAGTGGCTGGGGTCGTAGAGCAGGCAGGCGCGCGGGTGATGATCCACGCGGTCCCAGAACATCTCCACGGTCGTGCCGTCGAACAGGTCCTCGCTGGGGTGAATCTCGTAGCAAAGGTCGACGCCCGCCTCGTCGAAGGCGTTGAGGATCGGCCGCCAGCGCCGCGCCAGTTCGTCGAACGCTTCCTCGATCAGCCCCGCCGGTCTTTGCGGATAGGGATAGAGATAGGGCCAGGCCAGCGAGCCCGAGAAGGTGACGTGGGCGTCCAGCCCCATCCGCCGCGACGCCTTGGCCCCCAGCAACACCTGCTCGACCGCCCAGGCCTGCCGCGCCGCCGGATTGCCTCTGACCGATTTGGGCGCCGAACCGTCGAACATCTCGTCATAGGCTGGATGCACGGCGACCATCTGGCCCTGGGTGTGGGTCGACAGCTCCGACACTTCCAGACCCGCCGCGGCCAGCACGCCCTTGACCTCGTCGCAGTAGGCGTCGCTCTCGGCGGCCAGTTTCAGGTCGAACAGCCGCCGGTCCCAGGTCGGGATCTGTACGCCCTTGTAGCCAAGGTCGCCGGCCCAACGGGCGATGGCCTCCAGGCTGTTGAACGGCGCGTCGTCACCCGCGAACTGCGCCAGGAAAATGGCTGGGCCTTTCATGCATCCTCCCTCGAGAGGCGGCCTGCATGGGGCCGCCCGTCCGTTGTTCCGCCGAAGCTAGCATGCACCGGGCCTTTGGCGAGCGGGTCGTTCGGCCCGACCTGGCGACCTGGTCGCTGCTGTCAGGCTCCGCGCACGAGGTGGGGGCCCATGAACATTCTGAAGTTTCCGTTGTAGAACTTCGCCCTCGCAACCTCGCCCACGCCTTCCATTGTGCGCTCGAAACGACCGATGGGATCATCGGTGCCTTCGTGATGAGGATAGTCGGACGCGAACATCAGGAGATCCTCAGCGCCCACTGAGATCAGCCACCCGATGTCTTCTCCCGCGAACGGTGTGACCTTGATCTGCCTACGAACGTAGTCTGACGGCTGCAGCCTGACCTGTGACAGGTCCTGCAACCGACGGAAGGACCGGAAGGCCTGGTCGAGCTGCTTCATCCAGGAAATGATCCAGGACGCCCCCAATTCGACGACCGCGATCCTCAGACCGGGAAATCGTTCGAGGACACCATCAAAGATCATCGCCGCCAGAAAGAGTTCGGCATTGTACTGGATGCTCATGTAGCTGAGCGCGTCTCTCGGTGCGTCACCGTCGGCGTGGGAGGGTAGCGCCTTGCCATTGCTGTAGAACGAGGCGGGCACCGGGTTGTAGCTGCCACCGTTGGCGCCGACATGCAGGGCGACCCCAAGGCCCTCGCTCTCGATCGTGGCCCAAACCCTGTCGTAGTCGGGATGGGTGAATGACCGCGCCCCTTCGGGGGCGATTGTATCGATCAGCATGACCCTGAGGCCGCTGCCGATTGCTTCCTTGATCAGTTGCAGCGCCGCGTCGGGCCCCGCGCCAAGCGGAATGTATGCGGTTCCGATGTTGCGGGAATCCCCCGCACAGAAGCTCGACATCCCGCGATTCAGCGCGCGCGCCCCGCCTACCAGGACCTCGGGCTCATTGGCAGCGACCACCTGGTTGAAGGCGCTTGTCGGAAACACCAGGCTGCCCTGAAAGCCCATCAGGTCGTTGGCGCGCTTCCGTTCCTCGGCATCGAAGGCGCCAAGTCCATTCCAGCCCTTGTGGCGCATGCTCATGAACTGCGCTTCGGCTTCCGCTCTGACGGCGGCGTCGGTCCGCCGGCGTTCGAATCCATCCAGAGCGTCCGTGACCGTCTTCAGCCCATCTGCTTGCCCATCCAGAAAGGGAGCCAGTCGGGAGCGCACTTCGGGATCCGCGAAGCTCGCGACCCAATCCGGCGTCTCCATCATGTGAGTGTCGGCATCGAAGATGTCGGGGCGGTGTGCGTAGGGCATCGCATTCTCCGGACGTTCAGTTGCGGTCGACGGCAACAGGGCGTCAACCAGCACAACGCAACGCTGACAACGTTTCGAGAGGCGCGGGCCCTCGCTCCACTGGTCACGGCAGAGTTGCCCAAGGAATCCGAAGTCGTCGAGTTGTTTCCTGCTTCGTCCGCGCGAGAAGCATCCTTCTGGTCCGCATCATCATCGCCAGGGTCGTTGGAAAAAGTCTCCGGGTTGACGCCGCGATGATCAGAGCGGCGAACTTCACCGGCCGCGACTCTGCGGGCCCGGGGGGAAGCCGTGCAAACCGATCTGATCCAGTGGGCCGTCTTCATCGGCCTGACCATCCTGATGGCCGTACTGACCGGCTGGCAGGTCGCGCGGATGGGCGGGAGGTCCAGCGATTCGAACCGGGAATACTTTCTGGCCGGCGGAAACCTGACCTGGCCCTTCATCGCCGGCTCGATCACCCTGACCAACCTTTCGACCGACCAGCTGGTTGGCATGAACGGCAACCAGATGCTGCTGCTGGCCTGGTGGGAGCTCTCGGCGATCGTCGGCCTCTTGATGCTCTGCTGGATCTTCCTGCCGATCTACTACCGGAACAACTGCACCACCACGACCGAGCTGCTGGAGCGCAAGTACGGCTCGAAGCACCTGCGCGCGGTCGTGTCGGTGCTGTTCCTGCTCGGCAACGTCTTCATCTATTTGCCGATCATGCTCTACACGGGCTCGCTGTTCCTGAAGACGATGTTCGGGGTCGATATCCCGCTGATCGTGATCGCCGCGGTGATGGCCGTCCTCGGCGGCGCCTACGCCATCAGCGGCGGTCTGCGCGCGGTCGCGGTCTACGACACCATCTCCGGGATCGGCGTTCTGGCCATGGCGCTTCTGGTCATGGTTCTGGCCATGGCGGCGATCGACTTCGACTTCAGCGGCATACCGCCTGAACGCCTGAGCATGATCGGCGACGAGGACTCGCCGATCCCCTGGCAGACCCTGCTGACCGGGATGATCTTCATCCAGATGTTCTACTGGAGCACCAACCAGACCATCACCCAGCGCGCGATGGCCGCGCCAAGCCTCCGGGAAGGACAGAAGGGCGTCCTGGCCGCTGCGGCGATCCGTCTGCTGATCATTCCCGTGATCGTGGTCGTTCCGGGCGTGGCGGCCTACAAGCTGTTCGGCGACGCCGGCGACGCGACCTACGGACGGATCGTGGCCATGGTGATGCCCGGCTGGCTGTCCGGGGCCTTCGCCGCCTTCATGGCCGCGGCCCTGCTGACCAGCTACACCTCGGTGCTGAACTCATCAGTGACGCTCTACGTCTGTGACCTGCATGAGAAGTTCATCGCCGAGAAGCCCAACGTCGGCCGGCTGAACACCATCATCTCGCTGGCGTTCATCGTGCTCTCGGTGCTGCTGGTCCCGATCTATATGGGCGCGGATTCGATCATCAACCTGGTGCAGCAACTCAACGGCCTGCTGTCGATGCCGATCCTGTCGGCCTTCATCGTCGGCCTGGCGTTCCGCAATGTGGACGCCCGCGCCGTGATGGGAGCGGTGGTGTTCGGCACCCTGCTCTATGCCGGCTTCACCTTTGTCTGGACGCCCACGCATTACATCCACCTGATGGCGATCACGCTCGGCGCCTGCATCGCCTTCGCGCTCGGCGTCAATCGGCTGGTGTTCGGCAAGCGGGCAGCCCTTGCCCTGTCACTGTGACAGGCGCCCCGGGGTCGCCGGGCCCAGGCGCAGGGTCTCGCGGCGGCGACCCGTTCCGCGCGGAGCAGCGGGCGCGTTATCCGGTTCTCGCCCCGCAACCAGATGCTATGTCTTCGCCGCTCCGCCGGACCGTGACATGCCCATCGAGCTGATCCCCCCTGCCCTCGCCGGCGTCCTGGGCCTTGTCGCCGCCGCGCTCTCGACCCGCCTTCCCGCCCCGGAGTCGCGCGCGCGGCCGACATGGCGGCGCTGGACGGCCATGGGACTGGCCTCGGTGCTGCTGGGCGTCTGGTCGGGGCTTGCCGTCGGCTGGCCGCTGGCGGTGATCGGCGCCCCGCTCGCCGTCGCGCTGCTGCTGATCGCTGTGATCGACGCCGAGCATTTCTGGCTGCCGAACATCCTGACCCTTCCGCTGGGCGCCGCCGGTCTAGCGGCCAGCGCCTTCATCGGCCCGGGCATCTTCGTCGATCACCTGGTCGGAGCGGTCCTGGGCTTCGCGGTCCTCGCAGGTCTGGCGGCCCTCTACAAACGACTGCGCGGGCGTGATGGCCTGGGCGGCGGCGACGCCCGCCTGCTGGCAGCGATCGGCGCCTGGGTCGGATGGGCCGGCCTGCCGAGCGTTGTGGTCTGGGCCTCGCTGGCCGGGCTCAGCTGGGTGCTGGCGCGGATCGTGGCGCGCCGGGCTCCGAGCCTGGACACCGCCCTGCCCTATGGGACCTACCTGGCGATCGGCGCCTGGCTGACCTGGCTCTACGGGCCGCTCGGCCGCGCCGGCTGGTAAAGCCGCCTAAGGCTGGCACCCGACCATACCGGCGACCGGGATGATGGTCTCCCAGCCCCGGGCGTCGCGATACTCCAGGGACCCCGTCGGGATCACCGCGCCGCCGACCAGGCCGCTGCGGGCGTCCATCTGGATGGTCATGGTCAACACGATGCCCTCGCCTTCGTAGCGCTGCATCGGCGCATGGCCGTAGGCGTTCTCGCCCTCCGCCGCCATGCGCGGCAGGTCGACGCTGCGACCATCGACCCGGATACGGGCCACCGCCGGATCCTGCAACGCCATGAACACCCGCCGGGGCGGCGTTGTGCGGGCCCACAGGAACAGCGCGCACTGGCCGCCGGCCAGGGTCTGGGTCGGCAGCGCCTCGAGTGGCAGCCCCCCGGTCGGAGCCGGCGCGGCTTCAGCGAACGCCGGTGACGCCGCCACGCAGCAGATCGCCGCGAGCGCTCCGCCGATCGCTCCTGGCCAATAGCTCGTCATCACAGTTGTCCTTCACTGCTCCGGCCATAGCCGCCCGGAACGCTGGTGAACCCTTCGGCCCCGAGGATCGCCCCGAAGGCCGGATCCGTCGTCTTGACCGTCGCTTCGAGCTGGTACCGCCCATCGGCCTGCAGCCGGACCACCAGGTCAAGCGCCATGCCGTCGACGGCGCCGGTCAGCGGAAGGGCCAGAACCGGGCCCTGGCAGATAGGGCGTCCCTTCAGCGCCACCGGGTTGGCCCCCAGGCCCTGAACCACCGCCGTGATCTCGCCTGCGGCCTCGTGGCACGCGCCGTTGTCGAAAGCAGCGGTCACGTCGCGGGCGACGAGCTCGCCGGTCAACGAACCGGCAAGGCCCAACGCCGACAACGGCAGCGAGCCCGTAAAGCGCTCCACCCCTGGCGACCGGCGGGTCAGCGCGATCCGCCCGGCCCCTTTCACATCTCCGCCGGACGCCCTGATCGCGACCCTGGTCTGGCCGGTCAGGAGCGCCAGCGGATCCAGCGCGACCGACAGATCCCCAAGCGCCAGAGAGCCCAGCTTCGCTTGCCGGATCTCGCCATTCCAGATCACGCCGCGAGCCTCGACGAAGGACAGTCGCTTTCCGCCGCCGGCGGCCAGTCCGATCGCGAGGGGTACGGACAGCGGAAGCGCCGCCACCAGCGCGGCGATGAACACGAACAACAGGTTGCGATTGGTCATGCGCCGGCCCGCTCGAAGGAGACTTCAACCGACAGGCTTCTGTCGTCGGCCTTGTCCGCGCTCAGACCGACGACCGATATGCCATGGGCCGTCCGCAGCCCGTCGATCCACTGCATGAGGACGCGAGGCTGGACAGCAGTGATCCAGACAGTCAGGCGACCATCGCCCTCCTCGCGCCGCCGCTCGATCGTGATCCCGGACGCCGCCGCGGCGGTGTCGACGACCCCGGCCAGGCCTGGACCATCTGGCTGGGCTGCGCGCGCGGTCCCGGCCCGGGCGAGGGTCTTGACGGCGGCAAGGTCGGCCGCGGCGGCCAGACGCTCATCGCGCGCCCACGCCCTCGCCTTGTTCAGCGGGGTCAGCACGCCGTACCAGAACAGCACCCCGCCCAGGACGATGGCCAGGCCCTGCAGCATAAGGCGTTCGCGCGACGTGCGTTGGGCCCAGAAGTCGCGGGCGGTCTGCAGCAAGGTCATGGCTGCCTCCTGACGCTGATGTCGCTGGTGATCCGGCCGCCCTCGGTGACGGTGCTGTCGGCGACGATCAGCAGCCCGACGCGGCCGCCGGCCGTGATCAGTTGGTCCATGTCCGAGTAGTTGCCGTAGGACAGGCCCGCGCTCAGGCCTGACGGACCATAGGCAAGACTGTCGATCTGGGCGCCCGGTGTGCGCTCGATCGCGGTGAACAGGTCGGCGGCCAGGTCGGCGAACCGGTCGGAAGCCTGATGCTCGGCCAGTTGCGTCCGGACCACCGCGATATCGGAGCCGGCGGGCACAGACCGGGGCCAGAGGACGCGGGCGCCCGCGACGGCGCGGCGCGCGGCCAGCCGCGCCCGCCCCACCGCGATTTGGGCGCCGGCGCCCACCGCCCGGGGCCTGGGGCCGCGGGCGCCGTCCCCGCCGCGACTCTCGGCCTGCCGCGCGGCGAACAGGTCGACACCGACCTGGGCGACGTTCAGCACCAGCGGCGACACCAGCAATGCAAGCGCGAGGATGATCATCCGCCGGACGTTTCCAACCCCCGGTTGCTCGGAGCGGGGGCCAAACGCACCCTGCAGGAGGTTGACCTCGGGAGAACCGGCGGCGCGGGCCAGCATCGGCTCCAGTTCATTGAGCGCCAGCATCCGGCGGGGCCGATTGCCCAGCACCGCCTCCGCCAGCGGGCGCTCTGCCGAAAAGGCCAGTCCTGGCCCGCGGACCGCCAGCAGCCAGCCGAACCCCGCGACCAGGGTCTGCCCTTCATCATCGGGATGGAGCATCAGGTAATCAGGCGTGACCGAGACCGGACAGACGCCGCGCGTCGCCGCCGCATCCAGCCAGGCCTGGACCCGGGATACCGTGGTGACGGCCGCCAGCCGCTGTCCACCGACATCGCTCGCTCCGACTGAGATGTGCAGGTCTGCGCCATCGTCGGCGATATCGTCCTGAAGCAGGAAGGCGGCCGCCGAGCGAGCCTGCCGATCATTCCGATCCGGCAGGTCCAGCCAGCGGGCGACCACGTCGGCTCCGGGGACGACCATCCGGTCGATGACCGGTGTATCCGGCGGCGGTGCGTCCGGTAGCAGGACACCGCGCTGCAGGATCGCGCCATCCTCCGTGAACGTGAGCCATGGCCAGGGTTCGGCAGGCGTCGAGAAGAGTACAAGGCGTGTGGGGATCATTCGTCGCGGGTCCAGCGGCGCGCAGCGAGCTTCACCGCACCCGAGGGATCAACCTCGAGCAGGGCGTTGAGCGTGGCGGTTGAGCCGGCGAAGGTGACGTCGGCGTCGAGGGAGAAGAAACGGGTCCGCAGCGCCATCTGGTCGCGTGCGGCGTCCTCCGGAACCTGGTCCACGAGGATAGGGTCGTTCCAGAAGGTCTGAAGATTGTCCCAGCCGTCGGTCGGTCGTCCGGCGAGGAGCCGGGCGCCGGCCTCGGGAGGAATGGCGCCCAGGGTGACCATGGTGATCAGGACGGACCGGTCGGGCGCCAGCGTGTTGACGTTGATCGGCGACAGGTCGGTTGTGGGCGGGGCGCAGACGTAGGGGCGGAGCCGGTCATAGACGTCCGGCGTGAATCCGCGCACCATTCTCAGCTCACTCACCTCGGCCAGCATCGCCCCTCCGGTGCGGTATACCGGCGCGCCGCGGGCGTAGTCCTGATCCTCGGCGCCGCCCATCGCGATGTCGTCGGTGTCGATCCAGTCGGCGAGGTTGTTGGCCAGGGTCTGGCCCCGGCCGTCCGGAATGCCCAGGGCGCCGAGCAGGATCACCATCTGCCGGACGCCCAGTTCGCGGCGAACGAGGCGCTCGGCCCGCCCCTCGGTTACGCTGTTCAGATTGAAGCAGCCGGTGGCGTCGGTGATGCGGCCTGTCATCACCCCGTTCTCGATCGGGAAGGTGAAGGCCCGGCCATTCCAGTCGCCCTTCAACGTCGTGCGCGCGGAGTCGAGCCGGGCAAGGCGGGCGATGCGCGCGCGCGCCAGCTCCTCGGCGCCCAGCGCATACAGCTGGGCCTGATTGCGCCCCGTGGCGTTGGCGGTTCGGTGGACGCCGAACCGGATGTCATCCAGCACGCCGACGGCGATGATCGACATCACGGCCACCAGCAGCAGCACGGTCAGCAGGGCCGCGCCCTTCTCTTCGGCGCGCCTCATCTGAGACTCCCCGGCGTGAGCAGGACCTGTTCGAACCGACCGAGCCCCTCGACCCGAAAGGCGATGCGCACGGCCTGCGGCAGTTCAGCGGTCGGCGTCGCCGTCCAGGCGGGCGACCAGGCGCCCCTGTAGAGATAGGCCACCTGCAGCTGGTCGACGCCTTCGAGCAGGATCTGCGGCTGGCCCGCCGGCGCACCGTCCAGCGCCGTGCGGGTGATGCGCTCCAGCCGTCCCTCGACCAGACGATAGTCGACGCGCTGCACCGACGGCCGCTGCGTCGCGCCCGGATTCTCCCAGCCGTGGCGGGCCAGCAGCATGAACGGCGCCCCCTCCTCCGGCTGGCGGCCGATGAAGGCCCCGGCCGCCTGTACGCCGCCGGCGTCACGGGTGCGGCGGGTCGACAGCTGGCTCAGGTCGGCCTTCAACAAAATGCGGGTGCGTTGGAACGCGCCAAGCTGATCCATCCGCGAGCGAACAGCGGTCTGACCGTCGAGGGTCGAGCCCATGACCAGGGCGCCTGCCGCGGAGACCAGGCCAAAGACGAACAGCGCCGCCAGCATCTCGACGAGGGTGAAGCCCTTCATCGACGCCCCCGGAACGCTGTGGCTTCGGCGAGCGTGCGCCTGTCGTCGGGGCGACCGACGATGACATCGATCCGCAGCACCTCGGGATCGCTGGTCCGGCTGACCTTGCGGACCCAGCGCCAGGGCCGGTCGCCGGCCTGGTCAACACCCGCGGACTCGCCGATCGGCGGCCAGTCGATCAGCGCCTCGGCGATGCGATTGTCAGCCACCACGCCGGCGATGACACGGGCTTCGATGGCGGCGGCGGTCCGGGTGTTCTCTCCGGAGACATTGACGAGCGCCAGCGCCGCGATGCTGAACACAGACATCGCCACGAGCACCTCGATAAGGGTGAACCCCTGCTCAGCGCGCTGTCGCGTCATCGACCCTGACATTTCCCGCTGTATCGACGGTGACGCGGCTGCTCCGGGCCCCGCGCGTGATGACGTAGTCGGCCGGCGTGGCGACGCCCGCCGGATCGAAGGCGACCTGCTCGACCGCATCGGTCGCCGACAGCCGTGTCTCGGGAGACCAGGCCACCTCGCGGAACGGCCCGTCTTCCAGCGGCGTCCAGCCCTGCGGACCACCCACCCGGAACGCATAGCCACGCGGCGAGACCGCTACCTCGACGGTGCGGTTGGTCATCAGGGCCTCGTCGCGGGCCCTGACCAGCCGGGCGGCGAAACGCTCCGCCTCCTGAGCGCCAGACGGCCGGCCATCGGTCATCGCCAGGACGACGACGGTCGCCAGCAGGCCGATGATGGTCAGGACGACCATCAGCTCTGTCAGCGTGAAGCCGGCCTCGCGACGGCGATCACTGCCAGTTGCCGATATCGGCATCGTTCTTCTCTCCCCCCTCCCGGTCGTCGGCGCCGAAGGAGTAGATGTCGAAGGGCCCGTGCTTGCCGGGCCGCGCGTACTGATACGGGTTGCCCCAGGGGTCGTTGGGCAGGCGCTTGACGTAGCCGCCCTCACGATAGCGATCAGCCCGGGCCAGGGTCGACGGCACCTGCACCAGCGCCCCGAGGCCTTCCGCGGCTGTCGGGTAGGCGAAGGTGTCCAGGCGGTAGCTCTCCACCGCCTGTTCGAGCACGGCGATGTCGGCTCGGGCCTTCTCCCGCATGGCCCGGTCCTGGCTGGGCAGGACGTTGATGACGACGATCGTCGCCAACAGGCCGAGGATCACAACCACGACCATCATCTCGATCAGGGTGAAACCCGCTTCGGAGCGTCGGCGGGCGATGAGGGTATCGGCCTGCATGGAAAAGGTCCTTTCTAGCCCAGGGCCAGCGAGTTAAGTTGCAGGATCGGGAGCAGGATCGACAGGACGATCGTGGCGACCACCCCGCCCATCACCACGATGATCGCCGGCTCGAGCAGGCTGAGCGCGGCGGTGGTGAAGGTGTTGAACTCCCGCTCCAGGTAGTCGGCGGCCCGACCGAGCATCATGTCGAGCCGGGCCGAACTTTCGCCGCTGGCGGTCATGTAGACGAGGATCGGCGGGAAGACGCCGACCCGGCGCATGGCGGCGGAGAGGCCGCCGCCCTCGCGGATGGAGTCCGCCATGGTGGTCATGGCCTCGCGCATCACGGTGTTGCGGACGGTGCGCGCCGTCATCTCCAGACCCTGCAACACAGGCACGCCGGCCGCGATCATGGTGGCCAGGGTCCGCGCCAGGCGGGCCGCCTGCACGTCCCGGATCAGCCGGCCGATCACGGGCAAGCGGAGCAGGGCGCCATCGACCTTCCGGCGGAAGTCCGGCTGCTTCAGGGCCTGCAGGAACAGCAGGACCAGGACGGCGATGACCGACAGCAGCACGAGGCCGTGGTTGGAAAGGAAGGCCGAGATTCCCATCACCACGCGGGTGAGCAACGGCAGCGCCTGGCCCATGGAGTCGAACTGGTCGACGACCTTGGGCACCACGAAGGTCATCAGGGCGATGACGACGAGAATGGCCGTGACCGCCAGCACGATCGGATAGACCAGGGCGGCGGTGACCTTGGCGGCGACCTGCTGCTGCTGCTCGTAGAGATCAGCCAGCCGTTCGAGGATGTCCGGGAGCGCGCCGGAGTTTTCGCCGGCCGCAACCATGGCCCGGTAGAGCGGCGGAAAGCCCGCGCCGGGGCGACCCATGGCGTCGGACAGCCGGAAACCCTCGAGGACGCCGTCATGCACCACGGTCAGCGCGCGGCCGATGCGGGGGGAGTCGGCCTGCTGGGCCATGGTGCGCAGCGCTTCCTCAAGCGGCGTCACCGCGACAAGGGTCGCAAGCTGGCGGGTCAGCACCGACAGCACCTTGCCGTCCAGGCCGCGCGGCCCGATCAGCGGCCGCTTCGGCGGGGCGGCGTCCTGGGCGGCCGCCTCGATCTTCACCGGGGCGAGGCGACGACGCTTCAGGCTGGCGCGCGCGGCGTCGGCGTCGACCGCCCGGATCAAGCCCTTGCGGGGATGGCCGCCGGCGTCCAGCGCGATGTAGTCAAACGCCGCCACTGACATCCGCCTCCTGGCGCGTGACCCGGATGGCCTCCTCCAGCGTCGTGGAGCCGTCGAGGACGCGGGCGCGGGCGGCGGCGGCCAGATCACCGGTCGCTTCGGCGCCGACGCGGGCGAGCACATCCTCATCGGCGCTCTCGGCGATCAGTCGCCGCGCACGATCATCGACGCGGATCGCCTCGTAGATGCCGACGCGGCCGGCGTAGCCGGTATTGTTGCAGGACGGGCAGCCCACCGGGCGCCAGAGCGGGTGATCCGGCTCTATGCCCAGCAGACGCGCGGACTCGGGATCAGCCGGCGACGGCTGACGGCAGGCGGTGCACAGGCGGCGCACCAGCCGCTGGGCCACGACAAGACGCAGGGTCGAGGCCAGCAGGAAGGGCTCGATGCCCATGTCCCGCAGACGGGTCACCGCCCCGGCGGCGTTGTTGGTGTGCACCGTCGACAGGACGAGGTGGCCGGTGAGGCTGGCCTGTACCGCGACCTGGGCCGTCTCGGTGTCGCGGATCTCGCCGACCATGACCACGTCGGGGTCCTGGCGGAGGATGGCGCGCAGGCCGGCCGCGAAGGTCATGCCGACCTTGTTGTTGACCTGGGTCTGGCCAACACCGTGGACGGCGTACTCGACCGGATCCTCGATGGTCAGGATGTTGCGGCGGGCGTCGTTGAGCAGGCCCAGACCGGCGTAGAGGCTGGTTGTCTTGCCCGAGCCGGTCGGACCAGTGACCAGGATGATGCCGTTCGGCTCACGCAGCGCGGCCTCGAACGCGGCGTAGACCTCCGGCGACATGCCCAGGTCCTGCAGCTTCAGACCGGCCTGATCCTTGTCGAGGATGCGCATGACCACCCGCTCGCCGCCCCGCGACGGCAGGGTCGATACGCGCACGTCGAAGGCCCGGCCCGCGAGGGTCAGCGAGATCCGGCCGTCCTGGGGGATGCGTTTCTCGGCGATGTCGAGGCGCGCCATGACCTTGACCCGCGAGACAAGCATCGGCGCGACGCGATTGGGCAGCGACAGCACTTCCTGCAGGAGGCCGTCGACCCGCAGACGCACCAGGAGCGCGGCTTCGTAGGGCTCGATATGCACGTCGGAGGCGCCCCGCCGCACCGCCTCAGCGATCAACCCGTTGATCAGGCGGATGATCGGCGCGTCGTCCTGCGGGTCGAGAAGGTCCGCCGTCGTCGGCAGGTCCTCGAGCATGCCGTCGAGCCCGCCGCCGAATTCAAGGCCGTCGGCGGCCTGAACACCGAGGCTGGCGTCGGCGTAGATCTCGGAGATCCGCCGATCAAAGGCGGCGCTGGTCATGGACTCGACCGCCAGCGGCCGGCCGAGCGCCCGTCGGACCTCGATCAGGGCGCGTGGATCCGCGCCTTCGCGGAGACCGATCCGGGGCAGGTCGTCGGCTTCAAGCAGGATGACGCTGTGCCGCCGGGCGAAGGCGTAGGGCAGCGCCGGCTCCGACGCGGCGACGCTCATCGAGGGCCGCCCTGAAGGTCGCTCCCTGACGCCGGCGGCAGCGGCTCGGCGGCGATCGGGGTCGCGGCGGGCGACGTCGCCGGCGGCGGCGCGACCGGCGGCAGGGTCCGCAGGTAGTCCTGGACAAGCGCGTCGAGCGCGTTGGCGCCCGTCCGGTCGACCAGGGCCGGATCGCTGCGGATGAAGTCGTATCGCGGCGCGGTGACCGCCTGTGCGTCTGCCGCGCTGTGGATGATCCTCGGGCGAATGAAGATCATCAGATTGGTCCGGCCGCCCGTCCGGGCGCGGCTCTTGAAGAGCCCCCCCACCACCGGGACCTCGCTGAGGCCGGGCACCGCGTCGACAGACATGCGCTCGTTCTCGTCCAGGAGCCCGCCCAGAACGACGATATCGCCGTCATCGACCAGAACCGTGGTCTCCAGCTCGCGCTTGTTGAAGATCAGCTCGGAGGAGCCCTTCGCCACGGGGCCCGCCACGGACGACACCTCCTGGCGCAGGGACAGGGTGATGCCGCCCCCGGCGTTGATCTGTGGCTTGACCTCCAGCTGGATGCCGACGTTCTGGCGCTGGATAGTTCTGAACGGGTTGCTGTTGGCGCTGCCCATCACCTCGCCGGTGGTGATCGGCACTTCCTGGCCGACCAGGAAGGTGGCCTCCTCGTTGTCGAGGGTCAGCACAGACGGCGTCGACAGCAGGCGCGAGCCGGTGTCGCGGCGGACGGCGTTGACGATAACGCCGAAGATCGCGCCGTTGTCGAGCTGCCCCACCCCGCCGGTCAGCAGGCCGTTGGCGCCGAGCAGCGAGGACACGGCCGCCTCCCGCAGGGCGGCCAGGGTCAAGGAATCCTTCGGAAGGCTCTCTTCGCCGGCGACCGCGCCGGCCAGGGCCAGGATGTTGGGCGCGGTGTTGGAGTAGTTGGTGACGGCGAAGGGCACGTCGCCCTTGCCGCCGCCGAGGATGAACTGGACGCCGAGTTCCCGGGCCGCTGTGTCAGAGACCTCCACCACGATGGCCTCGACCAGGACCTGCTCGCGGCGCACGTCGAGCTTGGTGATGACCTCGGCGAGCATGCGCTGGGTGTCCGGCGGCGCGCTGATGACCAGGGCGTTGGCGCCGGGATAGCGGGCGATGCCCACGCGGAGGCTGCCGGCCGGCTGGGGGACCGCGGCTTCGACGGGCGCGCGGGTTCCTTCGGCCGACGTCGCGGCCGCGCCGGACACCGGCAGGCCCAGCAGCTGTTGCAGCACCGGCAGCATCTGCTCGGCGTTCGCGTGCTTGAGGAAGATGACCTTCACGTCGTCGTTGGACCGGGCGCGCTGGTCGAGGTCGGCGATCAGCGGCAGCAGCCGGTCAATCGCCTCGGGTTCGCCGCGCAGCAGCACCGTGTTGCTGCCCTCAACCGCCACGACCGAGACCGGGCCGCGCGTCGGCTTTCCGTCGGCGCCCGACAGCGCGGTCAGACTGGAGATCACAGCGGCCACTTCGCGGGCCGAACTGTTGCGCAGCGTGATCGCGCGGGTGCTGGAACGGTCCTGGTCGATCTGGGTGATGAGCCCGCGGATACGACGGACATTGTCCGCGTAGTCGGCGACGACCAGGGTGTTGCCGCGAGGATTGGCGATCACCTGCCCCTGGGGACCGACCAGCGGCTTGAGGATGTCCGCCGCCGCCTGGGCGTCGATGCTGCGCAGGCGGAAGACCTGGGTGGTGAACTGACCGCCGGCTGCCGAGGGCTGGCGGGCGGCGTTGTCGGACGGCTCGATCCGGTAGGCGCCTGATCCCGTGGGGATCGCCACAAAGTTGTTGGCCCGCAGCGTGGACAGGAAGACGTCGAACAGCTCGGTCCGGTTCAGCGGGCCGCTGCTGCTGACCGACACCACGCCCTTGACCCGGGGGTCGATGACGAAGGTGTAGCCGGTGCTGCGCGACACATCCTGGATGAAGGCGCGGATATCGGCGTCCTGGACGTTGAGGACCTGTGTCTGCGCCCGGGCCTCGCCCAGGGGCGCGACGGAAAGGGCGGTCAGCAGTGCTGCGAACGCGAAAAGTCTCACGGTTGGACCATGCTCTGAAGAGCGCCGGGTTCGGCGGGCGGGAAATGAAGCGTGCTGCGGACACCGCCGCGCGCCAGGACGACATGGTCTTCCGCGACCGAGACCAGGCGGACGTTCGGTGCGACCTCGTCTCCGACCGCGAAGGACCGCTGGAGACCGTCGGGTGTGCCGAGAATCGCCGAACCGGAACCGCCGCCGCCGACGCGCACGCCATGAAGGCGGAAGGCTTGGGCGGTGGCCGTGGTCAGGGCCTCCGGCGCGGCCCGGAAAAACGGATCAAAGCGCTTGAGGATGGCGAGGCGGTCCTCGCCGGAGGCGATGACGGAAGGGACCGAAACCGGCGCGGGCGAGAGGACAGTCCAGCCCAGCCTCGCCGCCTGGACGCCCAGCAGAATGACCAGCAGGACTTCCGCCGCGACCCAGAGCGAGCGTTGCGGGTCGGCGACCACACTCGACAGATCCGGCAGTCTCAAGACGGTCGCCCCTACGGTCTGATTATAGGCCGTACTCGGAGTAGTCGGCCAACGATGCAGGTTCGTGCAGGTTTTGCGACGCTATAGTGACACTGGCCAAAAACGGAAACCGGCCATGCGACAGAGGCGTCGCATGGCCGGCCGAAGTCAGAACCGCGAGGACAGGCTCAGGGAGACGCTGCGACCGAGGTCGTAGCGGTAGAAGTCGATCGATCCGCCGCCCTGTGTCTGGGTCTGTTCGAAGTCCTCGCCAGTCAGGTTGCGCGCTTCGAAACCGACGGTGAACTCCCGATCCCAGGCCGTGAAGCCGCGGCGGTAGGTGAAGTCGATGAACGTCGCCGCTTCCTGCACGACATCCGGGAAGCCGATCCGGTCACGCGCGATCACGCGTTCGCTGGAGTAGCCGATCAGAAGCGTCGCCTGGGACTGCGCTTCATCGTCCTCGAAGCCCAGTTGCAGGTTGGCGAGTTGGTCCGCCTGGCCCTGCATCGGGTCGCCGTCGGTCACAAAATCGGTGGCGATACGCGAAGAGCCGTCGGCGGTCACCGGGAACACGACGTCGCCGGCACCGACCTTCAGCTCGGACTTGCTGAAGGTGTAGTTGGCGGACACGAGCCAGCGCTTGCTGGCGATCCAGGCGACGTCCGAGTCAAACTCGAAGTACTTCTTCACGTCGAGTTCGATGCCGTAGAGGTTGGCCTGCGGCGCATTGACGAACGAGGTGATCGGCGCGCTGCCGGCGCTGATCAGGTACAGCTCGACCGGCTTTTCGATATCCTTGTAGAAGAATCCGGCGGTCAGATACTGGTCGCGCGCGAAGTACCACTCGAAGCGGGCGTCAAGGTTGGTCAGCTTGCTGTCGACCAGGTTCGGGTTGCCGAGGTAGGTGCGGTCGGTGTCCGGATCCAGATAGGTCTGGGGCGCCAGCTCGCGGAACTGCGGGCGAGCGATGGTCTGGGACGCGCCGAAGCGGAGTTGCATGTCTTCCGCGAAGTTCCAGGTCACCGTCGCCGCCGGCAGCCAGTACTGGTTCTCGAGGGGGAGCCGGCGCGAACGGCACCGGATCGCCCGCGAAGATCGCGGCCGGTTTGACGAACTGCTCCGCGTCCTCGTAGCGAAGGCCCACGGTGACCTGCACCAGCGGAATGATCTCGACATCCGCCTGCAGGTAGGCAGCGCGGTTGTCCAGGCCGGCATCGTAGGCCGCCGCGCCTTCGCCGCCGGTCGTCTCACGCAACATCAGGCCATTCACGCCCATGTTGTAGTCGGAGAAGAGGTAGTCCACCCGGTCGTCCTGCACGTTCAGCGGCAGGGCCTGGTTGAAGATCAGGAAGCGGAACTCGCGCTGGATCGCGTCGCGGGTGTTCTCCATCCAGAACAGGCCGCCGCTGATGACCGCCTCGCGAGCGTCCGACAGCGCGTAGATGTACTTGCCGTCGATCGCGAAGCTGCGAACGGAGTCATCGACTTCGCTGAAGCGGGTGTAGTTCTGCTCCTGCGCGGCGCTGTGATAGTAGACACCGTTCTCGAGACGGTAGCGGATGCTCTTCTCGTACGGGGAGTCGCGCGTCGTGCGAGCGAACGAACCGCGCCAGTCCAGCTCAAAGTCGTCCCACTTGTGTTCACCGACGAGCTGGGTGCTGGTCAGGGTGCGCTCGAACCACTCGGTGTAGTCGTCGCGGACGATGCCGCCGTAGCCGGCGTCAAAGCCGTCCCGGACACGGGCTTCCTTGCTGGTGTTGTGGATGTAGAGGTTGGTCCAGGTGACGACGTGGTCACCCATGTCGAGGCTGACACCCACCAGGGCATTCACGAGCAGATCGTTCTGGGTCGAGGTAAAGTCGAAGTCGCTGTCCGGCGCGATCTTGCCGGCGGACACAAAGCCGATTTGCTGCGCGCCGTTCCGCGTCTTCCAGCCGTTGTCGTAGCCGGCGACGGCGATCACGCCCAAGGTGGCGAAATCGAGATCGAAAGCCCGCCCAGCCGACAGATCAACGCCGAAGTTCGGCGCGATCTCGTTCTTCTTCTGGATCAGATTCAGCGCTGCGTTGTTGAAGCTGCTGCCCAGGTAGACAATGTCGTTGGCCGTGAAATCCGCACCGACGATGATCCGCTTGCCGCTTTCGAAGGCGGCCTGAAGCTGGTTCGGAAGCTCGCGGGCGCCGCTGTCATAGCCCAGCCAGTCGGTATCGGAACCGTAGTAGGTCAGACCGCTCTTCAGGGTCGTCTCGGAATTGGCGCCGACGCTGGTCGAGATCGAGAAGAACGGCTCATTCGGCGTACGAAGGGTGCGCAGATTGATAACGCCGCCGCCGAACTCGCCCTGGAAGTTGGCCGAGTAGGTCTTCTGGACAAGCGTGTTTTCCAGGATGCTCGCCGGGAACAGGTCGAGCGGAACGACGCGCTGCAGGGGCTCGGGGCTCGGCAGCGGCGAACCGTTGAGGAGGGCCGAGGAGTACCGCTCACCAAGGCCGCGGACGTAGACGAACTTGCCGCCCAGCAGGCTGACGCCGGACAGGCGGGTAAGGGCTTCAGCGGCGCTGTCGTCGCCCGAACGCACCAGGTCCTCGGCGGTGAGGAAGGAGGCGACCTCGGAGGTCTCGCGCATCGGTTCGGGGATGTTCTTGCCGAGGACGACGAGTTCCTCGACTTCAACGTCGGCGCCTTGGTCAGCTGGCGGAGGCGCTTCCTGCGCCAGGGCGAACTGCGGCGCCGCAAGGGCGGTCGTTGCGAGCAGCAGGCTGCCCAACGAGGGCGCAAAGAGCTTCATGGTCTGGGCCTTGTCATTAACAGGCTAAGAATAAAGTGCGGGCGGCGACCTCCTGGCCGCCGCCCGCGAACTATCAGCACGCGGCCTGGCCAATCAGGGGGCTGCAGGTCCAGCCGGCGTACCAGTTGTCGGCCGAGTCCTTGACGCCGCCGATGTAGGTCACCGGGGAGAAGGCCAGGGCGTTCAGCGGGACCGGGTTGGTCGCGACAACGGCCGTTTCGTTGGCGCCGTTGATGAAGACGCTGGTCAGGGTCGAAGTTCCGTTCGCCGTGTTGCTGGCGTCGGTGAAGATCGCCGCCTCGTTGTCGGCATCGGCATCGAAGGCGGTCGGGCAGGACATGAAGACCGAGCGGAACGTGCCGATCGTGTCGGGCATGTTGTCGATGTCCAGGCAGGCGCCGGTGGTGCCAGTCGGGGACGTCACGACGGAGTTGTACAGCTTGACGTCGGTGCCGGTGTTGAAGATCCAGCGGGCGCTGCTGGAGCTGCGACCAACGAACGTGAAGTTCGAGATCTGCGGGCTCGGCTTGGGGTTGGTCGAGGCAAGGCTGAAGTAGCTGGCTTCGATCATGCGGTCACCGCCGCCGGGACGCTGCACGACGATGCCGTACTGCATGCCGCCGCGGTAGCCTTCGTCGGTGTCGAGGCTGTCGTCGTCGTTGCCGGTCAGGACGATATTCTTGAGGTTGACGGTGCCACCGAAGAACTCGATGCCGTCGTCGGAACTGTTGTGGACCTGGACGTACTGGACGACCGTTCCGTTGCCGACGCCGGCGAAGGTGATGCCGTTCAGTTCGCGGTTCGGGACGACAGAGAAGCCCGAGAACATCACGCGGACGTACTTGAGGACGCCGCTGCTGTCGCCGTCGTTGTTGCCGCCGTGGAGCGCCGTGGTGCCTTCCGTCGGGGATTCACAGGCCGGCGTGCCGTACTGGGCGGCGGTGCAGTTCGAGATCCGGGCGCGGCCGGCGAGGACAAGCCCGCCCCACTGACCGATCGAGTCGGTCGTGGTCGAGCCCTCGATGTTCTGACGGCTGGTCAGGATTATCGGCTGGGTCGCGGAGCCTTCGGCGACGATGCGCGAACCGCGGTTGACGATGATGTAGTCGGAGCCGGAGGTGCCGAAGATGCGGACGCCGGGATCGATGTTCAGGACGCCCTGCTGGGCGCCGGGGATCGGAGCGCCGGCATTGCCGCCCCGGTCTTCACCCACGTCGGTGCGGCCGCTGACGGAGTAGATGGTGCCGGCGCGCAGCGGAACCTGGAAGGTGCCGGTGATCAGCGACGGAAGACGGCAGACGCGAAGGGTGCCGCCGACAAGGGCGTTGATTTCACCAGCGTTGGCGAAACCGGTCGGGCAGTCCGCAGCGGCTCCGCCGCCGCCGCCGCCACCGCCGCCGCCACCGCCGCCACCGCCACCGCCGCCACCGCCGAAGCCGCCTTCGCCAGGCGAGGCCACGCCATC